>JBDSHC010000069.1:0-8016 GCA_039918675.1 Devosia sp.
GGAGCGATGTTCGCGCATATTATCGGCGCGTTCCAGCCCCACGATTTCTATCTCACCCTGACGTTCGAACTGATCGCCATGCTGGTCGTCGGCGGGCGCCGCTCGATCTCGGGCGCGGTCGTCGGCACCCTGCTCATCTCGACCTTGGTCGAGGTCGTGCGGCCGCTGGAACCTGGGATCACCATTGGCGGCTTCAAGACGCCGGCGATCTGGGGCGCAACGCAGATTCTGCTGAGCGCGATGATCCTCTTCGCGATGTACAAGCGCCCGGCTGGCATCATGTCCGGAAACGAACTTCCGGTCGACTGGCTGTTGAACCGGCTACTGCCCAAGCGCGCTCCAACGGACGAAGGCATTGCAGTTCGTGACGCCATCGAGCCTCCCACTGCCGGCGATAGGACCGGGCTCCTTGCGACGCACCATTTGGGCATTGAGTTCGGCGGCGTGCGCGCGCTCAACGATGTGACGATCGCTATCCAACCCGGCAAGATCGTCGGCCTGATCGGCCCGAACGGCGCAGGCAAGACGACCCTGATCAACAACCTCACGGGCATCCACAAGCCGACACATGGCGGCGTCCAGCTCGGAGGGGTTTCAATCATCGGCTGGAGCGCCGACCGCATCGCCCGGTCCGGCCTCGCGCGCACCTTCCAGAATATCCGGCTGTTCGGCGAGATGACCGCGATCGAGAACGTGCTGGCGGCAGCGACGGCTCGTGGCCAGCGGCTTGCCGGCATTGAGGACTACGCCCAGCACCTCCTTTTGCAGCTCGACCTCTTATGGCTCGCAGACCGCCGCGCCGACACGCTGTCCTATGGTGACCAGCGCAGGCTCGAAATCGCGCGGGCGCTCGCCCTTGAACCTCGCTTCCTGCTGCTGGACGAACCCGCGGCAGGCATGAACCCCAAGGAGAGCGCCGCACTGATCGAGGTCATTCTCGCAGTCCGCCGCACGCGCGGGGTCGGCATCCTCATCGTCGAGCACGATCTGCACCTGATCATGCGCCTGTGCGACGAAGTCTTTGTGTTGAACAAGGGCGAGCTCATCGCCACGGGATCTGCAGCCCAAGTCCAGAACGACCCTCTAGTCATTGAAGCGTATCTCGGCACGCGTGATCCCGCGATACGACCAGGGGCCCACCAAGGGGCCTAGCACCCCTACCCTTCTTATCGTCCGGAACAAACCATACGGGAGAAATGGAAATGTCGACGTCAAACATCTATTCTAGCGGGGTTAGCCGCCGCGCTGTCGTCGCCGGCTTGCTCGGAAGCGTGGCATTGTCATCGCTTGGTGGCATTGGTGCCGCTCGTGCGGCAGGTGACAAAGTCCGCATCGGACTTTCGCATGCCTATACCGGCTGGGCCGCGGCTTTCGATGTCGCCTTTGCAGTTGGCTATCAGTTTGCGGTTGATGAAGTGAACGCCAAGGGCGGCGTGTCCGGCAAGTACATGATCGATCTGATCAAGGGGACCGATACGGCTTCCAGTTCCGTCGAGGCCATCAAGTCCGCCGACGGTCTCCTCGATCAGGGCATCGATATCCTCTACCTCAGCTGCGATGCGACGAGCGCGGTAGCGGCCGGGCTGGCCGGGCAGCAAAAAAACGTATTGATGTTCCCCAGCACCAGCACCCAGCCCGACGTGACCACGCAGGTTGGCGACTGGATGTATCTGGCCAATTTCAGCGACAATCTCAGCGGGGGATCGAGCGGCATCTATGCGGCCAAGGATCTCGGCGCAAAGACCGCGTACCTGCTCAAGTCTTCGGACAACACCTATACCGAGAACGTCCCCGAATATTTCAGGACGGCATTTGAAAAGAGCGGCGGCACGGTTCTGGGTCAGGCCAATTACGTCTATGGTCAGGTCGATTTCGGCGGCATCATTGCCGACATCAAGAAGTTGCCCAGCGAGCCCGACGTGATCTCGACCGCGGCGTTCGAGCCCGACCTGCCGGCGTTCCTCCACCAGATCCGGGCAGCGGGCATCAAGTCGCGTATCGTGGGCGCCGACGCCATCGACACGCCCTCGTTCATGGCGCTTGGCGACCTTGTCGAAGGGACGATCGTGATCTCCAACCGGCAGCTGCAGGCTGGAAGTAAGTATGAAGAGGTTGCCACGCTGCATCCCGAGCACGTCGAAAACTCGGCCTGGATCGTGGGCTACGAGGCGGCGCTTATCGTATTCGAGGCGGTCCGCCTGGCGGACGCGACGGATGCCGCATCGATCCGCGCGGCCGTCGACAAGATCGTGAACCTCGAAGTGCCGACTGGCACAATTACGTTCACGGGCTTCGACCGTCGTCCGGTTGTTCCGATCAATTTCCTCGAGGTGCAGGGCGGCAAGGGTGTCTTCAAGAAGGCAGCCATTATCGATCCCGCCGATATTCCCGCTCCGATCGTCTGACACGCCATGCTCAAGGTCGACAATCTTATCGTACGGTACGGGCCAATCGAGGCGGTCAAAGGGATCAGTTTCGATATCAACGAGGGAGAGATCGTCTCGCTCCTCGGCCCCAACGGCTCGGGAAAGACGTCGACCCTCAACGCGATCATGGGTTTGGTCGCGGCTAAAGGCGGATCAATCAAACTGGCCGGTGAGGACATCATCGGCCAGGGCACTGCCCAGATCGTCCGGCGGGGCATGACTCTCTCGCCGGAAGGTCGGAGGGTCTTCCCCCAGCTCTCCGTGGAGAAGAACCTCCTGCTGGGCGCAATGACACAGAAGGACTGGCGGAATTCGCCGGTCCTCGACCGGCTCTACCAGCGTTTTCCCATCCTCAAGGAGAGGCGGACGCAGCTTGCTGGCACCCTCTCAGGGGGCGAGCAGCAGATGCTGGCCGTGGCCCGTGCATTGATGTCGAGACCGCGCGTCCTTCTGCTCGACGAACCGTCGCTGGGGCTGGCACCCAAGATCGTTCAGGAGAACTTCGATCTGATCCGCCAGCTTCGCACCGAAGGGCTGACCATACTGCTCGTTGAGCAGAACGTCTTCCAGTCGCTCGCCGTCTCAGATCGCGTCTATGTGCTCGAGAACGGGCGTATCGCGGCGAGCGGTAACTCAGCCGAGATGATGAACAGCGATTTGGTGCGAAACTCGTACCTCGGCATAGCTGCGCCGGGCGCCGCTTAAGGGGATTAGAATGGAACTCTTTATCCAGTACGCGGTCAACGCCCTCAGCCTCGGTGGCATCTACGCGCTCATCGCGCTCGGGCTGGCGATCGTGTTCAGCATCTTCGGCTTCATTAATTTCGCGCATGGCGAGCTGCTGACGATCTTCGGCTACGTCCTGTTCTATGCCATGTCGGCCGGCATTCCTTTCATTCCCGCGGTCGCCATTGGGCTTGCCGCGTCGATGCTCGTCGCCATGCTCATGGAGCGCGTCGCATTCCGCCCCATGCGCGGCGCCAATCCAATGACGCTGCTCGTCACCAGCTTCGCCATTTCGGGGGCACTGCAGGTCATTTTCCAGATCGGCTTCGGTGCGCAGCCGAAGCCGCTGCCCATGCCGGGGTATCTCTCAGGCGCCTTCACCATCGGCGGCATCTATGTGGGTGCCGCGCAGATCATTTCGATTGTCGTCGTGACGGTCCTCATCGTGGCGCTCAATGTCTTTCTCAACCGCACCAAGTTCGGCCTCGCGCTACTAGCTTCGGCACAGGATTTTGACATAGCGCGGTTGATGGGCATCAGAGCGAACGCCATCTATTCGGTGGCCTTCGCCATCTCCGGATTGCTCGCCGGCGTTGCCGCCATTCTCTGGATATCGCTGCGCGGCTCGGTCGACCCAACGATGGGCTTCAATCCGCTGGTCAAGGCCTTTGTGGCGACGATCGTCGGCGGCATGGGAAGTCTCACGGGCGCCGTCGCTGGAGGGTTCTTCCTCGGCGTGATGGAAGTGGCGCTCCAGATCGCCTTGCCGCCGGATTACCTGATCTTTCGCGATCCGATCATCCTGAGCACGCTTATCGCGTTCCTGCTGTTCCGCCCCGCGGGCTTGATCCCGGCGGCCCGCAGTCCCGTGAAGTAGTTCGAGCAAGATGGCGGACCACACGGCTAGACCGGCGGTCTAGCTGACGGTCTCTGGCGCGGATACTTTTGTACTTCCACGCGCGACGATCTTGGGGACGACAGTCAGGAACTCGGCCTTGGTGCGCCCCTCGATCCTCTCGATGAGAAGACGCGCCGAATGTTCACCGAGCAAAGGGCCCGACTGATCGATGCTGGTGAGCGAGGCAATGTTCAGGTCACAGAAGGCCGTGTTGTCATGTCCCATGATCGCAACGTCGTCCGGCACTGACAATCCCAGCTCACGCGCAACGCTCATCACTTCGAAGGCGACGAAATCGGTCCAGCAGAAGATCGCCTCTGGACGTGTCTTCGATCGAAGCAATTTTAGCGCCTGGTCGCGAATGGATCCCCTGTCCTGACCAGCGAGGACGACACGACTGTAACGGCCAAGTTTCAACTCGTTCAGTGCGGCGCGGTATCCGCGTTCCCGATGCACCACGATGGTCGACTCTTCAATCGAGGGCGGCAGGACCAGCGAGAAGAACACGATACGCCGGCGGCCGCCTTCATGCAGATGGTGAACCGCAAGACGCCCGCTCTCGAAATCGTCGTTGTTGACGGTGTCGTAGTTGATCGCCCTCGGTTCGTGCAACCCGATGAGGACGGTTGGGACCTGGCCTGCGATGTCCTCAATCTGCTGGCCGGTGAGCCGGGGTGCTACCATCACCAGGCCGTCCATTTGACGGTCGATCATGTTGTGAACCAGCGCAAATTCCTGGTCGATCTGCGATTGGCCGAAGCCGAGGAGTGCCTGGTAGGGCGTGGCAGCAAGGAAGCTGTGCACGCCGTTCATGATCTCATCGAAGAACGGATTGTGAAGATCCGGAAGCAGGACGCCCAGCGTATAGGTCTGGCCACGCATACCGCGCGCTGCGGCGTGCGGACGGTAGCTCAACTTTCGCATGGATTCGCGGACGCGATCCTTTGCGGACTGACTGACGCCGTACGCGTCGCGCAGCACCTTGGAGGCAGTGGCTACCGAAACTCCCGCATCGGCAGCGACCGTCCTGATTGTGACCCGGGACGTTTCGCGCTTCTTCAAATCCGCTCCTTGCTGCTGCTGCTACCCGATCCGGCCCACGCCCTGCAACACGCAAGGCATCGAAAAGCACTTGCACAATTTTAGAGAACGGTCTCTATTTGTATAGAGAACGGTCTCCACAATCAGCGAGAACGTTCTCTAGTGAAAGTCCGTGGGCAACCTGTTCTGGTAGCCGGCGACGCCTTTGGTCGTCGCCCAAGCGGCGATTGGAGGAACGACTTTGAACGACATGACGCGCATGACGACCCGCCCGACCGGACAGAAGGCCTGGACCGCCAAAATGGTGCGTCCCCTGACCGACAAGGGTGTCAAAACCCGCGCCTCGTTCATTCGCAAGATTTTCTCGCTGGCATCGGTCGAGGCGAACTCGACGCTGCGCATCAGCGCGCTCGGCCTCTACCGGGCTTTCATCAACGGCAAGCGCGTCGGCCACGATCAGCTGACGCCCGGCTGGACGGTTTACACCCAGCGGCTCAGCTACCAGACCTACGATGTGTCCGACCTGCTGGTCGCCGGCGAGAACACGATCGACATCTGGTTGGGCGATGGCTGGCTGCGTTCGCAGATGGGCTGGCCGGGGAATTTCTCAGACAATACATGGGGCTCGCAGGTCGCTGCGATCGCCGAAATCAGTGCCGGCGGAAAGAACGTGCTCGCCACCGATACCGGCTGGCAGAGCGGCCTCCTGCCGATCATCAAGAACGGCATCTATCTGGGTGAGCATTACGACGCCCGCGAAGACAAGCTTGCCGCTACCGATGGCTGCGCGCTCGTCGATGGTTTCGACGACTCGGTCCTCATCCCGCACGAGATCACCCCGGTCCAGGAACTCGAGGCTTTTCCGGTCGCGAACAGCTTCACGGATGCCGAGGGCCGCACGGTCTATGATTTCGCCCAGAACATCGCCGGTTATGTGAGCTTCGTCGTTCGTGGCGAGCTTGGCGCCAAGGTCACCGTCGAGCATGCCGAAATCCTCGACAAGGATGGCCAGTTCTACAACGTAAACTATCGCACGGCGGAAGCGCGGCTCGAGTACACCCTCAAATGCGAGGGCGACGAAAGCTATACGCCATTCTTCACATTCTTCGGCTTCCGCTATGTCCGCGTCACCATTGCCGGCAAGGCCGAGATCGTCTCGATCAAAGCGATCCCGATCACGTCCGCAGTAAAGCCCTCCGGCACCTTCACATCAGCCAGCGCCCTCGTGAACAAGCTGGTGCAGAACACGATCTGGTCACAGCGCGGCAATTTCATCGAAGTGCCGACCGATTGTCCCCAGCGCGACGAGCGCTTCGGCTGGACCGGCGACGCGCAGGTGTTTGCGGCAACCGCCTGCTACCTCAATGACAGCCACGACTTCCTCGCCAAATTCGTCCGCGAGATGATTGTCGATCAGATGCCGGACGGCGGCATCGCGCACGTTTCGCCCGATCCGTTCCGCCACCGGAACGAGGCAAAGTTCTACGGCTCCACCGGCTGGGGCGACGCCATCGTCATCATCCCATGGGTGCTCTACACCCACTACAATGATCGCGGCATCCTCGAGGAAGCGTTCGACGCCATGCTGCGCTGGAACGAGTTCGTCTGGGCCATCAGCGATGGGCCGATCGTTCACCCGCCGCAGAACGTCGGCGACCTCGGCTTCACATTTGGTGACTGGCTGCAGCCGCAGGGTGGCTCGGCCAAGCCCTACCCCACGATCGGTGATGACGCGGCGGCCACGATCTACCTCTACATTTCGTCGGATATGATCGCGCGCATTGGCGAGCTGATCGGCAGAACTGCCGATGCAAAGCGGATGCGCGAGCGGGCCGATGCAGTCAAAACCGCGTTCCAGAGGGAATTCATCACTGCCACCGGACGCATTGGCTACAACGACCAGACGTCTTACGCCCTGTCGTTCCTCTACGATCTGATCCCCACCCATCATCTGGATGCGGCAAAGAAATATTTCAAGGAAACGATCGAGCTTGCGAACCGCCGCATCGGTACGGGCTTCATCGGCACACCGGCGCTGCTGCCGGCGCTGATCAAGATCGGCGAGCCCGAACTGGCTGCAGCCGTCTTCCTCCAGGAGGAAGTGCCCGGCTGGCTGGCGCAGGTGAAGCGCGGCGCAACCACCATCTGGGAGCGTTGGGACGGGATCAGGGCCGATGGTTCGATCTTCGAGCCGTCGATGAATTCCTACAATCACTACGCCTATGGCGCGGTGTGCCAGTGGTTGTTCGAGTCTGTTGCAGGCTTCCGGCCCGATCCCGCCATACCCGGCTTTCAGCACATCGTTTTTGAGCCGACCATCATCCCTGCTCTGTCGCCCGTCGCTGCCGATCACGTCTCCGCTGCGGGACGGATCGAGGCGGGCTGGAGCGTCAATGGCGACAAGGTCAGCTACGACATTCTCGTGCCCGAAGGTGCGAGCGGCACTCTGGTGCTCTCGCCCGACTACAAAGAGATCGTGGTCGACGGCATGCAACTCAACTGGAGCGGCACCGAGAAGGCGCGAAGCCTGCTGGCGCCTGGACGTCACAATGTGACGTTCCGGATTAGCGGCATCGGCAATGAGTAGAGGGTGGCGCCAAGCCACCCTGTCAATCAAACCGCCGGGAAGCCGGCTCATTTTGGAGGGACTAGAATGACAATATCGAGTGCTCGCCGCACACTGCTGGTGGCGGCCGCAACTCTGGCGCTGGGAGCGGGCTTTACCGTCTCCGCCAGCGCAGAAGACGTCACGCTTACCTATCGCGTTGGCAGCACGCCGGAAGCGGTAGCCACCGCCGAACGCCTCATTGCGGATTTCGAAGCCGCCAATCCCGGCATCAAGATCGAGTATGAGAGCGGGCCGGGCGGCACCGAGGGCGACAACATCGTCAAGACGCGCCTCGCCACCGGGGATATGACGGACCT
>JBDSHC010000070.1:0-6655 GCA_039918675.1 Devosia sp.
GCTGGAACAGTTGCGTGATGCGGCTCGACCTCCGGTCGTCCGGCTGACGTCGGCTCGAGCGTCTTGGACTTA
This sequence comes from Devosia sp., assembly GCA_039918675.1. Classification (GTDB taxonomy): domain Bacteria; phylum Pseudomonadota; class Alphaproteobacteria; order Rhizobiales; family Devosiaceae; genus Devosia_A. The sequence continues at coordinate 73 of JBDSHC010000070.1, forward strand.
CCGCAGTCGTCACCCCGCCTGTTCGGTTTGTGACATCTATCTCTGGCGGCGATTAATTCCATCTGGATCAAGCGTTAGACAGAGGTCTGTTGAATGACGCATCACTGCGAACGCCAAGCACGATAGTCGCGCCGGCGGGTACGATCGGCACATGACATGGTCCGTATCGACGCGCAGGCCTCCGCGCAGCTCTTGGACGCTTCAACAACAACTCAACAATTGGGAGGACTACATGATACTCAAAATCGGTCGACGCGCAGTGCTGCAGGCTTCGGCTGCTGCCATTGCGATTAGCCTCGTTGGCTTCGCTCCGGCACGTGCCGCCGAAACGACGGTCGCCGTCATCGTCAAGGACACAACCTCGTTCTTCTTCCAGATTATTCTGGCGGGCGCCCGCAAAGCGGGCAAGGAACTCGACGTCAATATCAGCGAACTCGGCATGGCCAGCGAAGCTGACGTTGCCGGCCAGATATCGGTGCTCGAGAACGCCGTCGCCGCCAAACCGGCGGCGATCATTATCGCCCCCGTCGACTACAAGGCGCTGGGAGCGCCCATCGACGAAGCAGCGAAGTCGGTTCCGATCATCGGCATCGATTCTTCAGCGGACTCAACGGCTTTCAGCTCGTTCCTAACCACGGACAACGAAGCTGGTGGCCGGATCGCTGCTGACGGACTCGCCGCGGCGATTATGGCGAAGACCGGCGCGATGAAGGGCGACGTCGCTCTCATTACAAACCTTCCGAACGCCGGCTCGCTCGAGGCCCGCAAGAAGGGCTTCATCGAACAACTTACCGCCAAGTATCCCGACCTGCACCTGGTGGCCGACAAGTACGCGGACGGCCAGGCCACAACCGGCCTGAACATCGCAACCGATCTCATCACGGCCAACCCGAACCTAGTGGGAGTCTTCGCCTCCAACCTCATTATGGCGCAGGGTGTCGGACAGGCCTTCGCCGAGAACAAAGTGGCCGCCAAGATCGCGCTCGTCACCTTCGACAGCGATGACAAGACCGTTGGCTTCCTCGCGGACGGCACCATCTCGGCCCTCGTCGTTCAGGATCCCTTCCGGATGGGCTATGACGGCGTCAAAACCGCGCTCGCCGTCTCCAAGGGCGAAAAGGTTCCGGCCAATATTGATACCGGCGCCAACCTCGTGACCAAGGAAAACATGAACGACCCGGCGATCGACGCGCTGATCCACCCCAAGGTGAACTAGTCGTACACATCCCGAGGAGCCGCACTGCTTTGCCGCAGGGCGGCTCCTTGTTACTCTGGCGGGCGGGGGAACCATGACCGAGACCAATGCTGCCGCGGCCCAGCCGCACCGCGAGGGGCCAATCCTTGAGCTTCGCGGCCTCACAAAAAATTACGGCCCGGTTCAGGCGCTCAAGCCCGCCGATCTTGCATTCACTCGCGGGGAGATTCACGCCATTGTCGGAGAGAATGGTGCCGGCAAGTCGACCCTGATCAAGCTCTTGACGGGGGTCATTCGGCGGTCGGACGGCGAGATACTGTGGAACGGCGATACAGTGGCGCTGAACCAGCCGCAAGAGGCGATCGATCACGGTATCAACGCCGTGCATCAGGAGGTCTTGCTTTGCCCCCATCTTTCGGTCGCCGCCAACATCTTTCTTGGCGATGAGCGCGTGAGGTTCGGCCTGCTGCAGAAGCGAGAGATGACACGCCAGGCGCAGCAGCTGCTCGATCAAATGGGTTTCCAACTGGTCGCCGACGAAACGCTTGGCAATCTTACCATTGGCCAGCAGCAATTGGTGGCGACGGCGCGCGCCTCGATGCGCGGTACAAAGTTCCTGATCTTTGATGAGCCCACGGCCTACCTCACCCGGCAGGAGGCCACTCAGCTCTTTACCCTGATCCGGCGCTTGCGCGACCAGGGTGTAACTATAGTCTATATCAGTCACCGCCTTGAAGAGGTCTTTGAGCTTGCCGATCGCGTCACCGTGCTGCGGGACGGGAGTCTGGTGGGCACACGCAGGATCGCGGAGACCAACGAGACCGAGCTTGTGGCGATGATGATCAATCGCTCGCTCGATCAGATCTATCACAAGGAGATAGTGCCCTTCGGCGAGGTGCTTCTTGAAACCCGCCAGCTCGGCGGCAAGGGTTTCGAGGATATTTCGATCAGCGTGCGTCGCGGTGAGATCGTCGGGCTCTATGGCCTGATCGGCGCGGGCCGTAGCGAGTTCGCGATGAGCGTCTTCGGTCGCAATCCAAAAACCTCTGGTGAGATCGTCTGGAGGGGCAAGCCGGTCGATATCCGCAATGAACGGCAGGCCATCGCGCTGGGCATCGCCATGGCCCCCGAAAGTCGCCGGGATCAGGGGCTCAGTCTCAATCTGTCGATTGGCTTCAACCTTAATCTACCGATCTATGATCGGCTGACACATGGCCTCACGATCTCGGGTCGCGAGGAGGCGGCGCACGCGGACCGGCAGATCGGAGACCTTTCGATTAAGACACCGAGCCGCCGTTCTCTAGCCTCGTCGATGTCGGGGGGAAACCAACAGAAGATCGTGATCGGCAAGTGGCTCAATCACGGCGCTGATCTTTTCATCTTCGACGAGCCGACGGTGGGCGTCGATGTCGGAACCAAAGCTGAGATCTATCGGCTGATCGGCAGGCTCCTCGCGCATGGCGCTGGCGTCATACTGATCTCGTCCTACCTGCCAGAGGTCTACGAACTTGCCGACACCCTCCACGTGTTCCGCAGTGGGCGGATCGCCGGCAGCACTGGGTACCATCAGGCAAGCCATGAAGAAGTCCTCGCCGAAGCAATCGGCGTCTAGGGAGAAGGTTTATGACGACGAGCGATGACCTCGTTTCTAAGGCGGCCGCGCCGCGGCGGCGCAACTTTAGTTTTCTGTTCGCGCTGACGTTGCTTGGCCTGCTTCTGCTGCTTTGGGTCATCTTGGCGGTAGCGACACCCAATTTCCTGACCGAGCGCAATATCCCTAACCTGCTACGTCAGGGCTCAATGATCGCCATCCTCGCCTTGGGGGAGACGTTTGTGATCGTCACGGCTGGTATTGACCTCTCGGTTGGCGCTGTTGCCGGTTTTTGCACCGTGGTCATTGCCGAGTTGATCCAGGCCGGCTTCCCGATTTGGCTTTCCATCGCACTCACCCTGCTCGTCGGCCTGACGATCGGCTTGTTCCACGGCTTCGGTATCACCAAAATGGGCTTACCACCCTTTATCATGACACTTGCCACGCTGACGTCGCTACGCGGCATCGGTCTATTGGTCACCAACGGCGCTACGGTCAACATCACCGACAAGGGATTCATCGAGTTCGCCACGCTCGATTTTTTAGGCATCCCCAGCCTGTTCTGGATGGTGCTTGTGGTGGCGGTCCCATCCTACGTGTTTCTCAATCATACACGCTGGGGACGCTACCTGTTCGCGGTAGGCTCGAACCCGGAGTCTGCGCGTCTGTCAGGCGTGCGAGTAGATGCCATTCTCTATCTCGCTTATGGCCTGTCCGGAGTTTTTGCAGCCATTGTGGGCGTCCTACTCGCGACCCGTATCGGTATCGGCAACGCCACACAGGCCGACGGTTGGGAACTTCAGGCCATCGCTTCGTCGGTGATTGGAGGGACGTCGCTATTTGGTGCGATCGGTTCCGTCCACGGGCCACTAATCGGCGCGTTTATCCTTGCGACGATCAATAACGGGGCAAACTTGCTCAACGTGAACTCATTCTGGCAGCGGATAATTACCGGAGCCCTGATTATCGTGATCGTATTTTTCGATCAGCTTCGGCGGCGTAGAAAGTAGTTCCACCTTCTTACGCCGTGATCGACGCGACCACAGCTTGATTTCTCGGGCGCGCTAGACCCGCACGGAATCAACTGTATCTGGAGAGCGGCCTCGAGATGCGAAGGGAGGCGGAGCCCGCGTGATCCTTGGGCGAGTGAACCATCTTGGCATCCGATGGGTCATCGTCGCGGCGCACTCGATGCGCAACGGCCACAATAGCGCCCGACGAAGTTGGCCTTCGAGGCCGGCGGGGCCGCCGAGGAGGAGGTCGTGGGCGGCCCCGGTGTTGATGCGACGATCAGGTCAGCGCTTCCGCCATCGTCCGCATCTGGACCTCAATAATCCGGGAATGCTTGGGTTGGGTGCAGGCAAGGAGCACCGCCATAGCCACGTCTTCGGGGTCCAGCATCTTGGACTGCTCAACGCCTTGTTCGGTTCGGCCCTTGCCAAGCGCAAATTCGGTCTTCACGCCGCCCGGATTGATAGTTGCGACCTTGATACCGTGCGGCAACAATTCCTTGTCGAGGGCTTGGGCGAAACCCATTTGCGCGAATTTGGTGGCGCAATAGACTGCTTCCCCGGCGAAACCATAGACCCCGGCCATTGACGATATGAACAGAATGAGCCCCTCACTCTGGGCAATCATGACAGGGGCCGCGTGGCGCGTGAAGACGAAGCTGGAGCGGACGTTGGTGTCCATCATCTCGACATAGTCATCGAGCGTCGTGTCGATGAGGTTCTTGTAGTTCCCCACGCCGACGTTGTTGATGAGAATGTCCAGCCGTCCGAAATTTCCGGAGGCCGCCTTTACCGCATCGATGGCCGTACGCTCCTCGCGGGCATCGCCTATGACGGCGACCGCCTTGCCTCCGGCCGCAGCGATCTCTGCGACAAGGCCGTCGAGGCGATCCTGGCGGCGTGCGGTTACAACGAGATTGGCGCCTTCTCGCGCCAGCGACCGCGCGCTGGCAAGCCCGATACCAGCGCTGGCGCCCGTGATAAGCGCTACACTCCCTGAAAGCCGGCCCATCACTGCGTTCTCCCTTTTGATCCGGAGCCGAACTGGCTCGCTTATTCGTGACCAGCATGCGCAATGGTTGCTGGCTGGTCCAACGGGTATTACAGATCGCATTCATCGGTGTGGTAGCTAGGAGGGCGAGCGGCCGTGGAACTTCGACATCTCCAACATTTCATCGCGGTCGCCGAAGAACTGAACTTCACACGGGCGGCTGATCGCGTGCACATCGTGCAGTCCGCGTTGTCGGCGTCGGTGCGGACCCTGGAAGCCGAACTGCAGACGCCGCTTCTGGTAAGAAGCACGCGACAGGTGCAGCTGACGCCGGCTGGCAGCATCTTCCTCAAGCGGGCCCGCGAGGCCCTTCAGGTAATCGAAAGCGGTCGCGAGTCGGTTGCCGACATTGCGGGCCTGCGGCGAGGCAGCTTGCGCGTCGGCAGCGTGCACACGCTTCCCGCCTTCATGAATCTCTCCTCCCTGATCGCGCAGTATCACGCCACTAACCCTGGCATTGGCGTCCGCCTGCGCCAGGACGATACCGAAGGTCTCATAGAAGCGCTGCGTGGAGGACGAATCGATCTTGCTTTCTTACCGCTGGTCGATCCTCCCGACGGCATAGTCGCGAGGGTGGTGGCTTGCGAAGATCTCGTTCTAGTCACGCCCAAAGACCATCAGTTGGCGCACAGACGCGGTATTGTATGGGAGGATTTGGCGGACGTGCCATTTGTGGACTTCGAAGTGGGCTGGGGCACCCGTCCGCTCATTGATGGCGGTTTCGCACAAATGGGTCTTGCACGGCGGACCGAGTTTGAAGTTACCGATCTCGAAACGATGGTTGAGTTGGTTAGCAAGGGGCTCGGCGTCGCATTGCTGCCCGAAACAATCGCGGCCTCGAGACAGTCGGTTATTTCGGTGACGGAGGTGGCTGGGCCGGAAATCTGTTGGGAATTTGTCGTCGCCTACGTACGTGGCGAGGGCATTCACCCCGTGAGTAACGCCGCAGCCGCCTTCCTCGAACTTCTCACATTCTTCAAAGAGCTCGAGCAGGCCGCAGACATGAGGGCATAGGGGTCGCCGGGTGGTGCCGTTCTGTTTGTCAAAATAGCGGTCCGCTCCTGGCGCAAAGCCGACATTGCCGATCACACCCGCCCGAAGAAAGGATTCAACCGTTGGGCCAGTCTTGGCGAAATCGCCAAAGACCTGACAGGACACTCAGTCGACGACGTTGAGACCGCGACCTTGGCCGCGTGAACTCGACGGGGAGCTGAGCCCTACTTCGGAGCGCCGGATGCTCCGTCTCGGTGAGAATGACTTCGCGAAAGATGACGTAACCGGGAGCTGATCTACTAACGCAGGGCTGCCCGTCATCAATCAAGGCACGCGCGAACACAATTGGCACGAGGTCGACTGATAGTGAGGGATAACAAGTGGTTCTTGGTTTGAGAGCCTCCACGACCGAGGGCACCAACCTCTCTCGCCGAAAGCTGCCATGCCCACGCTCAAGGTCCATCACGTCACCACCTACACCTATAAGCGACCGGTGGGCTTCGGCGAGCATCGCATTCTCTTCCGACCGCGCGACAGTCACGATCAGCGATTGTTACAGTCTCATCTGGCTGTCTCTCCCGAACCGGCCGACCTGTTCTGGGTTCACGACATGTTTGGCAACAGCGTTGCCGTAGCCAATTTCGACGACGAGTCGAACACCTTGCGCTTCGAGACGGAAATTCTGCTCGACCATACACCGCAGTCACAGCTTCACTTTCGCACCGACAGAGAAGCGCGGAATT
>JBDSHC010000071.1:0-16942 GCA_039918675.1 Devosia sp.
CGCAGATGGCCGAGGCGACGCCCAACGTCGTCACCACATCGAACCGGCCGATGGGCGGGCCGCCGCCCGAGCCGGGCCTCGTCTTGCCCAAGACCGGTATCCTCGGCTGGGTGTCCAAGGTTCAGGCCGATTTCTACCTCGATCTGGTCAAGTCGCTCGATCTGCTCAAGACCGACTGGACGGCGTTCTGGGTGCTGGGCGGGCTGAGCTTTCTCTACGGCGTCTTCCATGCGGCCGGGCCGGGCCACGGCAAGATCGTCATCTCGTCCTATGTGCTGGCCAATGAGCGCCAGATGCGACGCGGCGTGCTGCTGAGCTTCCTCAGTGCCATGATGCAATCGCTGGTGGCGATCGGTTTCGTCTTGATAGCATCGGTCGTGCTAGGGATGACCAGCATGGCGATGAACGACGCGGCCCGCTGGATCGGTATTCTATCGTACGCGATGATCGTAGTGCTGGGCCTGTGGCTGATCGTCCGGAAGGTTTTCCGCCTCGGCCATCAGCATCATCATGAGGAGCCAGCCGCTGCGCGGCAGAGCCTCGCGCGCAAGCATATGGGCGCACCGCGGCATGCGCTGGCCGCGACCGGGCCGTCGCTGACGAGTTTCTCGGTCAAGAGCGCGGGTCCGGATGCGTTTGGACGGATGCCGGGCCACGATCACTACGGCCACAGCCATGGCGACGAGGATCACCACGACCATGTGCATATCGTCACGCCCGATCAGCTGCGTGGCGGGTGGCGCGAGCAGCTCGGCGTGGTACTCGCTGTCGGGATCCGGCCCTGCTCCGGCGCGCTGATCGTCCTGGCGTTTGCCTACAGCCAGGGATTGCTGGCGGCGGGGATCATCGCGGTGCTGCTGATGGGGCTGGGGACTGCGATTACCACGGGTACCCTGGCGGCGCTGGCCGTTGGCGCCAAGGGCCTCGCCCGCACCCTTGCGGGCGCGGACAATCCGGTGACGACGTCTCTGGTGTGGTGGGCCGAACTGCTGGCCGCTTTCGCGGTGCTGGGGTTCGGCATCGTGCTGCTCTTGGCGTGCATCTAGCTATTCAGCCGCCTGCTGCTTGCCCCCCATCTCGCGGATCAGCCAGGCCGCGATGACTTTTCTTTCATTGCCCATCGTTCGAAAATCGAACTCTTCGGCGAGGCTCGCGGCAAAAACCTGAGCCTGTATATGCGTTTGGCGGTCCATCTCCGGCAGCTCGTGCCACCGGCGGATGGCTTCCGCCCGCGCTTCGTCCTTGGTCAATTATCCCCGCAATCTGAGCCCCGACCCCCCCAACTGACGAATCAGCGGATGGGTTCCCGTCAACGCCTCAGCAAATTCCAGTTGCAAATCGTTCGCAACAAATCTATCTCTTGCGAATGATTTGCAATGGCGCGGGCTTCGCCGCTATGAAGGGTTCTCCGTAATGACCTCCGAGACCATGGACACCACCCCTACGAGCCGGCCCGGCTGGCTCCGCGACAGCAAGACGCCGCCGCTGGCTGATGTCTTCCGGTCTATCCCTGTCCGCGCCAACCAGATCGGGTGGCGGCGGTTTCTGGCGTTTGTCGGGCCCGGCTACCTGGTGGCCGTCGGCTACATGGACCCGGGCAATTGGGCGACGTCGCTCGCGGGCGGGAGCCAGTTCGGCTACGCGCTGCTGACCGTCGCGCTGCTTTCCAACATCATGGCGATTATCCTGCAGTCGCTCTGCGCCCGGCTGGCCATCGCCACCGGCAAGGATCTGGCGCAGGCGTGCCGCGATGCCTTCCCGCGCTGGGTGGCGTGGCCACTTTGGGGGCTGGCGGAGCTCGCCATCTGCGCCACCGACATGGCCGAGGTGATCGGCACTGCCATCGGCCTCAATCTGATCTTCGGGCTGCCGCTCGAAATCGGCATCATCATCACCGCGCTCGACGTGTTCCTTATCCTGTGGCTCCAGACCAAGGGCTTCCGCTGGATCGAGGCCTTCATCATCGCCATGATGGGCATCATCGCCTTCTGCTTCATCTTCCAGATCGCGATGGCCAATCCCGATTGGGCGCAGGTCATCAACGGTTTCGCGCCGACGACCGATGTATTCACCAACCCCAACATGCTCTATCTCGCGCTGGGCATCATCGGTGCCACAGTGATGCCGCATAATCTCTATCTGCACTCGGGCATCATCCAGACGCGCGCCTATGGCAACACGATCCCCGAAAAGCGCGAGGCGCTGACCTTCGCGACGCTCGACTCGACCATCGCGTTGATGTTCGCGCTGACTATCAATGCCTCACTGCTGATCCTCGCCGCCGCCACCTTCTACAAGACCGGGCAGGTGGTCTCCGATCTCAACGTCGCACACGGGCTGCTCAATCCGCTGCTCGGTTCGGCCATCGCGCCGGTGCTGTTCGGTATTGCGCTGCTTTGCTGCGGGCTCAATTCGACGGTGACAGCCACCATGGCGGGTCAGATCGTCATGGAAGGTTTCATCGACATCAAGCTCGCCGCCTGGGCGCGGCGGCTGGTGACGCGGCTCGCGGCTATCGTGCCGGCGATCGTGGTGATCCTGATCTATGGCGAGGCGCAGCTCGGCAAATTGCTGGTGCTGAGCCAGGTGGTGCTGAGCCTGCAACTGCCCTTTGCCGTGGTGCCGCTGGTGATGTTCACCGCAAGCAAGGCGAAGCTCGGCGAGCTCGTCGCGCCGCGCTGGCTCACGGTGATCGCGGCCACGATCGCGACCCTGCTGATCTCGCTCAATGCGAAACTGATCTTCGATTTCTTCATGGGAAACCTTGGATAGTTGGCTCTGCCCGATCGATCCTAAAAGGGATCGATCGACCAAGCGCAGGGGGCCGCGACAAAGGGCACCTTGTGTCGCGCGGGATCAGAGATATGGTGCGCGCGGCTTAGAACCTTTCCAAACTGCGCGTGCCGATGCCGGTCCAAAAACCCGCCAATCACCCCCGTTTTCCAGAGCCGAAGATCGGCGTGCTGCTGCTCAATCTGGGCACGCCCGATGGCACCGATTACTGGCCGGTGCGGCGCTATCTCAGTGAATTCCTCAGCGACCAGCGGGTCATTGAGACCAACCCGCTGATCTGGCAGCCGATCCTGCAGGGCGCGATCCTTAGCTTCCGCCCGCAAAAGAGCGGCGCGAACTATGCCCGCATCTGGGACAAGGTCGAAGACGACAGCCCGCTGCGCGTGATCACGAAGCGGCAAGCCGAAAAGCTGCAGGCTCGGCTCGGCGACAAGGTGATCGTCGATTTCGGCATGCGTTACGGCAAGCCGTCGACAGCATCGCGGATCGAAGCGCTGCAGAAGGCCGGGTGCCAGAAAATTCTGCTGGCGCCGCTCTATCCGCAATATTCGGCGACGACGACCGCAACTGCCAATGACAAGGCGTTCGACGCGCTCAAGGCCATGCGCTGGCAACCTGCGGTTCGCACGCTACCCGCTTACTTCGACACACCCGACTATGTCGCAGCACTGGCGAAGTCGATTGCCGATGGTGTGGCGGCACTCGACTTCGAGCCCAACGTGGTACTCACGTCGTATCACGGCATGCCCGAGACCTATCTCGAGCGCGGCGATCCCTACTACTGCCAGTGCCTCAAGACCACGCGGTTGGTGCGCGAAACGCTGGGTTGGTCGCAAGAAAAAATCAGAGTGACGTTCCAGAGTCGCTTCGGCCCCACCCAATGGCTGAAGCCTTACACGGTGAATGTGCTCGAAGAACTGGGGGCGGCCAAGAAAAAGGTCGCCATCCTCGCGCCCGCCTTCTCGGTCGATTGCATCGAGACCTTGGAAGAAATCGCGATCACCGGCCACGAGCAGTTCGAGCAGGCCGGCGGCGAACACTACGCATACATACCCTGCCTCAACGACACAGACCTCGGCATGGACATGCTGGAGAGCATAGTGCGCAACGAATTGATGGGCTGGCTCTGATCTCCACCCTCCCCCTTCGCGGGGAGGGTAGTGCAGCTAGAGGCGCGGCCTCGTAGCGAAACTAGGGAGGGGGGAGCCGCACACGCGGACCGGGCCGACCGCACCCCCTCCTACCTACGCTAAGCCTTCGGCCAAGCTTCGGTGCCTCCCCCGTGAAGGGGGAGGTGGAAAGACCGCTACTTCTTCAGTTTATCCCCCGCCACGCTACTCAGCATTGCCTTCGTCACCGACTGCGTCAGCGTGAAATAGTTCAGCCACGGGTCGGGCCCCTGAGCGCGGGCCGCGGCCTCCCCCAAAGAGAACGCGTCGGCTCTATCGAGCGTCCCAACCTCATCCCATGACACTGGCACCGCAACCGGGCAGCCCGGCTTGGCGCGTGTCGAGAACGGTGCGACCGCCGTAGCGCCCCGCTCATTGCGCAGATAGTCGACAAACATTCGGCCCTTGCGCGTCGCCTTGCGGATGTTGCTGGTGAAGCGCTCGGGTTCGTTGATCGCGAGCTTCTCCGCGAAGGTTCGGCAGAACAGCTTGATCTCAGGCCAGTCGAGTGTCGGTTTCAGCGGCGCGATGACATGAATCCCCTTACCGCCAGTTACCATAGGAAAGCTTTCGAGGCCCCACTTCGCAAGCTCGTTGCGAATGTCGCGCGCCGCCTCCCGTGTCGCCGTGAAGTCTAGACCCTCATCGGGATCGATATCGAAGACGATGCGATCGGCCTTCTCGAAATCGTCGATGTGGCTACCCCAGATGTGGAACTCGAGCGCCGACATCTGCACACCCGCGACGAGACCTGCCACGTCGTCGATATAGAGGTAGTCGTCGCGATCGCTCACTGTGCCGCCGATAATCACTGTCTTGAAGGCATCGGGGAAGCCGCCACTGTCGTGCTTCTGGAAGAACGGCTTGCTGCTACCTGTGGGCCGGCGCAGCAGCGTCAGCGGGCGGTTGGCCGCATGCTCCAGCATGCGCTCGGATACGGCATCGTAATAGGCGACGAGCTGCGCCTTGGTGATCTTCTCATCGGCATAGACGAGCTTGTCGGGGCTGGTGAGTTTCACACTCAGCCGCGCAGCAGCGGCGATGCCCTTTTTGTCGGTGAAGCTGAGTGGCTTCACGCGCTTGCCTTTGGCGCGGTTGGCCCGCTTGCCGGTTGCTCCTGCGGTCTGCGGCCGTTCAAGCTGCACCTCCCCTGCCACCTTATCGCGCCTCAGGTCGAGGAACGGGTGGCGCACGATAGCGTCCGGCGTGAATTCCGTGAAGGCGATGTCGGCGACCAGATCGGACGCGAAGCAGCCATAATCTAACCCCTCATTGAGGAAAAACGGGACAAATCCCGGCAATTCAACGGAACTATCAGGGCATTTGTTCCCACTGCATTGCGCGCGGGTTGCAGCGCACATATCTGTTTTGGTGAACGGCGCCGCAGTTCACAACCCCGGCGGCCGTGAGGGAGAGTTCCGATGGATTTTGCGCTCGACGGAATGAGCATCACGCTGATCGTCCTTGGCGTGCTGGCGGTGATGGTGCTGCTCGCGGCGGTCAAGACCGTGCCGCAGGGTTACAATTACACGATCGAGCGCTTTGGCCGGTACATCAGGACGATGAAGCCGGGCCTCAATCTCATCGTGCCGTTCGTCGATGGCATCGGGCGGAAGATCAACATGATGGAGCAGGTGCTCGACGTGCCGCACCAGGAAGTCATCACCAAGGACAACGCCTCGGTGACCGCCAATGGCGTGACGTTCTACCAGATCCTCGACGCCCCGGCGGCTGCCTATGAGGTCAATAACCTCCAGAACGCCATCCTCAATCTCACCATGACCAACATCCGTACGGTGATGGGTTCGATGGATCTCGACGAGTTGCTCAGCAATCGCGACGAGATCAACCACCGCCTGCTGAAGGTCGTGGATGCGGCGGTGTCGCCTTGGGGTCTCAAGATTACCCGCATCGAGATCAAGGACATCGATCCGCCCAAGGATCTGATCGAGTCGATGGGCCGGCAGATGAAGGCTGAGCGCGAGAAGCGCGCGTTGATCCTCGAAGCCGAAGGCAAGCGGCAGGCGGCAATCCTGCAGGCCGAGGGTGCCAAGCAGGCGCAAGTGCTCGAGGCCGAGGGACGGCGCGAGGCGGCGTTCCGCGATGCCGAGGCGCGCGAGCGGTTGGCGGAGGCCGAGGCCAAGGCAACGCAGATGGTCTCGGACGCTATCGCTTCGGGCGATGTGCAGGCGATCAACTATTTCGTCGCCAACAATTACATCAAGGCGCTCGAAAGCATCGCCAAATCGCCGAACCAGAAAGTGCTGATGATGCCGCTAGACGCCGCCAGCGTGATCGGCGCTATCGGCGGTATCGCAGAGATCGCGCGCGAGACGTTCGGTGGCGACAAGCCCATGCGCCAGCCGGTCAATAGCGGCCGCCCGCCGTCGACCAACACCTGATCTGGTTATAGAGGAGCATTCCAATGGTTCTGCTCGATCTCTTCGTTCACTACGGCCCCTGGGCCTGGTTTGTCCTCGGGCTGGTGCTGCTGGCGCTGGAGCTGATGGTTCCCGGCGGATATTTCCTCTGGCTAGGCGCCGGCGGCATAGTGACTGGCATCCTGGCCTTCATTCCGGGGCTGACCTGGCCCTGGCAGGTGACGATCTTCGGCGTTCTGGCGCTGGTGATCGTGATTGGCTGGAGTGTGGTGTCGCGCAATCGCAAACCGACGAGCGACCGGCCCAACCTCAATCGCCGCGCCGACGTCTTTCTCGGGCATGAGGGCGTGATCAACGAGCCCATCAAGGACGGGTTCGGCCGTCTTGCTCTGGGCGATTCGGTCTGGCGCATCGCCGGCCCCGATCTCGCGGCGGGCAGCAAGGTGCGGGTGGTCGGCTCCGACGGTCCGGTGCTCAAGGTCGAGGCTGCCTAAACGGGCGGCCGCAAGCCTTCGTTAACCATAAGCTGCAAGGGTTTGTTAGCACCGTCCGGAGGTGCGAGGAGACCCGCTTGCGCCTTATCTCGCGCATCGCATTGCTGAGCGTTTGCGCGTTTACCGGCGCATCGCCGTCGTTCGCCCAAGAGACCGGGAACGGAGCGGACGATGCCTCCGGTATCGACTGGAGCGTGGGGCTGCGCGGCAGCTACACTTCGAACAGCGTGACCGGCGGCAAGGCGGCGCTGATCGTCGCGCCCGAGGCCTCGCTGGCCTTTGGCGGGCAAAGCAGCAGAACTAAGCTCAGCATCGGTAGCGAACTCGTGGTCGACAGCGGCGGGCAGGCGAGGATTTCCGATCTTCACGCCGGCGCCGCCGGTAGCTTCGATTTCGACGCGAATACAAATCTTGAAGGCAGCATCACCGGCTCCGTGACGCAGGCCGACCCCGACGGTTCCAAACTCCCGGTGAACACGCTCTATGCGCCGCTGGTGATCCAGGGTGATGCGACCGGTTCGGCGTCGCGGCAGTTCGGGCATATCGTCCTCAAGGGGACGCTCGCTGGCCGTCGCTACATCGCTGGCCCCACGACGCTCGACGATCTGTCGATTATCGACAACAGCGCCGACAGCTATTGGCAGGGCGGCGGTACGCTGCGCCTCAGCTATGAGCTGACGCCGCTCCTCGCGGGCTTCATCGAAGGCCAGGCGAGCCTCCAGAAATTCGACGCGCCGTCGCCGACACTGCTCAAATATCTCGATGGCCGGACCTACCAATTGCGCGGCGGCGTCAGCTACGCGCAGGGCTCGATCATCTCGATGGAAGCCTCGGTCGGCCGGGCGTGGCTGGACTATGTCGACCCCTCGCTCACCGACGCACCGAGCTGGGTCTACAATGCCAGCCTGACCTGGCGGCCCGATGAGACGCTGAGCCTCGTGGGCGCCCTCGAAACCGGCATCGGTCCGTCGACGACCGTCGCCGGCGATACCGATGTCAACTATGCCCTGACCGGCAGCGCGAGCTACATGGTCAATCCGTGGCTGTCATTGCGCAGCAATGGCGGCTGGAACCAGACGGTGACGCTTGGCACCAAGGGCGTGTCATGGGGCTACCAGCTGGGCGCCGGTATCGACTATCGCAGCTCGCGTCACGTCGTGTGGTCGGCTGACTATCTGTTCCGCCGTGCCTACGCGCCGCCCGCGCCGGTCAACGACACGCATACGGCGACGCTCAGCGTCAAAATCCAGCGTTAGATCACTTTGAGCTTGCGCAGCTCTGCGATGAAGCCGTCGCGGATGTCGGGCCGGTCGAGGGCGAACACCACATTGGCGGCGAGGAAGCCGATCTTGGAGCCGCAGTCGAAAACACGGCCGTCATATTTGACGCCGGTGAAGCTCTGGCTGCGGATCAGCACCTGCATCGCATCGGTTAGCTGGATCTCGCCGCCGGTACCCTTGGTCTGCTCGCTGAGGATCGAGAACACTTCGGGCTGCAGGATATAGCGACCTGAAATGATGAGGTTCGACGGCGCGTCCTCGGGCTTGGGCTTTTCCACCATTTCGGTGATCTGGAAGCGGCTGTCCGGCCCCTCGCCACGGCCCACGATGCCGTAGGAGGACACGTCATTGTGGTCGACTTCCTCGACGCCGATGACGTTGCCGCCACGTTCCTCATAGGATTCCATCATCTGCTTCAAAACGCCGGGGCTGGCCTGAAACAGCATGTCGGGCAGCAACAGGGCGAATGGCTGGTCGCCGACAAGCTCGCGGGCGCACCAGACAGCGTGGCCAAGCCCGAGCGGCTCCTGTTGTCGGGTGAAGCTGGTCTGGCCCGCCTGCGGCAGATCGCGGAAAAGCTCCTCCAGCGCATGCGATTTGCCGCGCGCCTGCAATGTCTGTTCGAGTTCGTACTGCTTGTCGAAATGGTCCTCGATGACCGATTTGTTGCGACCGGTGATAAAAACGAAATGCTCGATCCCGGCTTCCCGCGCCTCATCGACGGCATATTGGATCAGCGGCCGGTCCACCACGGTCAGCATTTCCTTGGGCATCGCCTTGGTGGCGGGCAGGAAACGGGTGCCGAGGCCGGCGACGGGAAACACGGCTGTGCGAACACGTTTGGACAAGGTAGAGGCTCCAGCGCCGGGTCGAAAGACTATCTCAAGGATCAGACTCTAGCATTTGGGCGCTTAACTGGAGATTGATTATGGCGGTTCTGGTGACGGGTGGCGCTGGCTATATTGGCAGCCACATGGCCCTGAAACTCGGCGATTCCGACCAGGAAACCGTCGTTCTCGATAATTTGACCACCGGCTTCGACTGGGCCGTCGATCACCGGGCGACGCTGGTACAGGGCGATGCAGGCGATATCGACTTCGTTCTCGGCGTCATCGCCAAATACAAAATCGACGAAATCGTCCACTTCGCGGGCTCGATCGTGGTGCCGGAATCGGTGGTCGATCCGCTCAAATACTACCGCAACAACACGGCCACCTCGCGCAACCTCCTCGAGGCTGCTGTGAAGGGCGGCGTGCAGCGGTTCGTGTTCTCGTCGACGGCGGCGGTCTACGGCATGACTGGGCTGGCGCCCGTCGAAGAGACGACGCCGCTGCTGCCTATGTCGCCTTACGGCAAGAGCAAGCTGATGACCGAGTGGATGTTGGCCGATGTCGCGGCCGCGCATCCGATCAAGTATGGTGTGCTGCGCTATTTCAACGTCGCCGGGGCTGACCCGCAGAAGCGGTCGGGCCAGTCGACGCCGCTTGCGACACATCTCATCAAGGTCGCTTCGCAGACCGCGCTCGGCCAGCGCGCCAAGATGGATATTTTCGGTACCGACTATCCGACGCCGGACGGCACCTGCATCCGCGACTACATCCACGTCACCGATCTGATCGAGGCGCACGCACTGCTGCTCGAGCATTTGCGCAACGGTGGCGACAACACGACGCTCAATTGCGCCTACGGGCAGGGCTATTCCGTGCGTCAGGTGATCGATACGGTCAAGTCGGTCTCGGGCGTCGATTTTAGAGTCGAAGAAGGTCCGCGCCGCGCCGGTGATCCGGCCTCGATCACCGCAACCGGCGAAAAGATCCGCTCGGTCCTCGGTTGGCAGCCCCGTCATGACGATCTGCGCGAAATGGTGAGCACGGCGCTCGACTGGGAGCGCTATCTGCTGACGCGGAACCGCTAAGCCGCCCGCCAGTCTTTCGACACAGTGGTTGGGCATCATCCATCCGTCGTCATGGCCGGGCTTGACCCGGCCACCCAACAAGACGCGCCGAACGATACATCGCTGGGTCCCCGGGTCGAGCCCGGGGATGACGAGTTGAAGGCCGAAGGACTACCATGAAAAAACTGGCCGCTGCTCTGGTGTTTATGGCCCTGCTCATCGCAGCCCCGGCTCACGCCGAATCCTTCTCCGAATTCCTCCGCGCCTTCGAGCCCAAAGCCATGGACGCCGGCGTCACCCGCGAGACCTACCGCCGCGCCACGGACGGGATGAGTCCCGATCCCTCGATCAAAATCCTCGTCGAGACGCAGCCCGAATTCACCACCACGATGTGGGACTATCTCGACAAACGCATCACCGATGATCGCATCAAGCGCGGCAAGGCGGCTATCGATGCCAATCGCGCGCTCTTCGCCAAGGCCGGCGAGCGCTATGGCGTCGATCCCTACATTCTCGGCGCAATCTGGGGCGTCGAGACCGACTACGGTGCGGTGCTCGGCAACACCAAGCTGATCAGGCCGATCATCCGCTCGCTGGCGACGCTGGTTTTCCAGAAGCGTGGGCGGCTAAAGCTCGATGAGCTCGATTTCATCGCGGCGCTGCTGATGGTGCAGCGCGGGCCGCTCGATGCCGATCACCTCATCGGCTCATGGGCCGGCGCGATCGGGCACCTCCAGGTAAACCCCAGTAACGTCATCGCGCATGGCTCGGATGGCGATGGGGATGGCAAGATCGATCTTCACAATTCGCTCGCCGATGCGCTGGCGACCAGCGCAAAATTCTTGCTCGATCTGGGCTATTCCAAGGATATCGACTGGGGCTACGAGGTCGATGTGCCGGCGGGCTTCGACTATCTGCTGGCCGACCGCGAGACGCCGCATCCGATCTCGTTTTTCGCCGAACGCGGCGTGACGCGCGTCAAGGGCAAGGCATTCGCGGATTCAGCAATTTCGGTCTTCCTCTACGCGCCGGCAGGCAAGGACGGCCCGAATTTCTTGATGACCAAGAACTACCTCGTGCTCAAGGGCTACAATTTCTCTGATAATTACGCGATGTCGGTCGCCCATCTTGCCGACCGGTTGAAGGGCGGCGGCGATTTCGTCCATGACTGGCCGCGCGCCACGAAATTCCCCGATCTGGCGCAGCGGCAGACCATCCAGGCCTCGCTGAAGCGGCTCGGGCTTTACGACGGCGTGGTCGATGGCCGGATCGGGCCGGTCACGCAGTCTGCCTACGCCAAATTCCAGGCCGACCGCGGCGAGGTGGCTGACGGATTTATCACGCGGAAGAGTTTTGAAGAGCTTTCGCAAGCGAACTAGTCTTCATTTCGCCCGCAATGGCCTAAATAGATCGTCCATGTTCCGCCGCGCCATCATCCTCGCCGTTCTCGCGCTGTTCGCCCTCGGCGAGCTGGCGCCTGCGCTCATGGTGGGCGAAGCGGCGGCGCAGGATCAGCCGGTCAAAAAGAAGCGCAAGACGCTGATGGACATGCTGTTCGGCGGTGGCGATGACGCCGTGGTCGAAGTGCCGGCCCCCGTCGTCACCAAGCCGAAGAAAGCAGCGCTGCCCGCTCCGGTGAAGCCGGCGATCGCGAAATCGCCGACAGCGACGCGCCTCGCGGTGTTCGGTGATTCGATGGCGGTCGATCTCGCCAAAGGTCTCGACCGTTATTACTCGGAAGACCCCAACATCGTGGTCCTCAACCAGGGCGTGGGATCGTCGGGCTTTTCGCGACCGGATTTCTTCGACTGGGACAAGACCGCCACCGAGCAGACGACGGCCAATGCCTACGACATCGCGATCATGATCATCGGCATCAATGACCGGCAGACGATCAAGCTCGACGGCAAATCGCTCAAGGCGCTAACGCCCGAATGGTCGGACCTCTACAAGACTCGCGTCTCGGCCGTCGTTTCGGCCATCCGCAATGCCAACAAGCCGATGATCTGGGTCGGGCTGCCGCCGATGTCGAAATCGGACTACTCCAATGCAATCGGTCAGATCAATGGCATCCAGCGGCTCGCAGTGTTCGCGGGCGGGGCCGAATTCGTCGATATCTACGACCGCTTCCTCGGCGAGGACGGGAAGTATTCGAGCTATGGCCCCGACCTCAACGGCAATCGGGTGCGCATGCGCAAGGATGACGGCATCCATTTCAGCGCCGCAGGTGCGGATAAACTGGCGTTCTATCTGAGCCAGTCGATCAAGACCTACTATCGCGGTGGTGGCGCGGTGGGCATCGATATCGCCGACGCGCTCGGTGGTACCGACGCAGCGCTGATGGTGCGCCCACCTTATCAGGGCCTAGGCCAGACGCGGCTGCTCGAGGTTGCTGGCGCCGTCATTCCCCTCAACCGGACGCCCAAGCGCGCCACCGATCTTGTGACCTCGTCGGCGGCGCTTGTGCCGGTCGCCGAGGCGTTCGATGTCCTGCAAATGATCGAGGCGCCGATCGGCCGGGCCGATGATTTCGGCGTCGGCAAACCCCCTGCGGCACCCGACGCCGACAGCGGGACGCCGGTGGCGCTGGCGCAGTGAGTGCCGCGCGCGACAGCGTGTTCGACGCGCTGAAGGCGCGCATTGCCGATATCAGCGGGCCGGGCCTCACCATGGTCGCGATCGATGGCGTTGACGGCGCGGGCAAGACGATGTTCGCCGACGCCCTCGCGGCTCATCTCGAAGCGGATGAGATCACAGCGGTTCGGACCGGCATCGACAGCTTCCACAATCCGCGCGCCATCCGTCATCGGCGCGGCAAGGATTCGCCCGAAGGCTTCTTCCGCGATTCCTACAATCTCGATGCGCTGCGCACGCAATTGCTGTTTCCGGCGCGGATCGGATTGCCGTTCCACACCGCAATCTTCGATCACCGCACCGACCGGGCAGTGGCGGTCAATCCGCTGGTCGTGCCGCTGCCTGCAGTGCTGATCTTCGACGGACTGTTCCTCCATCGTCCCGAATTGCGCGACGAGTGGGATCTGAGCGTCTTCCTCGACGTGCCGTTCGAGGTTTCCTATGCCCGCATGGCCAAGCGCGACCGCAGCGACCCCAATCCAATGGCACTGAGCAATCGCCGCTATCATCAAGGCCAGCAGCTCTATTTCGCCGAATGCCAGCCGCAGAAGAGCGCCGATGTGCTAGTGGACTACAGCGATTTGGAGACGCCGCGGATCGCACGGGGCTGAGAGGTTAAAGTCGGGCTCCTCTCCTGCGGCGAAGCCGCGGGGGAGGGGGACCAGCGAAGCTGGTGGAGGGGGCGGGGCTGCGCTCGGTGCAAGTGGCCGCCCCCTTCCCTCGCCTTCGGCGCCACCTTCCCCCGCTTGCGGGAGAAGGTCCTGACTGCGTAGGACTTACCTAGGCAGATTCGTCGCGCCCATCAGGCTCTGGTCGATCGAGCGTGCGCACTGGCGGCCTTCGCGGATCGCCCACACCACCAGCGACTGGCCGCGGCGCATGTCGCCGCACGAGAACACCTTGTCGCGGCTGGTCTCATACTTGAACGTGTCGGCGAAGACGTTGCCGCGCTTGTCCATCTCGACGCCGAGGTCCTTGACCATGCCGTCCTGCACCGGGCCGAGGAAGCCCATGGCAAGCGTAACGAGGTCGGCCTTGAGCTCGAACTCCGTGCCGGGGATCGGCTGGAACTTGTTGTCGGCGCGGGCGCAGATCAGCCGCTTCACCACGCCATTCTCACCCTCGAAGCGCACGGTCGCGACGGCGAAGTCGCGCGTCACGCCCTCTTCCTGCGAGGACGAGGTGCGCATCTTCATCGGCCAGAGCGGCCAGGTAAGGTCCTTGTTTTCCTTCTCGGGCGGCGCGGGCATGATCTCGATCTGGGTGACCGAGAGCGCACCCTGGCGGTTCGAGGTGCCGATGCAGTCCGAGCCCGTATCGCCGCCGCCGATCACCACCACATGCTTGCCGGTCGCAAGGATCGGCTTGATGTTGTCGAGGTTCTCGTTGGTGACGCGCTTGTTCTGCTGGCTCAGGAAATCCATGGCGAAATGGATGCCATCGAGCTCGCGACCGGGGATCGGCAAATCGCGCGGCTTCTCGGCGCCGCCCGCAAGGGCAATTGCGTCATACTGCGCAACCAGCTCATCCATCTTCACATCGACGCCGACATGCACGCCAGCGTGCAGCGTCACGCCCTCGGCCTGCATCTGCTCGATGCGGCGGTCGAGCTGCCACTTCTCGAGCTTGAAGTTCGGAATGCCATAGCGCATCAGGCCACCGGCCTGCTTGTTCTTCTCGTAGAGATGCACGTCATGCCCGGCGCGAGCGAGCTGCTGCGCACAGGCGAGACCCGCTGGGCCCGAACCGATCACGGCTACCTTCTTGCCGGTCTTGACCGGGTTGATCTCGGGCGTGACCCAGCCGTTCTCGAACCCCTTGTCGACGATGGCGCATTCGATCGACTTGATGTTGACCGGCGTGTCCGGAATGTTCAGCGTGCACGCCGCCTCGCAAGGCGCGGGGCAGATGCGGCCGGTGAACTCCGGGAAATTGTTGGTCGAGTGAAGGTTCTTCAGCGCCTTCAGCCAGTCGCCCTTGTAGACAAGGTCGTTCCAGTCGGGGATCTGGTTGTTGACCGGGCAGCCATTGTGGCAATAGGGCACGCCGCAATCCATGCAGCGCGCCGCCTGGTCGCGCGTCCCCTGGTCGCCGAGCGGAATGACGAACTCTTTGTAATGCTTCAGCCGCTCTTCGGCCGGGCGGTAGTCGCGGTCGACGCGATCGAGTTCTAGAAAGCCTGTGATCTTACCCATAACGCTTACTCCGCCGCGACCTGAAGCCGGGCCTGTTCCTTTTCGAGCTCGGCGAGAGCCCGGCGATATTCGACCGGCATGACCTTTTTGAACTTGGGCAGATAGGCATCCCAGTTCGCGAGGATCTTCTCAGCGACCGACGAGCCGGTGAAGCTCTTATGGCGTGAGATAAGGGCCTTCAGCCGGTCGACGTCGCCGCCACCGAGGTTCGACATGATCTCGACGAGGCCCGATGTTTCGAGATCGCCCGAGGCGCCGAAGTCGCGTTCGGAGATCATCTCTTCCTCGACCACCGGCTGCAGCTCGACCATCGACATGTTGCAGCGGCTTTCGAAGCTGCCGTCTTCGTCGAGCACATAGGCGATGCCGCCGGACATGCCCGCTGCGAAGTTGCGGCCGGTCTTGCCGAGCACGGCGACGACACCGCCGGTCATATATTCGCAGCCATGGTCGCCGGTGCCCTCAACGACGGCGACGGCGCCGGAGTTACGCACGGCGAAGCGTTCGCCGGCGACGCCGCGGAAATAGCATTCGCCATCGGTCGCGCCGTAGAGCGCCGTGTTGCCGATGACGATCGACTCTTCAGGCACCGCCCCGGACTTCTCGGAGGGGCGCACAACGAGGCGGCCACCGCTCAAGCCCTTGCCGACATAATCGTTGGCCTCGCCGAGGAGGTCGATCGAGATGCCCTTGGCGACGAACGCGCCGAAGGCCTGGCCGGCCGTGCCGGTTAGGCTGATGGCGATGGTGTCCTCGGGCAGGCCCTCGGCGCCATAACGTTTGGCCACCGCACCGCCGAGCATCGCGCCGGCGGAGCGGTTCACGCTCTTGATCTCTGCAACGATCTTGACCGGCGTGCCGTTCTCGAGCGCCGGCTTCGCCTGAGCGATAAAGCTACGGTCGAGCACGTCGTGGATCGGATGGTTCTGACCCTCGGTATGCGTGATGCCGACGCCTTCGGGCGCGTAGGGCTTGTGAAACAGCTTGGTGAAGTCCAGCCCCTTGGCCTTCCAGTGGGTCACGGCCTCGGTCTTGTCGAGCATCTGCATCTGGCCGACCATCTCGTCAAACCTGCGATAGCCGAGCGCGGCCATCAGTTCGCGCACTTCTTCGGCGACGAAGAAGAGATAGTTGATCACATGCTCGGGCTTGCCGGTGAAGCGCGCGCGCAGCACCGGGTTCTGCGTCGCAATGCCGACGGGGCAGGTATTGAGGTGGCACTTGCGCATCATCACGCAACCTGCCGCGATCAGCGGCGCTGTGGCGAGACCGAATTCGTCGGCACCAAGCAACGCGCCGATAACGACGTCGCGGCCGGTGCGCACACCGCCATCGACCTGCACCGCGATGCGGCTCCGCAGCTTGTTGGCGACCAGCGTCTGGTGCGTTTCGGCGAGCCCGATTTCCCAAGGCGAACCGGCATGCTTCAGCGAGGTCAGCGGACTCGCGCCCGTACCGCCCTCATAGCCCGAGATCGTCACATGGTCGGCGCGCGCCTTGGCGACGCCGGCGGCAACGGTGCCGACACCGACTTCGGAGACGAGCTTGACCGAGACGAGACCCTCTGGATTGACGTTCTTCAAATCGAAGATCAGCTGGGCCAGATCTTCGATCGAATAGATGTCGTGATGCGGCGGCGGCGAGATGAGGCCGACACCCGGCGTCGAGTGGCGCACTGCGGCGATGGTCTTGTCGACCTTGTCGCCCGGCAGCTGGCCGCCCTCGCCGGGCTTTGCGCCCTGCGCCATCTTGATCTGCATCATGTCGGAGTTGACGAGATAGTTCGCCGTTACGCCGAAGCGGCCCGAGGCGATCTGCTTGATCGCCGAGCGCATGGAATCGCCATTGGCCATCGGCTTGAAGCGGTCAGCCTCTTCGCCGCCCTCGCCGGTGTTCGACTTGCCGCCGATCCGGTTCATGGCGATGGCGAGCGTCGTGTGCGCTTCGCGCGAGATCGAGCCATAGGACATCGCGCCGGTCGAGAAGCGCTTGACGATCTCGACGGCCGGTTCGACCTCGTCGAGGGCGATGGGCGCGCCGATGGGGCGGACGTCGAACAGGTTGCGGATGGCGAGATAGCCGTTTTCGCCCGAGTTGACCCG
>JBDSHC010000072.1:0-6267 GCA_039918675.1 Devosia sp.
GCTCGCCATTCACAATTCACCACTCACAATTCACGACTTCTTCTCGTCGCCGGGCAGCACGTAATCCGTACCTTCCCAAGGGGACAGATAGTCGAACTGCCGGAATTCCTGGGCCAGCTTCACCGGCTCATAGACGACGCGCTTGCGCTCTTCATCGTAGCGAACTTCGACATAGCCGGTCGTCGGGAAATCCTTGCGCAGGGGGTGACCGTCAAAGCCGTAATCGGTGAGGATGCGGCGCAGATCCGGGTGGCCGGAGAACAGGATGCCGTAGAGGTCGTAGGTCTCGCGCTCGAACCAGTCGGCGCCGGGAAATACTGACGTGATCGACGGCACCGGAATCTCGTCGTCGGTGTGGATCTTGAGGCGGATGCGGTTATTCCGGGTCGGGCTCAGCAGATGGTAGACAACCTCGAACCGCTCCTCGCGGTCCGGATAGTCGGCGCCGCAGACGTCGACGAACGAGATGAATTTGGTGCCGGCATCATCGTGTAGCATGCGCACCGCGTCGACGATGGTCTCGCGATGCAATGTGACGGTGAGTTCGCCGAAGCTGATGACACTGGTTTCGACCCGGTCGCCGAGCAGCGCTGCGACCTGCTGCTGCAGCGCCTCGAGCGGCGAAAGGCTGGCTTCGTCCCCCATGACTGCCCCTATCGCTCGATCGTGCCGGTGCGGCGGATTTTCTTCTGCAGCAAAAGCAGTCCGTAAAGCAGCGCTTCGGCGGTCGGCGGGCAGCCGGGGACGTAAATATCCACCGGAACCACGCGATCGCAGCCGCGAACCACCGAGTAGGAATAGTGGTAATAGCCGCCGCCATTGGCGCACGAGCCCATCGAAACTACGTAACGCGGGCCGGGCATCTGGTCGTAGACCTTGCGCAGCGCTGGGGCCATTTTGTTGGTCAGCGTGCCGGCGACAATCATGACGTCGGACTGGCGCGGCGAGGCACGGGGCGCGAGGCCGAAGCGCTCGACGTCGTAGCGCGGCATCGACATCTGGATCATCTCGACGGCGCAGCAGGCGAGACCGAACGTCATCCACATCAGCGAGCCCGTGCGGGCCCAGTTGATCAACTCGTCCGTCGCCGTGACCAGGAAGCCCTTGTCGGCGAGTTCATTGTTGATCTCGACGAAATACGGATCGTCGGCGCCGATGGGTTTGCCGGTGCGCGGATCGAGCACGCCTTTCGGCGCGGGCGCGATGAGGGTCTCGGTCAATCCCATTCAAGCGCGCCTTTCCGCCATTCATAGACGAACCCGACGGTAAGGACGCCGAGGAAGATCATCATCGACCAGAAGCCGAACAGCCCCACGTCACGGAAGGCCACCGCCCACGGGAACAGGAACGCCACTTCGAGGTCGAAGATGATGAAGAGAATCGCCACCAGATAGAATCGCGCATCGAACTTCATGCGCGCATCGTCGAAGGCGTCGAAGCCACATTCATACGCCGAGACCTTCTCGGGATCGGGCTTTTTCACCGCGACGATAAAGGGGGCGAGAAGCAGAGCGAGGCCGATAACCCCCGCAAGACCTATGAAGATGACTATCGGCAGGTAGTTGCTGAGCAGATCGTTCATTCTGCGGCCTGTTTTACGGCCGGGGGAGACCGGCCTAAATGCGTGGGCCAGGGGGCAATTGTGGGACCCTTGGACGGCGCAATTTGGATGCATCGGGCTTAGCTCACGCCCCCATCCGATTCAAGGAAAACAAAACCTGAGCGTAATAATCAGATTACGTTTTGATCAGCTTTCTTGGCACGGCATTTCGCCGATACCGGCACAAGCAAAAAGGCCCCGCTCTCGCGGGGCCTTTTCAAGCAATTTTGCGCTTCGATTAGAAGTGGAAGAGCACGCCGGCCTGGGCGCCGAGAGTGCCGTCGCTGTAGACTAGACCCTGGCCGCGGATCGACACGTCGTCCGTGACCTTCACTTCAGCGCCGACACCGGCGAAGAGCGTTGCGCCACCCGGCACGTCGAATTCTGCACCGACGAGACCGTAGATCAGCGCGTTGTCGCCAACGATCACGCCGCCGCGGACATCGCCATAGATGTCAAAGCCGATGCCCGGGAAAGTGTAGAAGGTGCCGATGCCGACTTCGGCGCCGATCAGGAAGGATTCCGAAACGGTCATGTTGGCGCCGACGAAGATGTCGCTGCCGATCGCCGGGCCGGTGTAGATGCCGCCCTGCACGCCGATATACGCGCCATCCCAGCCGCTGGTCATGACTTCATCGGGGGTGGGCACATCGACGATAAGGTCGGCCGCCATGGCGGCGGTGCTCATCGAACCCAGAATGACGGCCGCAACGGCCAATCTATTGAACATGCCCATATCGATCTCCTGCGACTCGGCGAAATAACTGACCTGACAGAGCCTCAGCCGCGGCTATGGGGCAAGCGGAAACGCGCCACATCCCTGCCTCAAGCCCGTCACACATGCGACTTGCGTACCGCATGTCTCCCGGATGCAACAATTGTACGGATCGCCCCTTAGGCATCCAGCAAAGCAAAAGGGCCCCGCTCTCGCAGGGCCCTTTTGAAGCAATTCTTTTGGCTCGATCAGAAGTGCCAGAGAACCGACGCCGACAGGCTGTTCGACTGGAAGGCAACGTTCGTGCCCCAGCCATGCTTGTATTCGAGGTCGAGAGTGGTCTTCTCAGCAACTTTGAGCTCAACGCCCACGCCAGCGGTTACGTAGTTGCCGCCGCCAGTCACGAAGTAGGTATCGCCCAAGGAACCGTAGATGAGGACATCGGGGCTGGCCAGGACACCGCCACGGACTTCGCCGCTGACCTGTATGCCGTTACCGAAGGTGGAGGTGTAGCCCGAAATCTGGCCTTCGACGCCGAGAACGAACATGTCCGCCACAACGTTCACACCGGCGATCGCGTCGATGGACCCGAGAATATCGGCACCCGGCGTGTAAGCCGTACCGGTCAGACCGAGACCGGCGTAAAAGCCGCTCCAGTCGCTCGGAGAAACTTCATCAACCATGGGAACATCAACGACGAGGTCAGCTGCCATGGCAACGGTGCTCATCGAAGCCAGAACGACGGCCGCAACGGCCAGCTTAGTGAACATGCCCATATCGATCTCCTGCGACTCGGCGAAATAACTGACCTAACAAAGCTCCAACTGGCTGCGTTGAGCAAGCACAAAGCGGCCACATCCCCGCCTCAACGCCGTCACACATGCGACTTGCCTTCCGCATGTCACCCATATGCAACAAACTGGCCGTCGCCAAAACGCAAAAAGCCCCGCTCGAGCGGGGCTTTTCGAGAGATTTAGCTCAACTTCAGTTGAGGTGGAACAGCACGCCGACAGTGGCCTTTCCGGCCGACGGCAGGGCGCCGAAAGCGCCAAGGCCCATCAGTTCGCCGCGAACGCTGATCTGGTTGGTCATAGCCATTTCGACGCCGCCGCCAAACGCATACACCGTCGCCGCATTGGTGAAGCCAGCACCGAGATCGCCGTAGATCATAGTGTTGTCGGAGACGAAGGCGCCGACGCGACCGAGCGCCAGGGCGTCGTAAGCGGTGAAGCCACCATTGTAGTAGGCGTCGCCCTGGAACTCGACGCCCGCGATGATTCCATCGGTGACGGCGAAATTGGCTCCGACCACGACACCCAACGTGCCGTAGGGGACGCCGGCCGAGAACGCACCGCCGGCGGTACCGCCGACATAGAGGCCTTCAAAGTTGAACAGTGGGCTCGAATAAATCGGGTCCACGAGCGTGGTGAGGAGATCCGCGGCCGAAGCGGCGGTGGACAGGCAGACCGCCAGGGCGGCGCCGGCCAGGAGTGAGTGCGCGAGTTTCATAATAATATCCTTGGAGGTCTTTGCATGAGACTTCCCGGATTTTGCGCTTGCCGCAGTTTGAGAACAATTAGCGGAAAAGTTTAATTGTTACATAGGCCTAAGAATTGGTTACGACGCTTCAGCCGCTCCCAAAAGCAACGGGGCCCCGCAAGCGGAGCCCCGTTTGATAAGCACCCCGATAGGGCGGCAAATCAGAAGTGGAAGTTGAGACCGACCTTGGCAGCAACCGAATTTTCGGCGGCGGCGGTGAGATCGAAATTGTACTGGAGCTCAGTCTTGAGGCTGACATTCTCCGCAACGGCGAATTCAGCACCGACACCGACCGGCACGTAGAAGCTCGAGGGCGTACGCGTACCGAGACCGGAATAGGCATAGATGATCGCCGAATCCGAGAGCAGACCGCCGACCTTGCCGGTGATCTGACCGGAGAAGTTCGGGCCGAGCGCCGCAACGGCCTCGATTTCGCCGCCGATCAGGACGCTGTCGAGCAGAGCGTTGACGCCGAAATTGACACCCAGACCGAACGTAGCGGGAGCGGTCTGGCCCTGAAGGAACGCACCGATATACGCGCCGTCGAAGGAAAAGCTGTTGTCGATGATCGGAGTCTCGATCGGAGTATCGACGATGAGATCGGCAGCGAAAGCCGCCGACGAGAGCACAGCCGTAGCCGCGGTAGCGAGCAGGGCAAGTTTCACAGAACGCATTGTTGTAGTCCTTCACATGTCAGTCTGGAACCGCTTAGGAGGCGCGTGTTCCGATGCGCCGATGAGTAACGTCGAAGGTCTTGGCTGGTGCCATTGGTTGCCCCCTTTTCGTCACCCCTGTGCCCCATCCGCCACACTTGGCGGCTGGTAGCCTGTTGTCGTCGGTCAAAAATGGAAGTTGGCCCCCACCGTAACCTGATCCTTGGGATTAGCGCCGGTGAGCGCAAACCCATGCAAATACTGGCCTTTCAGCGAAAGATTTTCGGCGATCGCGAACTCCGCACCGGCCCCGATTAGCGCGTCAGTTTCAGCCGGTGCGCCCAATGCGATGCCGAAGCCGCCTGCCCCGTAGATGACGAGATCGCCCGCAATCGCGACGCCCGCCTTGCCGATCGTCTGAACGTAAGCCGTGGAACCCGCGCCACCAGTCAGCCCGTGATAGGCAATTTCGGCGCCTACAAGCACGAACTCGAACTGCGCGTTGACGCCAAGATCCAGGCCGAGGCCATATTGGAGGCCGCCGACCGGGCTTGATTGCGTCACCCCATAGACGCCGGCGTAAAAGCCGTTCCAGTCCACGCCGGTATTGGCAACCGGCGCCGCCTCATTGGTCGAAATTCTCACGGCCAAGGGATCGGCGGCCAGAGCGACCGCCGGTGCGCTGGCAAGAGTTGCCGCGATCGCCACAATTTTGAACAGACCCATGCTGTTCCCCTAAGACCGTTATGCCGGGAGCGAGGCGACCATCGCCCAGTTCACCCTGCTTCTAGATGGGCGCTGGGCAGCGGATTCCAAGGGAATCCAAGAGACCGCAGCGATCCCGAACGCCCCGAAAGTCTTAGGTTTTTGTGGGCACACTTGGCCCCTCAGGGGGCGGGAATGTGGCAGTCGAGAGATGGTGCAGATCGGCCACAGATGTGACCGGTCCAGAGCAGTTTCGACCTATCGCGATTTAGGGGAAATGGCGCGAGAGACGGGGCTCGAACCCGCGACCTTCGGCGTGACAGGCCGACGCTCTAACCAACTGAGCTACTCCCGCAGCGGCGAAGCAAGGCCCCGCGCAACGTGGCGTCCGTGTAGCGGCGGAGGTGGGGCAAGTCAACACGCCACCACGCGGATTTGTAAGGTATTTTGGTGGGCGGTGACGGTCTCGAACCGCCGACCCTCTCGGTGTAAACGAGATGCTCTACCACTGAGCTAACCGCCCGCCCGTCGCGATGTCCGAACGCCGGTGGTACTAGGGGCTCAGCCCTGCCCCGTCAAGCAAACGGCTCCGGCACGAAGTGCCCGGAGCCGTTAAAGTCCAGCGAAGTAGGACGGATCAGTTGATCGCGTCTTTGAGCCCTTTGCCGGGCTTGAACTTGGCCTGGTTCGAGGCCGGAATCTTGATCTCAGCGCCGGTGGCCGGGTTGCGGCCGATGGAAGCCTTGCGCTTGGAAACAGAGAAGGTGCCGAAGCCAACGAGACGAACTTCGTCGGCCGCCTTCAGCGAATTGGTGATCGCGGTGAAAACGGCGTCGACGGCCTCCCCAGCCTGCGCCTTGGTGATGCCCGCCCCGTCAGCGACGACGCCGATCAGATCGTTCTTGTTCATAGCGTTTCCTCACAGTGAAAAAGCCCGCCCTCTGGCGAACCAAAAACCGCGGCAATCTCTTTGACGATTCTATGCGAAACGCAAGGAATTCCGGGCGTTTTGCCCACGTCACCGCCGCAGCGACGTTAATGAAGCCTGAAACTTT
>JBDSHC010000073.1:0-32639 GCA_039918675.1 Devosia sp.
CGTTGAGATCGCCGAACACCCAGTAGAGCACGGGGAGCAGGATGATGAGCGAGAGCACGCCCGTCGCGATGATGCCCTTATAGAGGGCGCCCATGATGTTGTTGTTGGCGCTCAGTTTGACGAAGTAGGTGCCGATGATCGAGGTGATGACGCAGGCGCCGCCGATGGCGAGCGGCAGCACCATGCCGGCGAGCTTGAAGGCGTCGGGCAACACGATCGCGGCGAGGACCATGGTGGCGACGATGGTCACCACATAGGTCTCGAACAGGTCGGCCGCCATGCCGGCGCAATCGCCGACATTGTCGCCGACGTTGTCGGCGATCGTCGCGGGGTTGCGCGGATCATCTTCCGGGATGCCGGCTTCGACCTTGCCGACCATGTCGCCGCCAACGTCGGCACCCTTGGTGAAGATGCCGCCGCCGAGACGCGCGAAGATCGAGATCAGCGAGGCGCCGAAGGAGGTGGCCACGAGGGAGTCGATCACGGCGCGGCTCGTCGGCGCGAAGCCGAGGAACTGGGTGAGGACGATGAAGTAGAGCGTGATGCCGAGGAGACCGAGACCGGCCACGAGAAGGCCGGTGATGGCGCCGGCCTTGAAGCTCAGATCGAGGCCTTTGGCGAGCGACGAGATCGCCGCCTGGGCGACACGGACGTTGGCGCGGACCGAGACATTCATGCCGATGAAGCCGGCGGCACCCGACAGGACCGCGCCGATCAGGAAGCCGATGGCGGCATAGGCGCCCAGGAGCCAGAAGGCGAGGATGAAGATCACCACGCCGACGATGGCGATGGTGGTGTATTGCCGGCGCAGATAGGCCGAAGCGCCCTCGCGGACGGCAGCGGAGATTTCCTGCATGCGGGCAGAGCCGGCATCGGCGGCGAGCAGGCCGCGCGTGGTCACGATGCCGTAAACGATCGACAGCAGACCCGCGACAACGGTCGCCCAGAGAATGGTGGTCATAGGGAACGGTCCTCAGAGTTTCAGGACCCCTGGGACGAGATGGCCGCGTGCCGCGTTCGTTATCGCGTGGCTATACCTCCCCGCCCCTTGGGGAATGTGGCGAGGCTTCTGCCAAATTGGGCACAATGATTCAACCGGTTTTGCGGCCGAGAGCGCGGAATTGCGCGGGTTTGAGGGCTATTGGGCGATAAAATCGCTGAGCCGGCCCGCGAGGATGGCGCCGGGGCCGGCGATCTCGACGACCTTGAGGCGGCCGGTTTCGCCGATGGCAATGCGGATCGAGGTTTTGGAGACGTTCAGGGCCTTGGCGAGGAAGGCAATGAGCCCGGCATTGGCCTTGCCCTTTTCGGGGATGCGGCGAGGCGGATGCGGAGGACTGCGGTGCCGTCGGAGCGGGTCTCGACGCCCTCGATGCGGTCGGGGCCGGCATTGGGGGTGACGCGCAGATTGAGCGTCAGCCCCGTGGGTGTGATGCGGAAGGGCGGATTGTCCGCCACCGCTTACAGAATCCGGCCGGTAACCGCGTAGTTCGCGATGAATTGCTGGAGGAAGAAGATGATCACGAACAGGATGATCGGGCTCAGATCCAGCCCGCCGACGGGTGGCACGATGCGGCGAATGGGGCGGAGGATCGGCTCGGTCACGTGGTTCAGCACGCGCCAGACATTGGCGACGAACTGATTTCGGGTGTTGATGACGTTGAAGCTGATCAGCCAGCTCATGATGATCATGATCAGAAAGACCCACCAGATCAGGTTGAGTATGAGGCTGATGGTCTGCAGCAAGGCGAAAATCATGGGCGTCCGCGGCTAGCGTCCTCTGGGCGTCGGTGGCCGATATCTAGGGGCTGATGGGGCGGCCCGCAAGGAGGGGCAACTTTGCCACGGTTAACGGCAAAGGATTGCGGCGGCGGCGGGCGTCAATAGTATGGGCGATTGGGGCCCGGGGATTGGCGCATGGCGCACGACGTCTTCATCTCCTATTCGAGCATCGACAAGGTGGAGGCCTTGGCGGCCTGCGCGACATTCGAGGCGGCGGGCATCAGGTGCTGGATTGCGCCGCGCGACGTGCCGGGCGGCGGCGAGTGGGCCGAGGCGATCATCGATGCGATCGAGGGCGCCAGGATCATGGTGCTGCTGTTTTCGGCCAATTCGAACGAAAGCCGGCAGGTGCGGCGGGAGATCGAGCTGGCAGTGAGCCGCGGGCTGACCATCATGCCGCTCAGGCTCGAGCAGATCCAGCCGACGAAATCGATGGCGTACTACATGGCCGGTATCCACTGGATCGACGCGCTGGCGCCGCCGCTCGAAAATCATCTCAAGCGGATGGTGGAGTGGATCAAGCCGCATCTGAGGGACGGGACCGGCCCGGAGATGCCGCCCGAGCCGCCGCCCAAGGCGAAGCCGAAGGCCGAGCCCAAGTCCAAGGCCGAACCGAAGCCTGAACCGAAGCCGAAGGCGGAGACGCCGCCACCGCCGCCTCCGAAGGCGCCACCGCGCCCGGAGGCTGCGCCGAAGCGCGGGTCGAACATCTTCAGCGACATGCTCTATGAGTTCTTCGGGGTCGGGGTGCCCAAGGGCGGCATGAAGATCGGCGAGGCGGGACGGGCGATCGATGCCGCCGTGAAGCTCGGCAAGGCCGGCAAGCCTGAGGAGGCCATCGCGGCCTATCTGGCGCTGATCGAGCGGATCGATGCGGCACCGGCGGCGCCACTAGACTGGAACCTCGCCATCGCGACGCTCAATCTGGGCGTCACCTACCGATCGATCGGCAAATTGCAGGACGCGGTGAACGCCTATCGCGACGTGGTGCGCCGGGTGGGCGACACGAGTGACGAGCTGATCCAGAAGCAGGTTGCGATGGCGCTCAACAATTGGGCGTCGACGCTGATCGATCTGGGCAAGGCGAAGGACGCGTTGCCGGTCTATGACGATGTGCTGAGCCGGTTCGGCGAAAGCTACAATACCGACCTCAACATCCAGGTGGCGATGGCGCGCTATGGGCGCGGCGTGGCGTTCGGTGCGCTGGGGCGCAATGCCGAGGCGGTTGCCGCCTATGATGAGGCGATTGCGCGGATCGATCTGCGCGTCTACCCGATGCTCGATGAGTGGGTGGCGCTCTCAGTCGTCAATAAGGGCACGCGGCTCAATGCGATGGGGCGCAGCAGCGAGGCGCTCACGGCTTACGAGCAGGCGGTGACATGGTTCGGCGCCTCCAAGGACATGGACAAGCGGCAACAGGTGGCCAAGGCACTGGCCAATATTTCGAGCCTGCTGATCGACCTCAAGCGTTACGATGAAGGGTTCGTGGCGTGCGACAAGGTCATCGCGCGGCCGCGCGAGACGATTCCGCTGATGCAGATGGCGGCAATCGCGATGCGCAACAAGGTGGCGGGATTGAATAATGCCGGGCGCCTCAAGGACGCGGCGGTGGCTGCCGACCGGATGCTCGCCGAGTTCGGATCGTCGAGTGATCTACAGATCGCGGAGAATGCCGCAGCTGTACGTAAGATGAGAACGACGCTCTAGCGAAGGTCAGCCGCCCTGGCCGTCGTCCAGCATGATGCCGGTGAACTGCAGCGCGGCGGCAGTACACCATTCAAGACGCGGGCAGGCGTCGAGCATAGTCAGCGAGATGTAGAGCAGGATGGCGATGATGGCGCCGCCTATGGCGCGGCGCGGCTTCTTGAACGCCGTGGCGGCGAGCGTGAAGATGCCGGCGATGAGCAGCGTGAAACCGAGGCCGGTTACCCAGGGCAGGGTCGCGTGGTCGTAGGGCGTGATGTAGCCATCGGGAAAGCCGAGAGAACTCAGATCCATCAGCGAAAGCGCGGCCGCGACAATGGCGGCCACGCCGAGCGCAGCAAGGACGACGCGCAGGATCAATCTGAGGCTCAGCCGGCTTTGACGCTGGCGCGCATCATGCGCTTGCGGTCGTTCGGGTCGAGCCAGATCTTGCGGAGGCGAATGCTCTTGGGCGTCACCTCGACATATTCATCGTCGGCGATGTAGCCGAGCGACTGTTCGAGCGTGAGCTTCTTGGGGGTCGTCAGCTTCACCGCCTCGTCCTTGGAGGTGGTGCGGATGTTGGTGAGCTGCTTGCCCTTCAGCGCGTTCACTTCGAGATCGTTCTCGCGGGTGTGCTCGCCGATGATCATGCCTTCGTAGATGTCGACGCCGACATCGATCATGATCGGGCCGCGATCTTCGAGGTTCCACAGCGCGAAGGCGACGGACTGGCCGGTGCCGTTCGAGATGAGAACGCCGGTGCGGCGGCCGGGCAGCGCGCCCTTATAGGGCTGGTAGGCGTGGAACAGGCGGTTGAAGATCGCCGTACCGCGCGTGTCACTCAGCAGTTCCGGCTGGTAGCCGATGAGCGAGCGGGTGGGCACATAAAAGCGCAGGCGCTGGCGGCCGACGCCCGAGGGGCGCATGTCGACGAGATCGCCTTTGCGTTCGGTCAGCTTCTGGACGACGACGCCCGAATGCTCGTCATCGACGTCGATGATGACTTCTTCGATCGGCTCGAGCTTTTCGCCGTTTTCCTCGCGCATGACGACGCGCGGGCGGCCGATGGTCAGCTCGAAACCTTCGCGGCGCATATTTTCGATCAGCACGGCGAGCTGAAGTTCGCCGCGGCCGGCGACTTCGAACGAATCATTGTCGGTGCCTTCGGTGATCTTGATCGCGACATTGCCTTCGGCTTCGCGCAGCAGGCGCTCCCGGATGACGCGGCTCTGGACCTTGTCGCCTTCGCGGCCGGCCAGCGGGCCGTCATTGATGCGGAAGGTGACCGACAGTGTCGGCGGATCGATGGGCTTGGACGGCAATGGCTCGTTGACAGAGGGAATGGCCAGCGTATCGGCGACGGTGGTGTCCTGGAGACCAGCGATGGCGACGATGTCGCCCGCTTCGGCCGAATCGACGGGGGTACGCTCCAGCCCGCGGAAGGCCAGAACCTTCGACACACGGCCCTTCTCAACTTCCTTGCCGTCACGGCCGAGCGAGTGGACGGCGTCGCCCGCTTTGACCGAGCCTGAGAAGATACGGCCGGTCAGAATGCGACCGAGGAACGGGTTGCGCTCGATGGTGGTGACCAGCATGCGAAACGGCCCGGTTTCCACCTTGGGTGCCGGGACATATTCAATGACCTTGTCGAGCAGCGGCCCAAGACTGTCCTTGGGACCTTCCGGCTTTTCGCTCATCCAGCCATGCTTGGCGGCGCCGTAGAGCACCGGGAAATCAAGCTGTTCGGGCGTCGCATCGAGTGCGATGAACAGATCGAAGATTTCTTCGAGCACTTCGAGATGGCGCTCGTCGGGGCGGTCGATCTTGTTGATCGCGACGATCGGGCGGAGGCCCTGCGCCAAGGCCTTCGACAGCACGAATTTGGTCTGCGGCATCGGGCCTTCGGCGGCATCGACAAGGATCACCACGCCATCGACCATCGACAGGATGCGCTCGACCTCGCCGCCGAAATCGGCGTGACCGGGGGTGTCGACGATATTGATGCGGGTATCTTTCCAGACCAGCGAGGTGACCTTGGCCAGAATGGTGATGCCGCGCTCACGCTCGAGATCGTTGGAATCCATGGCGCGCTCTTCGACGCGCTGGTTCTCGCGGAACGAGCCGGACTGCTTGAGCAGCACATCGATCATGGTGGTTTTGCCATGGTCAACGTGCGCAATGATCGCGATGTTGCGCAACGCCATTGTGGGCCGCCTGAAATGAGAGGGAGACAATTGGCGGCTCACATAGTCGGGAAAGCCCGGATTCTCAAGCCCTTTCGGTGCATGAGGGGTCTGCGGACGCCAGCAAGGTTAAGCGGCGGCAGGCTTTCGGCGCCGCTCGTAACGGACGAGGACGACAACGCCGGCGAGGCCGAGGGCCGCAAAACCCGCGCCGAACAAGGGAATGTGGCTGTAGCCCCAGCCCTTCGTGATCAGCAGCGCGCCGAGGGCCGCGCCACCGGCGATGCCGAACTGCGAGGCTGTGTTCATCAAGGTCGAGGCGAAGGTCGGCGCGTCGCTGGCTTCGCGCAGCATGCGGGTCTGCAGCAGCGCGGGCAGGGGAAAGATCACCATCCAGATGAGGCAGATGAGCGGGATCGCGAGCCAGGGGATGGACGCCGTCTGCGATAACGCGAGGAGCAGCACCGTCACTATTGCGGGCACGCCGATCAGCGTCGCGTCGGCGTTCCAGTCACCCAGCCGGCCTCCGATAATGGTGCCGAGGAACGAGGCGATGCCGGTGGCGAGCAGGACCAGCGGGATCAATTGAAGGGGCACGCTGCTCACATCGGTAAGCAGCGGCACGAGATAGGCGAGGACGGCGTAGAAGCCGACCAGCGGCAGGAAGAAATTGAGGTAGCACAGCAGGACCAGGGGCCGCACGGCAGCGCGGAGTTCGGCCTTGAGCGAGGACGTTGCCACACCGGCGCTGCCGGTGGCGGCCGGGATCAGCCAGGCGACAACCAATGAACCGAGGGCTCCGGCTGCTGCGGTGGCCCAGAAGGTCGCGCGCCAGCCGAAATTGTTGCCGATGGCTGTGCCGAGTGGCACGCCGACGATGATGGCGATGGTGACGCCCGCAACGATCATCGAGACCGCCGACGTCTTGCGGTCGGGCGGCGCGAGGCTCGCGGCAACGACCACGGCGACGCCGAAGAACAGGCCGTGGCACGCCGACATCACGAGGCGCGCGGCAAGCAGCATCCAGTAGTTGGGCGCGATGGCGCAGAGGAGATTGCCGACGATGAAGACGGCGAGGATGGCGAGAAGCAAAGTCTTGCGCGGGACCCTGCCGGTCATGAGCGAAAGCACCGGACCGGCGATGGCGACGCCGAGCGCATAGCCGGTGATGAGGAGGCCCGCGGTCGGGATGTCCACGCCAAGGTCGGCGGCGAGCGTCGGCAGGAGGCCCGAGATCACCAGTTCGGCCGTGCAGATGGTGAAGGTGATGGCGAGGAGCCCGATGATGGGCACCATCCAGTTGGCGCCAGGTGTTGTGGTTGTGGTCGTCATGCAAGTGCGCGCCTTGCGAGGCGGTCCCAGGTGACGAGTCCAAGGGTGCAAATCAGCGACAGCACCATGAAAAGGGCACTGAGCAGCGGCAATCGCTCATAGCCCCAGCCAGCGGCAAGGACCGCGCCGCCCAGCGCGGCGCCCGAGGCGATACCCACCTGAAAGGACGAGCCCATGATGGTCGAGGTGAAATTGGGCGCGTCGGCGACTTCCTTGAGGATGCGGGCCTGCACGGGAGCCGGAAAGAAGAAGCCGATGAACCAGATGAGGCACAGCAGAACAGGCGTCAGAACCGAACTGGTGACGATTTGGGCCAGTAGCACCAGAAGGATGATGTTGATGCCGAGCGAGCCGATGATGGTAACGAGCGGATAATGATCGCTGATCCGTCCGCCGGCGAGATTGCCCACGAACCCCGCGAGTCCCATGGCAAACAGCACCCAAGGGACCTGATCGAGCGGAATGGAGCTGACATTGGTGAGGAGCGGCACGAGGTAGCTCACCATGACGAAGAAGGCGACGAAGGTGAACGCGATGGTGGCATAGCCGAGCAG
Source organism: Devosia sp. (assembly GCA_039918675.1). GTDB lineage: Bacteria > Pseudomonadota > Alphaproteobacteria > Rhizobiales > Devosiaceae > Devosia_A. The sequence continues at coordinate 7,538 of JBDSHC010000073.1, forward strand.
AACTTTCGGACGGACGGCGGCGCGGAGTTCCCGCTCGAACTGCGAGCGGTCGGTTCGGGGCGGAGCACCATCATTGCGGAGGAGGAGCACGAGCACCACCGCCGCAAACACCCCGGCCACCGCAGTGATCCAGAACGGCGCGCGCCAGCCATAGGCATTGCCGATCGCGGTCCCGAGGGGCACACCGAGGATCGTCGCCGCGTTGACCCCGGCGAGGACCAGGGACACCGCACTTGCCTGTCGCCCGGGCGGGGCCAGTTGCGTTGCGAGCACGATGGCGACGCCGAAGAACAGGCCGTGACAGCCGGCAAGCAAGAGTCGCGACGCCAGCAGCATCCAGTAGCTTCCGGACAGCGCGCAAAGGATGTTGCCGATGACGAAGGCCGCCATGATCGAAATGAGGACCGTTTTTCGCGAGACGCCGGCCGTGGCGAGTGCCAGCAGCGGGCCGGCCACGCCGACGCCGATCGCGTAGCCGGTAATGAGCTGACCGGCGGTGGGAATGTCGACGTGAAGGTCGTTGGCGATGCTGGGCAGAAGACCGGAAATGACCAGTTCGGCCGTGCAGACCGCAAAAGTGGCTGCGATCAGGCCGGCGAATGGCACAAGCCAGTTATTGCTAGGCCCGTTGACGCTCATCCGACCCCCCAGAGGAGAAAGCGGCGCGACCCTATCGCCCACACCATCGGGCGGCAAGGCGGGATCAGGCCGAACATCCAGCGGGTCAGCGCCCGCAACAAGATCGCCGCCACCCTGGGGAGGGTGACGGCGAGGTGGTCTTCTTATTGGTCGTTAGAATCAGGAGAGGAAGGGCGTTGCCGCCGCGAGGACCTGCTTCTTGGTCCTGGGCTTATCGAAGGCCGTGTCCGAGGACGGCTTGCCGATGATCGGGCGAACGGCCGCGGCGTGGCGGGCTTCGACCGAGTGGATCTGCAGCGCAGTCGTCAGCACCGGAGTGCCGAGCAGATTGCCGGCCTGGCCCTTATAGGCGGCCACACCGAGATCTTCGAAGGTCGCCGAGAGGGTGGCGAAGGTTTCGAAATTGGTGAAGACGTCGGCATATTTGCCGCCGGCGGTGAAGTCGACCTTGGGGGCCTTTACGGCAGCAGAGCCGAGAGCGCCCTTCAGCAACAGCACGTGGGCGGTTTCGTGCGCGCCGATGGTGCGGAACAGAGCACGGTACTCCTTGGGGATCAGACCCGACGCGGTGTTACCGGCCTTGTAGAACGCCGCTTCAAGATATTCGAGAGTCAGCGCGAAGTTCAGCACGTCGACGACGTCCTTGGGGAGGCTCGCACCGAAGGCTTCGGTCGATGCCGCGGCGAGGACCAGCGGAGCGCTCGCGAGCAGCACGGAGGGTGCGGCGTAGCGGGCAAAGAGATTGCGGCGGCCCTGATCGATGCGCTCGCCGATTTCCGGGTCGATGGTGTCGAGGATGAAATTGTCCTGAGTGTTCATTATCGTGTCTCCTCAGACCAGCGAGTCGGCCGTGACCGGCGTCTTGATGAAGGGGGCGGCCGCGGGCAGGACCTTGCTGGGGGGCAGGGCGCCGTCGAGGCCTTTGAAGTCGACATTCTTGCCGCCGGCCGCTTCCTTGCCGAAGCCATGCAGCAGCAGGGCGATGGTCGAGGCATGGCGGGCTTCGACCGAGACGATCGAGCCGGCGACGGCGAGGTAGTCGACATTCTCGATCAGCTTGCCGGCGCCGTTATAGGCGGCAACGCCAAGGTTCTCGAACACGTCGGCTGTGCCCAGGACGCTAGCGCGGCTGGTAAAGTCGATGGCGGAGAAGTCGACTTCGAGGCCGGGAATGGCCTTCTTGCCGAGAGCCTTCTTGAGGAAATCGCGATGGGCGATTTCGTGGTCGCGGATGACCTTGAGCTTGGCGAGCTCCGACTTCTTGATGCCTTCGTACGGCGTCTTGACCGCCTGGGTGTAGAAGGCGGCTTCGAGCTGCTCGAGCGCATAAGCATAGTTGAGGACGCCGATGTCGCCGGCGCCGAGATCGGCGGCGAGGGCAGCGGAAATGCCGAAATTGGGCAGCACGCTGCCAGCGATGGCGAGCGAGGCGGCGACACCGGTCCACTTCAGGACGTGGCGCCGGCTAGGGGCGAGATCTGACATTGGGAAGCTCCGTGGTTTTTTGCCGTGTAGCGATTTCAGCTACGCGAGACGTGCCGGCATAGTTCTCAGCGGCGCGAATAAAACAACGCTCCAAAGCCGGTATCTTTTTGTGATCGGCAGGAACGCCACGAGCGCCCGTTCGTTCGCACGGACCCACGGCGCCTCAACTTAAGGTGATGGAACCAATTAGGGAGATGCTGGTTCACGCGCGACGAGCTCAACGGTGGTGTTATCCTGGCCGCCGCTGAAATGTGGCGAAACTCGTCCTCAAAATTCTGCGTAACGACCTCGTACCCCCAAACGCGAATTGAGGATGAAGGTGGACGAGGTCTATCGCGGATATCGCATTGCCATCCGGCAGACGGACCAGTTCGTCGCCCGCGTGACGCATGTCCGCGGACCTTACGTCCCGCTCGATGCGCATGCGACGCTGGCTGAGGGGAGCGAACAATGCGCAATACGGGCGCGTGCGCTGATTGATCGCTACGTGCTGTTTCTCGAGCAGAACGGCCTTAGCGGCGAGCCGAATTAGGAGACGGCGCGCAGCTTGGGCTTCATCTCGTTTGCGAGGAGCGTCAGCACCTGCGGCGCTTCGAGGGGCGGTGAGAAGAGGAAACCCTGGACTTCGTTGCAGCCCTGCTCGCGCACTGCACGCAATTGCTCTTCGGTCTCGACGCCCTCGGCGGTGGTCGACATGCCCAGCGAATGGCCGAGGCCGATGACCGCCTTGATGATGGCGAGGCTGTCGCCGCGCTTGTCGAGATCGCGCATGAAGGAGCGGTCGATCTTGATCTTGTCGAAGGGGAAGGCGCGCAGATAGCTCAGCGACGAATAGCCGGTGCCGAAATCGTCCATCGAGATGCGGATGCCGATGGCGCGCAGGCGATGGAGAGTCTGCAGCGTGTGCTCATTGTCGGTGAGCAGCAGGGATTCAGTGATCTCGAGTTCGAGCCGGGTCGGCGGCAGGCCGGTCTCGGCGAGGATGTTATGGATGGTCTCGAACAGCCGCTTGCTCTTGAACTGCACGGGCGAGAGGTTGACCGCGACGCGGGGTTCGCCAGGCCACATGATGGCGGCAGAACAGGCTTCGCGCAGCACCCATTCGCCGATCGGCACGATGAGGCCAGTTTCCTCGGCGATGGGGATGAATTCGGCGGGCGAGATGTTGGTGCCGCCATGGTTCCAGCGCAGCAGCGCTTCGAGGCAGGTGACGCGGTTTTCCTTGAGGCCGATCAGCGGCTGGAAGACGACGCGCAGCTCATTGAGTTGCAGCGCGGCGCGCAAGCCGCTCTCGATAGTGCGGCGCTTCTGGATCTGGGCGTCCATGTCCTTTTCAAAGAAGTGGTAGGTCGAGCGGCCTTCCGACTTGGCGCGATAGAGCGCGAGGTCGGCGTTCTTCATGAGGATATCGGTGGTCTCGCCGTCATCGGGGGCGATGGCGATGCCGACGCTGGCGCCGATGGCGATCTGATGGCCATCGATCGAGAAGGGCATGGTCATGGCCTTGACGATGCGCTCGGCAATAGCGGCGGCATCGGAGGGCTTGTCGATGGGGCGGAGGAGCAGGGAGAACTCGTCGCCGCCGAGGCGCGACAGCACGTCGGTCTCGCGCGTCGTGCCCCAGAGGCGGGCCGAGGCCTGCTTCAGCACCTTGTCGCCGATGGCGTGGCCCAGCGTGTCGTTGACCGATTTGAAATGGTCGAGATCGATGCAGAGCACGGCGGCCTTTTCGCCGCGCTCGATACTCGCTTCGGCGCTCGCCATCTCGTCGAGGAACTGGCTGCGGTTGGGCAGCTCGGTCAGTGCGTCATGGCGTGCCAGATGCTGGATGCGCGCTTCCTGCTGGCGCTGCTCGGTGATGTCTTCGTGGGTCGACACGAACCCGCCATCCTTCATGGGATGGTGTTGCATGAGAATGATGCGGGTGCCGAACTCGACGACGGTCTTGTCGTATTGGCCGCGGTCGATCACCTCGTGGCGCCAGCGCAGATATTCCTCGCGCGTGGTCACGCCGCCGGCATGCATGCCGGTGTCGAACAGATGGCCAAGGATGTCGTCGAGGCCGGTGCCGGGTTTCACCAGATCGTCGCCTAGATTGTAGATGCGGGCATAGGGCGAATTGCAGATGACGAGCCGCTGGCGCGGATCGAACATGCAGAGGCCCTGGCTGATGTTGTTGACGGCCGCGTCGAGGCGGATGTTCTGGCGCTCGAGCTCGTGCTTGCGCTTCTGGACGATCTCCGAGGAGGCGATCTCCTCGGTCACGTCCTCATGCGTCACCACCCAGCCGAGGCCGGGGGAATAGACGTGAGCGGTCTCGAGCGTACGGCCGCCGGCCAGCGATTCGCGGGACTTGGCCCGCATGCCGCCGCGATTGTTCCTCAGCTCTTTCTTGTAAGCGGTGAGGAATTGCTGCGGGGTCTGGCCGGGGTGGTTGCCCTGCTCGGCCGAGAGCTGGACGACATCCTCAAGCCCCATGCCCTTGTGGATGCGGTCGGCCGGGAATGCATAGATGTCGAGGTAATGCTTGTTCCACATGACGAGCTTGAACTCGCTGGACCAGACGCAAAACCCATAGGGAATGTTTTCCAGCGCCGCATCAAGCAGCAAAGCGCTATCGGAATGGCCCGATTGTGCCATTTTCGAAGTCACCGCACTCGTCCCCAATCCGACGCTAGGGGGTAAAGTAGCGATGCGCTGTTTAAAAACGGTTTAAGGCGAAGCAATCGTTTACATAATGGCGAAGGCACGCTGCGATCTATTGCAGGCCGACTTTGAGCATTTCGATTTCGGCTTTGAGCCGGGAGATCTCCAGATCGTAAAGGCGTGAGCAGTCGAGCCGGCGCGGTGCCGAACCGAGCGGTACGATGATGCGGGCATAGCCGATGGCGCTCTGCGCGCCGGGGGTCGAGCCGGGGGTGGAATAGGTCGACAAATCGCCGCCAGCGACGCCGAAATCGAGGTAGCCGCCGGACGAATTGATCGACTGGCTGCAGCGCACACCCTCCGAAGTGGTGACCGAATCCTCGCCGCCGGGACCGACCGGAGGGGATGGCAGCAACAGCCCATCAGCCGCCGGAGCGGCCGATACGGCCAGTGTAAGTGCCGCAAACGCGAGGCAGAACCGGACCTTCGAGGTCCTTGGGGAGCACGCAAACGCCAATTGTTCTCTCCTTCAGCGCGGGATCGATGCGAAATTTGACGATGACCGGACGCGAGGCGCCGGGAGCCAGACGGATTTCTGGGGCGGTGACGATGGCGTCGGCGATGGCGACGCGGAATTGGGCGTCCATCGGCATGATCAGGAAGGTCATGCGGGTCTTGTAGGGATTGCCCACGGTGAGGCGGAACGCCTTGATGTCGCTCGGCGTCGGCCCCGTGAGGCGCATCGGCGAGAGCGACTGGGCGTGGGCCGCGCCGGCAAGGCCGACGATGGCGGCGGCGAGGAGAAGCGCTTTCAGCTGCATGTGATCACCGTTTTGGTCTGGTAGGTGCCCGAGGCAAGGCCCGAGGAATTGGTGATGCGGTTGTGAAGGGTCATCACGACGGCCAATGCGCCGAGCAGTCCCGGGACGTCGAAATGCGAGCTGCCTGCTGTGTAGCCCTGGCTGACGAAGCTCAGGAGGCCGATGCCGGTGTAGGATACGAAATACTGGGCCGTGCCGGTGTTGAACCCCGCGGGGGGCGCAGAGTTCAACACCGGCGGATCGACGGTGACGCGGAAGTCGCCGCCAAACAGGGTGTTGGAGACGGTGAACGTCGCGGCGACGCCGCCCGGCTCGGATGAGCCCATGCGGGTGAAATCGGCGGAGGGCGCGAGGATGCCGCTGGTATTGAGGGCGATGCCACAGGCGAGGGCCGGGTTGGCGCAGAGCATGAAGGGCACGGCGATCAGTCGGATCAGCTGCATGTGACCACCACCTTCATGGAATAGGCCCCGGCGGCGAAGCCGAGGCTGTTGGTGACGCGGGTCTGCATGGTGAGGAGGCTCAGCGGCAGGGTGCTGATCGTCCGTGTGGTGATGGAACTGGTGAGGGCCTGATCGGCGAGCCCGAGACCCGAAAGGCCGAGATAGCCCACCTGGAAAGCTTCGGTTCCGGCGGAATAGCCACCGGGCGTCGAAACCCAGACGGGTGGGTTGATGGTCACCGTGTTGGCGCCGACCGAGAGGATGGTGAGGATCGCGGGGACACCGGCGCTGGTGCCGAGGCTGCCATCGGCGGCAAGGCCGAGAATGCCGGGGGTCGAGAGCGCCAGGGTGCAGACACCGCTCAGCGTGCCCGAGAAGGTGACATCGGTCGCGGAGGCGGGGGCCACGCCGGCGGCGAGGCACGCAATGACCAGAGCGATACGCATGAAAAACTCCCGAAACCGACGCACTCGATGAGTGGGAGTTTTGGGAGTTTATGGTTAATGGCCGTAAACCAATCGGTTGCGGGCCCCTACGGAGCGGGGCCGCGCGATTGGGACGACTACTTGCCCTTCTGGCTCAGGCGGCGGGCCGCGTAAGTCTTGAGCCGCAGGCCGTTGAGACGGATGAAGCCTTCGGCGTCGTGATGGTCGTAGGCGATGGCGCCTTCCTCGAAGGTCACGAGATCCATGTTGTAGAGCGAATAGGGCGAGGAGCGTGCGATGACATTGGCGCTGCCCTTATAGAGCTTGAGCGTGACGTCGCCGGTGACGAATTCCTGGCTCTTGTCGATCAGCGCCTGCAGCATCTCGCGCTCGGGCGAGTACCAGAAGCCATTGTAGATGAGCTCGGCATATTTGGGCATCAGCTCATCCTTGAGATGGGCTTCGCCGCGATCGAGCGTGATGGATTCGATGCCGCGATGGGCAGCGAGGAGGATGGTGCCGCCGGGCGTCTCGTAGAGGCCGCGGGATTTCATGCCGACGAAGCGGTTTTCTACGAGGTCGAGGCGACCCACTCCGTGCGCGCCGCCGAGCTCATTGAGCTTGGTGAGCAGTTCGGCGGGCGAAAGCCGCTTGCCGTCAATCGAGACGGGATCGCCCTTCTCGAAGCCGATCACGATGATCTGGGGCGTGTTGGGCGCCTGCTCAGGATCGATCGTGCGCTGCGCGACGTAGTCGGGCGCCGGCACGGACGGGTCCTCAAGCACCATGCCTTCGGACGAGGTGTGGAGCAGATTGGCATCGACCGAGAACGGCGCTTCGCCGCGCTTGTCCTTGGCGATCGGGATCTGGTTTTTCTCGGCATAGGCCAGCAATTGCGTACGCGAGCGGAGGTCCCATTCACGCCATGGCGCGATGACCTTGAGGCCGGGGCTCAGCGCGTTGGCGGTGAGCTCGAAGCGGACCTGATCATTGCCCTTGCCGGTGGCGCCATGGGCGATGGCATCGGCGCCGGTCTCCTCGGCGATTTCGACGAGATGCTTGGCGATCACCGGGCGGGCAATCGAGGTGCCGAGCAGATACTGGCCTTCGTAGAGGGCATTAGCCCGGAACATCGGGAAGACGAAATCGCGGACGAATTCCTCGCGGACATCGACGATGCGGATATCCTTGATGCCGAACATCTCGGCCTTCTTGCGGGCCGGCTCGAGCTCTTCGCCCTGGCCGAGGTCGGCGGTGAAGGTCACGATCTCGGCGTCGTAATGCTCCTGCAGCCATTTGAGCATGATCGAAGTGTCGAGGCCGCCCGAATAGGACAGGACGATTTTCTTGATGTCTTTGGTCATTTGAGGCCCGTGCTTTCCGGGCGACAGGGCCCGGCTGGATTTTGCGCGCACTAAGCAAATCGCCGGGAAATCCGCAAGCACCGGTCCTGTTCAAGCGCAAGCGGGCATGCGATTGCTCTCGGCTATGAGCTTCATTCCCGACATCGGCACCATTCTCGCCTTCGCGCTGGCTTCGGCTGTGCTCGCCATCACCCCGGGTCCGGATATGGCGCTGCAACTGAGCCGGACGGTGAACTATGGCCGCGCCCATGGGCTTGCCGTCGGCTTCGGGGCGATGAGCGGGATTGCGGTGCACACGACGCTGGTGGCGCTGGGGATTTCGGTGCTGATCGTCGCGGCGCCGGTGGCGTTTCTGGTGCTGAAGATTGTCGGTGCCGGCTATCTGATCTGGCTGGCCTGGCAGGCCATCGTGAATGGCGGCGGGTTGCGGATCGCGGCCGCTGCGGCGACGCCGCCGACTTTGCGGCAGAGTTTCCTCACGGGGGTGGGGATCAATCTGCTCAATCCCAAGGTGGTGCTGTTCTTCGTGACGTTCCTGCCGCAATTCGCCGATCGCGCCGATCCTCACGCGCCGCAGAAGCTGCTGTTTCTGGGGGCCGAGTTTATTGTGGTGTCGATCCCGCTGATGGTGGGGACGGTGATCCTTGCCGAGCAGCTGACGCGGGCGCTGACACGGACGAAGTGGGTGCAGAAGGCCCTCAACTATTCCTTCGCCGCGGTGTTTGCGACGTTTGCTGCCGTGATCCTCACGGCACAGGCAAGGCACTGAGATGGTGACTGTGGCCAACCCCCACCCCGTCCCTCCCCTCAAGGGGGAGGGGGGCCAGAGAACGGGCATCTGCGGTCGCGCTGCTGAACTCGTTGTGGCCGCATGAACTATCGTCACGCATTCCATGCCGGCAATTTCGCCGATGTGATGAAGCATATCATCCTCAGCCGGCTGATCGAATATCTGAAGCTGAAGCCGGGGGCGTTTCGGGTGATCGATACGCATGCGGGGCTCGGGCGCTACTCGCTGACCGGCGAGGAGGCGAAGCGCAATCCGGAATGGAAAGAGGGCATCGGCAAGCTGTTGGCGGCCGAGCTCGGGGCGCGGCCAAAGGAATTGATCAAGCCCTATCTCGACGTGATCGCGAGCGAGAACCAGAACGCCACTCTGGCGCGCTATCCCGGCTCGCCGCTGATCGCCCGCAAGCTGTTCCGTCCGCAGGACCGGTTGAGCGCGCTGGAGCTGCATCCCAAGGATGCGCGCGAACTGGGCAAGCTGTTCGATGGCGACGTGCAGGCGCGGATCACGGCGCTCGATGGCTGGCTGGCGCTCAATGCCTATGTGCCGCCCAAGGAGAAGCGCGGGCTGGTGCTGATCGATCCGCCCTTCGAGGAGAAGGGCGAATGGGAGCGCATCGTCGATGGGCTGTTCAAAGCGCACAAGAAATGGGCCACCGGGCTTTACGCGATCTGGTATCCGATGAAGGAGCCGCGTGAGGTCAACAGCTTCATCTCCGATCTCAAATCAACCGGGATCAAGCGGATCATGCGGATCGAGCTGTTGGTTGAGCGGGCAGTGGCAGGCAAGCTGTACGGCTCGGGCATGATCGTGGTGAACCCGCCGTTTGTTTTGCAGGACGAGTTGAACTCTATTCTACCGGCGCTGGTGAAAGTGCTGGGGCGCGATGGGGCGAGCCATCGGATCGAGTGGATACGGGGCGAGGAGTAGCGGTTAGCTCCACCTCCCCCTTCACGGGGGAGGCAAGCGGAGCTTGGGCCGAAGGCCCTAGCGCAGCTCGGAGGGAGTGCGTTCAGCCCGTTACCAGTCTGTGGCTCCCCCCTCCCTAGTTCCGCTACGAGGCTGCGCCTCTAGCTGCACTACCCTCCCCGCGGAGGGGGAGGGTGGAAGAGGGCGCATTCACAGATCGAACAGAAAATACTGGATCGTTTCGTCTTCGGTGGGCGCGTAGCGGCGGTAAAGCGCTTTGGCCGGCTCATTGTCGGTCTCGGTGCCGAGCCAGGCTTCGGCGCAACCGAGTTCACGGCCCCAGACGAAGAGTTCATCCATCATCAGCCGGGCGATGCCGAGGCGGCGGTGGGTGGAGGCGGTGCCGACTTCGTCGACATAGAGCTCGGTGGATTTGTCGGGGTGGCGGTGGATGACCCCGGCGCATTGACCGACGACGAGGTCGCCTTCGAGGGCGAGGACCATGATGTGGCCGGGGGCGTGCAGATAGTCATGCATACGGCCGGCATGGATCGGTTCGTCGAAGACGTCGGGGGCGATGTTGACGAAGATCTGCTCGTCGCCGGGTGACATGCGTTTGACGGTGAAGTTCATGGGGCAAGCCTCTTGGCTGGAGGCGTCACCGAAGGATCGGATCAGACGTGCGGAGATCGCACCGCGCCGGACCGCCTAATGTAGGCGGCTCAGCCGATCGCTGCAATGATCGGCAGGATCTCTGTCAGCGCGGCAATGCGTCGGAAGCGCGAAATGTCGGCGGGATCGTCGGCAAGATCGAGCGACCACACATGTTCGGACGGCACATGCACGCCCCAGGCACCGGCGTCGAGCGCAGGCGTGACGTCGGCGCGCATGGAGTTGCCGATCATCATCGATCGCGCAGCGCCATCGCCATGGCGGTCGAAAATGCGGGTGTAGACGGGCGCGGTTTTGTCGCGGAGACGATTTCGATCTCGTCGAAATAGTCGAGCAGGCCCGAGGCCTTGAGCTTGCGCTCCTGATCGATGAGATCGCCGCGGGTGACGACGAGAAGTTTGTAGCTGGATTTGAGCGATTCCAGCGTCTCGCGCACGCCGGGGAACGGGTCGACCGGATGGACCAGCATGTCGCGGCCGAGGGCGATGATGTCGTTGATGACGCTGCCGGGCACCTTGCCATCGGTTATGGAGATGGCCGTCTCGATCATCGAGAGGGTGAAGCTTTTGACGCCGAAGCCGTACTGGCGGACATTTGCGATCTCGGTTGCCTGCAACATGCCGTCGGCCTTCGCCTTGTCGGCATGCGGCGCCAGCAGATCGATGAAGGCCGTCTTGGTCGAGACGAAGTATTTCTCGTGATGCCAGAGCGTGTCGTCGGCATCGAAGGCAATCGTGGTCAATTCAGGCACTCGTCAGCGCCTCACGATCCTTTTTGCTCAGCCGTTCGGTTTCACTCTTGAGCTGGCCGCAGGCGGCGAAGATGTCGCGGCCGCGGGGGGTGCGGACGGGGGAGGCGTAGCCGGCGCGATTGACGATGTCGGCGAACTTCTCGATACGCGAAGAGCTCGAGCAATCGTAATTGGTGCCCGGCCAGGGGTTGAATGGGATCAGATTGATCTTGGCTGGAATGCCGCTCAACAGGCGGACCAGTTCTCGGGCGTCGGCATCGGAATCGTTGATGTCCTTGAGCATCACATACTCGAACGTAATTCTACGCGCGTTGGAGAGCCCCGGATAGTCGCGGCAGGCCTGGATGAGGTCCTTCAGCGGATACTTCTTGTTGATCGGCACCAGCATGTCGCGGAGGTCGTCGCGCACGGCGTGGAGCGAAATGGCGAGCATAACGCCGATCTCGCGGCCGGCCGGCTCGATGAAAGGCACGACGCCCGAGGTCGAGAGCGTGATGCGGCGCTTGCTCAGCGAGATGCCGTCTTCGGCCGAGGCCATCAGCAGCGCCTGCTTGACGTTGTCGTAATTGTAGAGCGGCTCGCCCATGCCCATCATCACCACATTGGTGATGGCGCGATTGTCGCCTTCGCTGCCGCCCGAACCGCGCGGGGCGGGGACGAGGCCGCCATCATCGGGGCGGACGCCGCCGGGGAAATCGCCGAGGCGTTCGCGCGCCATCAGTATCTGGCCGAGGATTTCGCCGGCGGTGAGATTACGGACCAGCGTTTGCGTGCCGGTGTGGCAGAACGAGCAGGTGAGTGTGCAGCCGACCTGCGAGGAAACGCACAACGTGCCGCGTCCGGATTCGGGAATGTAGACGGTCTCGATCTCGACCGGCGGCAAGTTCGGGTTCTTCGGGTCGCGATAGCGGAACAGCCATTTGCGCGTGCCATCGACGGAGATCTGTTCGGAGACGATCTCGGGCCGGTCGAGCAGGAAGTTATCCGCGAGGGTCTGGCGAAAGCCCTTCTGGATGTTGCTCATCCGCTCGAAATCGGTGATTCCGTTGACGTAAATCCAGTTCCACAGCTGGGAGGCGCGCATCTTCGACTCGCGCTCGTCGAGCCCGATGCCAGCCATGGCCTCACGCAATTGCGGCTTGTTCATCCCGACAAGCGACGACCGCCGCGTCGCGGATGAGCGCGCGGCGTTGCTTGCATGGTCGAGATTGAGGGCGATCGTCATAAGCGGTCCGGTTTGAAGGCGCGGGGGATAACATAGTGCATCCGCGGAATCAAAAAAGACTCTCGATGTCATTCCCGCGAAGGCGGGAATCCAGGGTCAAAACCACCGTCATTGGACGCGACTCCTGGATTCCCGCCTTCGCGGGAATGACATAGTGGTAAGTTGAGCCATGGGACGGGACCACAATTATTACGTCTATCTCTTGGCGAGTAAGCGAAACGGCACTCTGTATTGCGGCGTTACAGGGAATCTACCCGGTCGCATTCAGACGCATCGTGAAGACCTTATCGACGGTTTCACACGCCGCCACGGCGTCCACATGCTCGTCTGGTATCAATGGACTGACCAGATAGAGGCTGCGATCCTTTGCGAGAAGCAGATCAAGAAATGGAACAGGGCGTGGAAGTTGCGTCTGATCGAAGAGACCAACCCGCGTTGGGATGACCTTTATCCCAAGCTCTTCGGAGCTTAGCAGCCGCCGATGGCTTTGCTGGCCGCGGTGGCGCCGCTGAGGGAAAAGGTTTCGGTGACGAGGATGCCCTTGTCGGTGGTGCCGGCGATGGAGAGGCTCGAGCCGGCGCGGATGGCACCGGCGAGGTTGTCGTTCTGGGAGGCGTCGAGCAGCCAGGCGGCGTCTTTCTGGGTGAAGAGATCGAAGCTCTTGCCGCCAATGGTCAGCGTAGCGGGCTGATCGGGGGCGAAATCGAAGCCGGCGACGAGGCTGATTTCATTGCTGACATCCTCTGCGGGCCGATGGGTGAGATAGAGATAGCCCTGGGTATAGCCGTCGACCGGCGGCGTGACATCGCTCGGCTTGCTGAGCGCGAAGCAGACAGCGCCAGCGCCTTCGGAGGCGGAATAGGCGGTCCAGCTCTTGAACTCGCCGAGCGACTGCACCGATTGCGCGGCGGCGAGCCCGGTCGAGCTGAGCACGATGAGAAGGGCGAAAGCGATGAGGCGGGCGAGCATGATGCCCTCTTAAATGAGACGGGTGCCGCTCTCAACGGGTGAGGGCGGCGGCTGTTCCGTTACGGACAGGCTTTGTCGATGGCGGCCATGGCCGCGGTGACGCCGGCCAGCGAATAGGTGTCGGTGGTCTTGGTGCCCTTGCCCGACGTGCCTTTGACGACAAGCTTGGTGCCGCCCTTGAGCGCCGTGACGAAGCCGGCCTCGTCGTCCATCGAGGCGAGCCAGGCGGCCTCGCTGTCGAGGATGTTGGTCGCCGGATCGTCGGGGATCGACTTCATCGGATAGGCTTTGCCGTCGATCTCGGCGGCGTGGAAGAAGCTGTCGGTGGTGGGCTTCATCGGGTAGCCGACCAGCGTCTGCACTTCGTTGCGGACCTTGCGGAAGACCGGCTTGCCGCTCGCATCCTTGGCGGCGGAGCCGTCGGCGTTGATCGCCGGGGCCTTGTCGCGATGGATGATGAGGAAATGCGCCGGGTCGCGGTTGATCGGCTTGCCGCCCACTTCCTTGGGCTCGCTGGTATCGGGCGCGGCGGAGATGAAGCAGATCGCGCCATACTCGTCGGCGCCCTTCCAGGCGGTCCAGGCTTTGAAGGTGCCCAGATCCGTCGGCGCAGCCTGCGCCAGCACCGGCGCCGCTCCGGCGCAGATCAGTGCAGTCGCTAAAATGCCGGAGAGGGTCCGGCGCCGCATCGAAGTCATGTCCTGAAAACCCCTGAACAAAAGGCAGCCCCTGAGGCTCAATGCCCTCAAAGCTGCCACGGTATGGTTACCAAGCTGTCAAAGCCCGGGTCCGGATTGCATGGCCGACAAGATCACCGGCAATCTTGTCGGCAATTTGACGCCGGATTCTCTAGGTTTTTCTGTCGCTCTGGCAGGGTTAATGGCGAGTTAACGGCGGTATCACTTCACGCCGCACTTGAGGCCGCCATCAGGCTGTAGCTCTGTTCGACGAGATAAGGCCCGCCGCCGACCGAGTTCTTGGACGAGAACAGTACGAAGCGGCGCACGGTAAATTCGAGCGGGACGAACTGACCGGCATTGTGGATGAAGTCGGCAACTTCGATGGCGGATGCGCCGCGCAGGCGTGCGAGCGACACATGCGGCACGAATTTGCGGGCTTCGGGCTCGAGGCCGGCGCGGCGCAGCACGCGCTCCTGGCTCGCCTGTAACCGCTGCAGCGCCTCGTTATTCTCGACGCCAGCGTAGAGGGCGCGGGGCTTGTCGCCGCCGAAGATGCCCAGATGGGAGAGGCGAAGCCGAAAGCTGTCGGAGAGGCTCAGCCGGTCGAGTTCGGAACTCACCTCGTCGGCGACGTGGTTGTCGACATCGCCAATGAAGCGGAGCGTGATGTGGTAGTTTTCGGGGTCGATCCAGCGGGAGCCCGAGAGGCCGCCCCGCTTCAGCGACAAAGCGAGTTGCACGTCGTAGGGGATCTCAAGGCCGGTAAAAAGCCTGGGCAACGGACCCGTCTCCGAGTTCACGCCGATTCGGTAGCGCGGCGCACGATGAGCCTAGCATAGTGAGTCGCGACCGCAAGTTCATGACAGGCCTGCGGCAGAGTGACTTAAACCCTTGTCCGCCAAGGGTTACAGTTTGGTGAGCTTTGGCCTCAGGTCTTGTAATGGACCCCACCCCCGTCCATATTCTTCCGCAAAGGTCCCGCATCCCGGGCCCGACAAGATCCGAAGGGGATTGAAGGATGGCTGAATTCGACCGACCGACCGTAGCTGCACGGCCTGATGCCGGCGTGGCCATCGATCAGGGCCTGCGCAGTTACATGCTGCGGGTCTACAATTATATGGGCATCGGCCTCGTGCTAACCGGGGTCGTCGCTTACTTCACGTACACCGCCGCGTTCGTCGAGCAGAATGGCCGCCTCGTCGGCCTGACGTCGTTCGGCAATGTGATCTTCAACAGCCCGCTGCAGTGGGTGATCATGCTGGCGCCGCTGGCGTTCATCCTGGTGCTGAGCTTTGGTATCAACAAGCTGAGCGTGGGCACGACGCAGATCCTGTTCTGGGTGTTCGCGGCCGTCATGGGCCTGTCGCTCGCTTCGATCTTTGCGGTCTATACCTCCGGCTCGATCGCCAAGGTGTTCTTCATCGCAGCGGCGATGTTCGGCGGCATGAGCCTTTACGGCTACACGACCAAGCGTGACCTGACCTCGATCGGTTCGTTCCTCGTGATGGGCCTCTGGGGTCTGATCATCGCGTCGGTGGTCAACGTCTTCTGGCCGTCGGGTGCGCTGGGCTTCGGCATCTCGATCCTGGGCGTCGTGATCTTCCTCGGCCTCACCGCCTGGGACACCCAGAAGATCAAGGAAAGCTATAATGAGGGCCATGGCGCCGAGCTGTTGGCCAAGAGCGCCATCATGGGCGCGCTGAACCTTTATCTCGACTTCCTGAATTTGTTCCTGATGCTGCTCCGCCTCGTGGGCAATCAGCGGAACTGATCCCGCGTAACGGGAACTCTGATTGGATTTGGCCGGGGCCGCGATCTAAAAGGATCGCGGCCCTTTCCTTTTGCCGAGCGAACGATGTCCGAATTGATCATCCGTGCCTATCGTCCCGAGGACATTCCGGCGGTTGCCCGCATCTATGGGCATTATGTGCGGGAGACCGTGATCACGTTCGAGACGGAAGTGCCTGATGAGGCCGAGATGGCGACGCGCTTCGCGACGATCGCCGGCAAGGGGCACCCGCTGCTGATCGGCGAACTCGGCGGCTCGGTGGTGGGCTACGCCTATGCGTCAACTTACCGGCCGCGCGAAGCCTACCGGTTCACCTGCGAGGATTCCATCTATCTGGCGCCGGAGGCGATAGGGCACGGGCTTGGCGGCAAGATGCTGGCCCGGCTGATCGAGGACAGCAGCAAAGCGGGGTTGAAGCAGATGCTGGCGGTGATTACCGCCGAGCGCGCCAATTCGATCCGGCTGCACGAAAAGCACGGTTTCCGGATGATCGGCACCTATGAGGCGCTGGGTTTCAAATTCGACCGCTGGCTCGACATTATCCACATGCAGCGGGCACTTTAGGACTATTGACGTGATATTTTTTGTACGTACATTAAATGGTGTTTGTGAATGGACCCATATGAATGGGACGAGAGCAAATACGCGACCAATCTGAGGACGCACCAACTCGCGTTTGAGCTCGTCTATGAGTTTGATTGGGATAGAGCGCATCTGAAGCCCGACAGGCGGTTCGACTATGGCGAAGATCGCATGATCGCTTATGGACGGATCGGAGGGCGTGGATACGCGATCGTCTACACAAGGCGGGCTGATCGCCTGAGGATCATCGGCCTTCGGCCAGCCCATGAAAAGGAAATGAGGCGCTATGACGTCTGAACGAAAGCTCCCGCCGCCTCCCGCTGACTTCGACGACGACGCTCCGGAGCTCACCGACGAAGAGATATTGCAACTCCGTCCTGCGCGAGAGTTCTTCGAACAGCACGGCATACCCATGCCGGTGCCACGCGGACGGCCCAAGGCCGAAGCCGTGAAGACCCCAGTGACCATCCGGCTCGATGCCCAGGTCATCGAGCAGTATAAGGCTGGAGGACCGGGGTGGCAGACGCGCATGAACGAGGATTTGCGCGAAGGAGCACGCCGCCGCAAAGTGATTGCAAGGTTGCGTGACGAAGGTGCTGCCAGATCGCAGGACGGTCGAAAGCGCTCTGCCTAACCCAATACTTTGCGCATCGGGTGGCCTTCGACAAGGCGATACGGTTCGGGCGGCCCGGCCTTCTGCCAGCCGGCGTCGAGGTAAAAGCGGCTGGCGGTCCTGGTCGAATCGAGGGTCGCCTCACCGGGGCCAAGCGCCGCTTCCATCGCTTGCAACAACGCCTTGCTCGCGCCGACGAAACGGTGGCGAGGCGCGACGTAGTTGAGGATGATCTTGCGCCCGGTGTTGAAGCCGCCACAGGCGGCGATCTCGCCATCATGCTCGGCAACGAAGAGCGTGTTGTCCGGATTGGCGAACCATGCCGCGACGCCCGCCGGCGTCTTGTTGGCGAGCCAGCTGGCGAGGGCTTCCGGATTGCCGTGATGATCGGCCGTGCAAAGTTCGGTGATCGAGGCGATCAGCACTGCGCTCATGGCTTGTGCGTCGGCCGGTAGGGCCTTGCGGACGGCGATCACCGGACGAGGGCGAGTTCCAGGACCCGCAGGACGGTGTCGAGTTCGTGCCCCCGCTTCAGCACGCGGCCATCCTCGATGGTGACCATGTACTGGCCCTGCTTGTGCCTGAGCTTGGGGTTCTTCTCGATGACGTAAAGCGGACGCTCGGAGGCGCGCTTATAGACCGAGAACAAGGCGCGGTCCTTGAGGAAGTCCATGGCGTAGTCGCGCCACTCGCCTGAAGCGACCTTGCGGCCGTAGAGATTGAGAATGGTGTTGAGCTCGCGCCGGTCGAATCCGACATAGGGCTTTTGACGCGGCGGCTGCGGGCCGCTCCCCTTGTCGGGGCTCAGAAAATCGAGAAGTTCGGCGGAGCGCTGCTGTGGGTCGGCCTCGGACACTCGCAAAGTCCTTGTGACGATTTTGTCATGATGCGGACAAATAGCGCGTCGCGCAAGCGGCTCTATCGGCATCCGACGATGGCGTTAAGGAAATTCCCAAAAGCTGCCACATTCTGTCCGCGCTTCGGCCCGATTGAGGCGGCATCTTTCAATCATTGCCTCCAGTGAGTGGCGCCGGGCTGACCGAGCCCCCAAACCATGATGCTCGGCGCCACTCACATCTACTCCATGCACAGATCAGTCCAAGCCCCCGCCCGATAGGTGGGGGTTTTGGTTTATGGGGTGCGTAGCCTCTTATTTGCTCTGTCCTTCGCCGCCCAAGAGGGCAACGAAGTCCAACCGTAGCTTCCTTGCGCTCTGTCCTTCGCTGCCCAAGAGGGCAACGAAGTCCGCGCCCTAGAGCTGGACGCTCGCGGCGCCGAGGATCGGGCCGGGGAGGCCGTTCTTGTCGGCCTGGACGAGGATCACTGCGCCGTTGCTGCCATTGGCCATCACTTCGGAGAGCGGCAGTTTGAGGTGGGTGCCGGAGGTGGCGTCCCACATGCCCAGCATCTGCTTGCCGGTGACGATCTGGGTGTAGTCCATGGTGCGGCCGGCGTTCTCGCCGCGCTCGATCTTGACCTCGGAATGATCCTTGAAGGTGATGAGCCAGACCATCGCCGCGGTGCCACCGGCGCGCGGATCGACGCTGACCTCGAGCATGTCGCCACCAACCGAGAGCTTCACCGGTAAATCGAGTCTGGCCGTATCGATGGCGCCCGACACATCCTTGTCGCGCGAGCCGACGACGCCGGACATGCCGTTGACGATGAGCTGCGGGGTATAGATGCGGGACGAGCCCCAGCTTTCGGCGTAGTCGCGCTGGCGGTCGGAATTGGCCTTGGCGCCGAAGGTGTCAGCCCAGCCGATATAGTCCCAATAATCGACGTGATAGGCGAGGGCGATGAGATCGGTCCGCTTGCCCAGCGACGAGAAGACTTCGTCGGCCTTGGGACAGGATGAGCAGCCCTGCGAGGTGAACAGCTCAACCACGGCCTTGGGGTTGCTGCGGATTTCTGCCGCAGCGCCCGCGACGGGGGCTGCGATCAGGCTGGCGGCGATGACGGCGGAGAGGAGGACGCGCTTTTGCATGCCGCACTTTTAGGCAAGCGGCCGTTCAAGGGCGAGTCAATTTGGCGTGTCGGGAGAGTGAGCGGCGATCACTCGATCGCCACTCCCATTTCCTTAAGTTCGGCGATGGCGTCGGGATGGCCCTGCTTGGCGGCGAGACGAAACCATTTGATGCTGAAGTCGCGGCCTTCCGAGTACCATTCACCCAGCGCGTATTGCGCGCCGGCATCGCCGCCCGCGGCAGCGACATTGAACAGGCGGCGCGCTTCGGCGTCATCCTGCTTGACGCCCCGGCCGCTGCCATACAGGCCGGCGAGATTGCGCTCGGCTTCGTGCTGGCCCTTGGCGGCAGCGAGTTTGTACCATTTGAACGCTTCGGCATCGTTCTGCGCCACGCCATCGGCGCCCACATCAGCCTGATAGCCCTTGCGGAACAATTGGTCGGCGGTCAGCTCGGCTTCGGTCGCGGGTGCCGCGGGTGCCGCGGGAGCTGGGGGCGCTGCGGGTGCAGGGGCGGCAGCCGGCGTCTCGGCAGCGGCGGGTGCGCTCGACAGCATCAGCTTGGGCATATGGCTCGCGGCCTTTGTGGGGTTCTTGCGGATCGCTTTCTTCCACGCTTCGAATTGCGGATAGAAATCATCCAAGGTCACCCCGAAGGCGGTGTAGAAGGCATCGTCGACCGACATGTGTTCGGTGCCGATCGATGTTGCGAGGATGCGCAGCGACATTTGTCCATTGGGCGATGCATCGACCAGCCATTTGATCGCGACATAGCCCACATGGCCGGGCCAGACCGGCGTCTCCGTACTTTGCAGCGATTGCAACGCCGGATCGAGCTCCGCGCCGACTGCAGAGGTGAACTCCATGCGGTCGGCGTCCTTCTGCTTGATCTTGCCGGCCTCGACCAGCGCCGAATAAGCGATGTATTCGGCGATGCCCGAGTTCATCCAGTTGCCGAGGGGCTGTATGTGGAGGCTCAGCGCACCGAGCGATGCGTGCCAGCCATGCACATATTCATCGATCACCGACTTCATCCTGTCGGTAGACGAGCTCCAGCCACGGCCGTTGACGTTCTGCGCCCATTGCGGGTCCGCGACGTTGAAGTAGGGGCGTGCGCCATACTCGGCGATCCCGCTGCAGCACCCATGGGCACCTTCCTTGTCGGCCTCGATCTTGACGACGACGCCCTTGGCGTAGTCGGCCGTGATGGCGCCGCCGTAGAAGCGATTGATATAGCTCTGCGCCATCCAGAAACCGGTCTTGATCAGCGTCACTTCAGCGGGCGGGACGCCGGATCCGATGTCGTAGGTGAAGCCTTGGCCGAGGTCGATCTGCGCGGCTTCGCTGCTGGTTTCGAGCGTCAGATAGGTGACGCCGTCGACCCAGTTGAGCGGACCCACTGGAGTACAAAGCGTTCGCCCTGGGCCGCCGTCGTCACCGAGGAAACCGCCATTCCATTTAACCAGCCAGCCATCGGCGACGGTGGCGCAGAGGCGGTTGCCGGTGAGCGCCTTGTCCTTGGGGAGCTTGACGGTGAAATAGGATTTGCCGCCGATCGCGGTGCGCTTCTTGATCTTCTTGTCGACGAGCATGATTGGCGCCGGTGCGGTGGCGACCGGAAGCTGCCAAGCCTCGACCCAGAGGCGCAGTGACGGAATTTCGGGTGCTTCGACAGCGAAGGTGTAATTGTCGGCAGCGAATACGGATTGGGTTGCAATGAGCGCAAGCGCACAAAAGCCCACCGCCAGGATGGCGGCGACGACATTGGTCTTCACGGTAACCCCCTAGACGCTCGGACGGCACGCATCCGCGCGCCGACCAGATGCCAAGTCAGGGCCGTTGGCAATCCAGATTCAGGCGGCTCGCGCCGCGGCCGGGTCAGGCCGCGACGAGGTTGCGGAGGACGTAGTGCAGGATGCCGCCGTGGCGGTAGTAGTCGAGCTCGTTGATGGTATCGATGCGGCAGCGGGTGACCGCTTCGGCGGTGCGGCCATCGGCATAGGCGATCTTGATGGTCACCGATGAGCGCGGCGTGAGGGCCGTGAGACCTTCGATCGAGACGGTCTCGGTGCCGTCGAGGCCCAGCGTCTGCCAGCTCTCGCCATCGGCGAACTGCAGCGGCAAGACGCCCATGCCTATGAGGTTGGAACGGTGGATACGTTCGAAGCTCTGCGCGATCACGGCGCGAACGCCGAGGAGGCGAGTGCCCTTGGCGGCCCAGTCGCGTGACGAGCCGGTGCCGTATTCCTTGCCAGCGAAGATTACCAGCGGGGTTTCGGTCTTGGCGTAGTCCATGGCGGCGTCATACATCGCCATGGTGTCGCCATTCGGGCCCTTGGTAAAACCGCCTTCTACTCCGGGGACCATCTGGTTCTTGATGCGGATATTGGCAAAGGTGCCGCGCATCATCACTTCATGATTGCCGCGGCGGGCACCGTAGGAGTTGAAGTCCTTGGGCGCGACCTGACGCTCGACGAGATATTTGCCAGCCGGTGTGCCGGGCTTGAATGAGCCGGCGGGCGAGATGTGGTCGGTGGTGATCGAATCGAGGAAGAGCGACAGGATACGCGCATCCTTGATGTCGGTGACCGGCTCGGGGGTCATGCGCAGGCCCTCGAAATAGGGCGGGTTCTGCACGTAAGTTGAACTGGAGTTCCAGCGGTAGGTCTCGCCGCCATCGACGGCGATGCCCTGCCAGTTCTCGTCGCCCTTGAAGACGTCGGAATAGCGGCCGAGGAACATTTGCGGGGTGATCACCGTGCGCACGATATCGGCGATCTCTTTGTTGGTCGGCCAGATGTCGCGCAGGTAGACCGGCTTGCCGTCGCGGCCGGTGCCGAGGGCGTCGGTGGTGACGTTGACGTTGAGCGAGCCCGCGATGGCGTAAGCGACGACGAGCGGTGGCGAGGCCAAATAATTGGCGCGCACGTCGGGGTTCACGCGGCCTTCGAAATTGCGATTGCCCGAGAGCACGGACGCGGCCACGAGATCGTTGTCGCTGATGCATTCGGAGATGGCGGTGGGCAGCGGACCGGAATTGCCGATGCAGGTGGTGCAGCCATAGCCAACGAGATTGAAGCCCAGCGCGTCGAGATCGGCAGTGAGGCCGGCCGCGTTGAGGTAGTCGGTAACGACCTGCGAGCCGGGGGCGAGCGAAGTCTTGACCCAGGGTTTCGCCGTCAGGCCGAGGGCGCGCGCCTTGCGGGCAACGAGGCCAGCGGCGATCAGCACCGAGGGGTTCGACGTATTGGTGCAGGAGGTGATGGCGGCGATCACGACGTGGCCGTCATCGATGCCATATTTTTCGCCCTTCACCGGGAAGGCGGCTTCCTCGGGGATGTCGTCGACGCCGGTTGCGCCTTCATCGACATAGCGGCTTTCGCCGACCGATTCAGGCAGCTTGGTGCGTTCTTTGCGGCCGCCTGCGATATCCTTGAGGGCATCGCGGAATTTGGTCGCGGCATCGCCGAGCGAGACGCGGTCCTGCGGGCGCTTCGGGCCCGACATGGATGGGACGACCGTGGTGAGGTCGAGTTCGAGCGTGTCGGTGAACACCGGATCGGGCGATTCGGTGGTGCGGTACATGTGCTGCGCGTCGGAATAGGCTTTGACGAGCGCGACGCGCGAGGCATCGCGGCCCGAGGTTTCGAGATAGGCGAGCGTATCGGCGTCGACCGGGAAGAAGCCGCAGGTCGCGCCATATTCGGGCGCCATGTTGGCGATGGTCGCCTGGTCTTCGAGCGAAAGATAGTCGAGGCCGGGGCCGTAGAATTCGACGAATTTGCCGACGACGCCTTTCTTGCGCAGCATCTCGGTGACGGTGAGGACGAGATCGGTGGCGGTGATGCCTTCGTTGATCTTGCCGGTCATCTTGAAGCCGACGACTTCGGGGATGAGCATGGTGATGGGCTGGCCGAGCATGGCGGCTTCCGCCTCGATGCCGCCGACGCCCCAGCCGAGCACGGCGAGGCCGTTGATCATGGTGGTGTGGCTGTCGGTGCCGACGAGGGTGTCGGGATAGGCGATGGTCTCGCCGGTCTCGTCGTCCTTGCGGGTCCAGACGGTCTGGGCGAGGTATTCGAGATTGACCTGGTGGCAGATACCCGTTCCCGGGGGAACAACCCGGAAATTGTCGAAGGCCTTCTGACCCCAGCGCAGGAATTCGTAGCGCTCGCCATTGCGCTCATATTCGAGGTCGACGTTCTGCTGGAAGCTGAGCGGGGTGCCGTAACTATCGACCATCACTGAGTGATCGATGACGAGATCGACAGGGACCAGCGGGTTGATCTTCTGCGGATCGGCGCCGAGGGCGGCGGTGGCATCGCGCATGGCGGCGAGATCGACCACGGCGGGGACGCCGGTGAAATCCTGCATCAGCACACGGGCTGGGCGGTAGGAGATTTCGTGTTCGCTGGTCCGCTTATCGAGCCATTGCGCGATGGCCATGATGTCGGCCTTGGTGACGGTCACCCCATCCTCGAAGCGGAGGAGGTTTTCGAGCACAACCTTCATCGAGTGCGGCAGCTTCGAAATGCCCGGGAGCCCGTTCTTCTCGGCCAGCGGCAGCGAGAAATAGGTGTAGGTTTTGTCCCCGACCGTGAGCGTGGTCTTGGACTTGAAGCTGTTGAGCGATTGAGTCACGGGGCCGCCTGTCGATACGGGTTCTGGGACACCACGACAGTCCTGACGCGGAGGGACTGGACAGGACTGGGGCATAACAGTCTGGAATGAATCCAAACTTTCATCGGCTTATAGAGAAACAACATGACGCTTGCCAGTGCGGAGCGCGGGCGAATAGGCATGTCCGCCATGAGCCTGCGTCAGCCTTTGGTCGAGGTCAGCGGCCTCGCGCTGAGTCGCGGGGAGCGACGGCTGTTTTCCGGGATCAGTTTTGCTGTTGCGCCGGGTGAGCTGCTGCTGGTGCGGGGGCCGAACGGCGCGGGCAAATCGAGCCTGCTGCTGACGCTGGCGGGGATTTTACGCGCCGAAGCCGGGACCATTCTCTGGCCGGGCGGGGATGAGACGCCGAAGCTGCATTTCGTCGGGCATCTGTCGGGCGTGAAGGGGCGGCTCACGCTGACCGAGAATTTGCGGTTCTGGCGGGCGGTCAATGGCGCGGACGGTCTTGGCGTCGAGGAGGCGCTCGAGGCAGTTGGACTCGGCGGGCTTGGCGCGATCGAAGCAGGGCATCTGAGCGCGGGGCAGACGAGACGGCTGGCGCTGGCGCGGCTGCAGGTCAGCAGGCGGAGCGTCTGGCTGCTGGACGAGCCGACGGCGTCGCTGGATGCGGCGGGGGATGGGCTGGTGTCGCGGCTGATCGCGGAGCATCTGGCACAAGGCGGCGCGGCGATTGCGGCGACGCATGACGACATTGCTGGGGCTACCGGGACGCTGACGCTGGGGGGCATGGCGTGAGTGCCAGTGCCCGCCATTTCACCGGTGTCATTCCCGCGAAGGCGGGAATCCAGGGGCCCGATGCTCCGAGCTCGTCGCTCTCGATTCCCGCCTTCGCGGGAATGACATTGTGGATGACGGGAATGACAGTGTGGGTGGGGCGACTTCCGTGAGTGCGCTTGCCGCCATCATCGGTCGCGACATCCGGCTGGCGTTCCGGGCGGGCGGCGATGCGCTGACGCTGGTGCTGTTCTTTGTGATGGTGGGCGCGGTGGTACCGTTCGCCGTCGGGCCGGACCGGGTGCTGCTGGCAAAGCTCGGGCCGGGGATCGTGTGGATCGCCGCGTTCCTGTCGATGCTGCTGGGGCTCGACCGGCTGTTCCGGGCGGACGAGGAGGATGGCTCGCTGCTGCTGTTGCGGCACGGGGCGATCCCGCTGGAAGCTGTGGTGGCCGGCAAGCTGGTGGCGCATTGGCTGCTCACGGCATTGCCGCTGATCGTTGCGAGCCCGTTGCTGGCGGTGTTGCTGGCGATGGATTTTGCCGCGTGGCAGCGGACGATGCTGGCATTGCTGCTCGGGACGCCGGCGCTTACGGCTTTCGGGGTGATCGGCGCGGCGGTGACGGTGTCGCTGAAGCGGGGAGGGCTGCTGGCGCCGGTGCTGATCCTTCCGTTCTGTATTCCGGTGCTGATTTTCGGCGTGGCGATGGTGGCTGCGCCTGAGGGGAGCAATGCGGCGCTGTTGTTCCTCAGTGCATTCAGCCTCGTTTCCGTGGCGTTTTGCCCGTTTGCAGCGGCGCTGGCACTCAGGGTAAGTGGGGAATAGATCACTTGGCGTGGCGTTCACTTCTTGTCATTCCCCCGCAGGCGGGAATCCACGGCCACGACAGCGATCGGCGCAATTGGCCCCTGGATTCCGCCTTCGCGGGAATGACATCGTGG
>JBDSHC010000074.1:0-23180 GCA_039918675.1 Devosia sp.
GGGCGTGCTCTGCGCCTATCCGCCATTCAAGCGCGCCCGCGACATACGCGCCAAGACCGCCTTCGCCTACCGATATCACAACGGCTCGGACTGGCCCTATCTGGACGCTGTCTATGCCGCCGAAACCCTGCGCCGTGGCTTGCCCGGTGCGCGCTACGCCCTGACCCGCTGGTGGCAGATGTGCCTCGCCAACGGCTGGGCAGGCGCAGTGGAATACTATTCCCCGCCCTTCGGACGGGGATCGCTGCTCCAGGGCTGGAGCGGACTGCCGGCCCATGTCGCGGTCACCTATCGCGACATGCTCCCGGCGGGCGAACACAAGCCCGCGTCAAACGCCTCTGTCGCCGACAGAGCATCAGGAGGACCTCACCCATGAAAATCGTCAAGCACACCGCAATGGCCCTGGTGGCGGCGACGGCGCTCGCAACGCCCGTCATCGCTTCCGAGCTGCAGTTGGGCTGGTATGTCGACGGCGACGAGCAGGAGCAAACGCTTCGCACGCTGCTGGACCAATACACCAAGCTGCACCCCGACACGACGTTCGACCTGCAGATCACTCCCTATGACGGCATGTCGGAGAAGTTCCGGCAGTACGCGGCATCGGGTATCATGCCGGACGTATCGCTGACCTCATCGATGGAGCCTGTCGTCCGTCCGTTCCTCGTCGATTGGGCAGAGGTCAACGGCAAGGACTGGATCAACCAGTTCGTTAAAGGTTGGGCTGACGGCGCCAAGCTCGGCGACAAGGTGATCGCCGCACCACTCGACGTGACTGCGGTCGGCATCTTCTACAATGTCGATGCCTTCGCCAAGGCCGGCGTTGCCGTGCCGCAGGCAGGTGCGACGTGGGACGACGTTCTTCCTGCGCTGAAACAAGTGTCCGAGAAGGCCGGTGTCCGCTTCCCGCTGGTGTGGGACGTCTCGGCGCATCGGTACCTCACGTACCAGTTCCAGTACGGCAACCATATCTATTCGGAAGACGCGCCCGTCAAGGTGGCGATGGACGATGCGAGCTGGGTCGCGGTTCTCAAGCAGTTCGTCAAGGTCACCGAAGACTACATGCCACCGGGCTTGTGGTCCGGTTCAAGCTCCGACAAACCATATGATATGTTCGTCAATCAGCAGGCCGTCGCCTACATGTCGGGCAGCTGGCAGATCCAGAGCTTCAATGACAACGCCGCCTTCAAGTGGCAGGCCGGACCGACGCCCAAGGGCACCGTGTCGTCCTCGAATGTGGGCGGCAACTATCTGGTCGCCTTCAACACCTCCAAGCATCTCGACGAGGCGATTTCCTTCGTCAACTGGATCACTTCTCCCGAGGTGCAGGCTGTCTACGCCAAGAACTTCGGGCTGTTGCCGGCCAACAAGCTGGCGACCGACGTCGCCTATTCGAGCCCGGATGCGACGGCGGCCGTGAAGGGCTTCCAGCAGGACCTCGAGAACTCGCCGCGCTACGCCGCTACCGATCAGGCCTGGCCGGAAATGCAGGCAGGCGTGTGGGACGCCGTCAAGGCAAGCGTCACGTCGGTGGTCTCCGGCCAGTCGACGGCCGAAGACGCTGTTGCCATGCTGCACGCAGCGGCGGAAGCTGCCATCACGGCAACGAAGTAACGACATGAGCATGGGCGATCGGACGCAGATCAGCGAAACCGGCCGGTCGGCAGCGGGTCTCCTTCGACTCGCAGGCCGGACCAGCTGGCCATATCTGTTGCTGCTGCCGACGGTCGCCCTGCTCTTTGCATTCACCCTTTACCCACTTCTGCAGGGTCTGTGGATGAGCCTGTTCCGGCGCGGCCTCGTGGTCGTGCCACAGGTGCCGGAATCGATCCCCGTCTTTGTGGGGTTCGACAATTACCTCAAGCTGTTCGCCGACAAGGACTTCGTCTTGTCGCTTGTGCGCACCGTCCTCTTCGTTGTTGTCGCGGTGCCGGTGCAGCTTGCCGCCTCGCTCGGCCTCGCACTGTTGCTGGCCCCGCAGACGCGCTTCAACGCGGTGATGCGCACCATCGTCTTCTTTCCATCGATGATCTCGGGTCTGATCATTGGCGTCATTTGGGCCTGGCTGTTTGCGCGCAACAGCGGCCTCGTCAACTATGGGTTATCGCTCCTGGGCATCCCCGCGGTACCCTGGCTGGAGCAGGATCAGCTGGCGCAGGCCGCAGTGGTCGTCGCCTGGGTGTGGGGTGGCGCAGGTTTCAACATGATGATCCTGATCGCCGGCCTGACAGCCATCCCCAAGGACCTCTACGAAGCCGCAGCCATTGACGGAACCAGTCGCTGGCGCAGGTTCACGCGCATCACTCTGCCATTGCTGGAACCGAGCGTCGTCGTCGTCGTCGTACTCGGCGTTATCGGGGCGTTCCAAGTCTACGAAATCGTCGTCTCGCTGACGACAGGCGGCCCAGGCCGCGCCACGGTGTTCCTTGTGCAGAACATCTACGACACCGCCTTCAGGAAGCCCAATCAGGCTGGTCTCGCCGCCGCTCAGTCGGGAGTCCTGTTCGTCATCCTGATGGTCCTCACCATCCTGCAGTTGCGTGTCGCTAGGAGGCGCGGATGACCCTGCTGCGCTCCCCCGGACGCCTTGTCGCGATGGTGGCCGTCCTTATCCTCTTCGTCTTGCCGCCCCTCTGGCTGCTCCTGTCTGCGCTGAAGCCGCAGGCCGAGATCTTCCAGTGGCCCCCCTCACTCTGGCCCGAGCACATCACCCTTGAGAACTTCCAGAAGACTGTGAGCCGCGCCAATTTCGGCCGCTACTTCCTCAACTCGGCCATCGTCTCGGTCAGCTCGGCATTGCTGTCGGTCGCGATGAGCGTGGCGGCTGGCTACGCGCTCGCCAAGTTCCGGTTCAAGGGCGATACGATCATCTTTCTGCTGATCATGTCAGCCGTGATGGTGCCGCTGCAGATTGTCCTGATCCCGGTCTTTCTCGTGCTGCGCGATTTGGGGCTTCTCAACACGCTGTGGGGTCTGATCATTGCCCCGGCCGCAACGCCCAGCGGCGTATTCCTGATGCGGCAATACATTGTCGGCATTCCCGACAGCTTGCTTGAGGCGGCACGCATCGATGGCACTCCCGAATGGCGCATCCTGCTGCGCATCATCGTGCCGCTCGCACTTCCGGCAATTGGAACGCTGCTCGCCTTCAACCTAGTTTGGCGCTGGAACGACTATCTGTGGCCGTTCCTGATCATCAACCAGCAGGAGCAGTGGACCGTGCAGTTGGCGATCGCCAACTCGATCGGCCGTTTCTCGATCAACTGGCCCCGGCTCCTCTCGATGACTGTGCTGTCGGTTTTGCCGATGCTCGTGATTTTCATTGCGCTGCAGAAGACGCTGATGAACGGGCTGATGGCAGGCGCCAGCAAGGAATAGGGGGCACCCATCGCGCCGCTCAACCCCGTAGCGACCTATGATCGCCTGCTCGCGGTGCTGCGCGAGCGCATCTTCACGCCCCTTACGGCGACCGTGCCACTCCGGTTCCGCCGCGGCGCCGATAGCGAGCGCCACGCTATTCTCGCAGAGCCGCGCGACGCGTGGACGCCGGTCGACCACGACTTGGTCTGGGGTGAGCCGGACGGCTATTACTGGTTCGCCGGCACTGCAACGGTGCCCGCGGCCGCGGCTGGTCGTCGCCTGTTCTGCCGGGTCGAGGCCCAGTTCGGCAGCGTCATGGGCCGCTCCGATCCGCAATGCCTCGTGCGCGTCGATGGCCGTATCGCGCAGGGCGTCGACGGCAACCATCGGGAGTTCCTCGTGAGCGAGATGGCAGCTGTCGGCCACCGCTTCGAGATCGTCATCGAAGCCGGCACCATCGAGGATCGCCGCCAACTCGGCTTCGCCTGCGAGTTGCTGGTGCACGACCCGTTGGCCGAAAAACTCTACTTCGACCTCAAGGTGCCGCTCGATGTCGCGCGGCTCCTGAAGCCCGACGATGCACGGCGCACCCGCATTCTGCGGCACGTCGGCGACGCGCTCGGGACCATCGACCTGAGACCGGGCGACCCTTCGCGCTTCGCTGCTAGCCTCAACGAGGCTGAGGCCATCGCCGACAGCATCTATGCAGGCGCTGACATGGATACGGGGCCAACCATCGTCGCCACCGGGCACACGCACATCGACGTTGCCTGGCTGTGGCGCGTCCGGGAGACGCGCCAGAAGACGGCACGCAGCTTCGCCACGGCGCTGGCGCTGGCGCTGATGGAGCAGTATCCGGACTACCGCTTCATGTACAATCAAGGCGTGCTGCTGGACTATCTCGAGACCGATTACCCAGAACTCTTTGCCCGGATGCGTGAAAAGATCGCCACCGGGCAGTTCGAGATCGAAGGCGCGCTCTGGCTGGAGCCCGATGTCAATATCGCAGGCGGCGAGGCGCTGGTGCGCCATATCCTTTGGGGTGTGCGCTATCATCAGGCCAAGTTCGGCGTGACACCGCGTATCGTCTGGCTGCCCGACACCTTCGGCTATAGCGCCGCTCTACCGCAGCTGATGCGGCTCGCTGGCCTCAACATGTTCGTGACCCACAAGCTGAGCTGGAACGATACCAACCGTATGCCTCACGACGTGTTTCACTGGCAGGGCATCGACGGCACCAAGGTACCAGCTTATTTCCTCACCACCCAGAAATACGAGTATGACGGCATCAACACCACCTATTGTCCCGACCTGGTGCCGAGCCACGTGCTGGGCACGTGGAAGCGCTTCGGCCAGAAAGGCACGCTCGATGAGCTGTTCCTCGTCTATGGCCATGGCGACGGTGGCGGCGGGCCAACCCGCGCCATGCTCGAAAACGTACGACGAATGGAACGCGGCATCCCCGGCTGCCCGCGCCTGAAACATGAGCCGATGGGTCCGTTCTTCGCCAGGCTCGCCGAGCGGATGCAGGCGGAGCCGGGAGCCTTCCCCATTTGGGTCGGGGAGCTCTATCTCGAATATCATCGCGGCACGCTGACCTCCGTCGGCAAGACCAAGCGCGACAACCGGCACGCCGAGATCGCCTTGCGCGAGCTCGAGCTGCTCGGAATTCTGGCGATGCAGCGCGGTGTTGCCTATCCGTCGGCTGACCTCGACGAACTCTGGCATATTGTGCTGCTCAACCAGTTCCACGACATTCTTCCTGGCTCCTCGATCGGTGCCGTCTACGACGATGCGGACGCTGACTATCGCCGCTTCTTTGACCAGGCCGAGCGACTGCGGCAAATGCTGGCAGCGCCGTTGGGCGGGAACTTTATTCTGAACGTCACGGGGCGTGTACGAAGCGGGCTCGTGGCGGTGTCTAACGCGAGCGGCATTCCAGACACGCAAACCGTCACGAGGGCGGATGGTTCACTCGAGCACTGGATGCCGGTAACTGGCGTACCTGCTACAGGCGGGTGCGGCTTACCCTCCGCGGCTGCACTGCCGGTTGCCGGTGAACTGCTTGTATCGCCCACCCGACTCGAAAACGCGAACCTTGTGTCGACATCGACACACATGGCCGCATCGTCTCCATCCTAGACAAGCATACCGGCCGGCAGGCAATCGCGCCAGGCGAAGCGGCCAACGCGCTCTGCGCCTTCCGCGACATCCCGGTCGATTTCGACGCGTGGGACATCGACGCCTCGTACGAAGATGTCGTCTGGCCCATCGATCTCCTGATCGAGAGCAGGGTCGTCGAAACCGGCCCCCATCGGGTGGCGCTGCTGCTGCGTTGGCGTTACGAGGCCTCTACCATCACTCAGGTGCTGGCGCTCGAGGCCGACGCCCGCCGGCTCGATATCGACTGCGTCATCGATTGGCACGAGCACCAGACGCTGCTCAAGGCCGCCTTCCCGCTCGCGGTCCGCACCGATCATTCAACCGCCGAGATCCAGTTTGGCCATGTGAGCCGCCCAACCCATCGCAACACCTCGTGGAATCAGGCGCGCTTCGAAACCAGCATGCAGCACTGGGTCGACCTCTCTGAGCCCGGCTTCGGTGTCGCCCTGCTCAACGACTGCAAGTACGGCTATGACGCCCAGGGCAGTACCCTGCGCCTCACCCTCGTAAAATCACCGGTCTATCCTTGGCCCGAAGCCGATCAGGGCGAACACCGCGTCCGCTACGCCGTTCTGCTGCACGACGGCGACCTAAGCGCCGTGCATGAAGCCGCAGAGGACTTCAATCTACCACTACGTATCCTGACAAGCAGCGGCTCAAGCGCGAAGCCCATGTCGGTAGTAACCGTCAGCGCCGGCACGGCCACCATTGAGGCCGTCAAGCGTGCCGCTGATGGCGAAGCGATCGTGGTGCGGCTATGGGAAGCGGCCGGACGCCGTGGTCCAAGCACGCTGCAATTCGCAACGCATTGGCAGAGCATCCAACGCGCCGATCTGCTTGAGAACCCGATAGCGCAGTGCGACGCACGCGCCGGCCGCCTCACACTCGATCTGGCGCCGTTCGAGGTCGCTACCTTACTGCTCGGTCAGCCGACCGGTGAGCGAGCAAGCAGCGGATCTGCTACGCAATCGTAGGCAGGCAGTGTGGCGCTCCACAGCGAAGGAATTGAACCGCCCGCAGCCGACGCAACTTCCAGATCGATGATTTAGAACGGCTCACCCGTTCCACTTCATATGCATGTAAACGCCGCCGGCCTTGAGCTCGGTGAGCATCTGTTGCAGGCGCTTCTGCCGTGTCGCCGGAAGTTTGGCGCGCCCGATCCAACCGACATAGTCGTTCTGCTGATAGGCTGGGCGCTGCCGATAGGCGGTTATCACCCCGGCGTGCTGCATCGCGTCGCGGATGTCTTCGGGCATCGTATGGATATCCCGCTTCATCCTGCTGGTATCGATATCGGCATCCATCGCACTCTCCTACAGCGAACAAAACACGAACATGACATTGCGTCAAGCCGCCGCGCGGCACCGCGACGCGCGCCAAACCGCCCATCGGAATCAGCCTTGCGCAGGCGTATGATTTTGTGGCCCAGATGGAGCAGCGTCATGGATTTTGGTCAGACGGCGGAGCTTCTCGCCCGCATCCAGTTTGCGTTCACGGTCTCATTCCACTTCATCTTCCCGGCCTTTTCGATCGGGCTTGCGAGCTTCCTGGCCGTGCTGAACGCGCTGTGGCTGTGGAAGCGCGACGCGGCCTATCTGAAGCTCTTCGACTACTGGAAGACGGTCTTCGCCATCACCTTCGGCATGGGCGTCGTTTCGGGCATCGTCATGAGCTACCAGTTCGGGACGAACTGGGCGCGCTTCTCCGACAAGGCCGGGCCGGTGATTGGCCCGCTGATGGGCTATGAAGTGCTAACCGCATTCTTCCTTGAGGCGGGCTTCCTCGGGATCGCGCTGTTCGGGCGCAAGCGCGTCGGCGACGGGTTGCACATGGTCGCGGTCGCCATGGTTGCGGTGGGCACACTGATCTCCGCAACCTGGATTATCGCGGCCAACAGCTGGATGCAGACTCCGGCCGGTTTTGCCATGAACGATGTCGGCCAGTTCATTCCCGTCGACTGGCTGAAGATCATCTTCAACCCGAGCTTCCCCTACCGGCTCGTCCACACGGTGCTTGCCGCGTTTCTGACCACCGCCTTTGCGGTCGGGGCTGTCGGCGCGTTCCATCTGCTGCGCGACAACACCAACCGCCAGGCGCGCACGATGTTCTCGATGGCGATGTGGATGGCGGCGCTGGTGACCCCGGTTCAGATCTTCGTCGGCGACCAGCACGGGCTCAATACCCTAGAGCATCAGCCGGCCAAGATCGCCGCGATGGAGGGGCACTACGAAACACAAACAGGCGCGCCGCTGATCCTGTTCGGTATTCCGGATGACAAGGCGGAGGAAACCAGGTTTGCGATTGAAATCCCCAAACTCGGCTCGCTGCTTCTCGGCCATTCACTCGATGCGGAGATCAAGGGGCTGAAGGCGTTCCCGCCCGACGAGCGCCCGCCGGCGTTCCTGCCCTTCTGGACCTTCCGCATCATGGTAGGCCTCGGCGTGCTCATGCTGGCGACCGGCGTGTGGTCGCTCTGGGCCCGATTTAGAAAGACGCTCTATTCGAGCAAATGGCTGCACCGCGCGGCGATGCTGATGGGACCGTCGGGCTTCGTCGCCGTGCTCGCGGGTTGGTACACGACGGAGGTCGGCCGGCAGCCCTACACGGTGTATGGTCTGCTGCGGACGTCCGACAGCCTGTCCAATATCGACGCGAAAGCCATCGGTGCGTCGCTGGTTGCCTTCATCATCGTGTACTTCGTCGTCTTTGGTGCGGGCGTTTTCTACATCCTGCGCACAGTCGCCAAGACACCCGAGGGCGCGACCGAAGAGCTGCATGACGCGCCGACGCGCAGCGCAGGAATCACCCCGATCCAGCAGCTCGAGGCGGAGGGCAAGCCCAATGTTTGAGTTGAGCTTCATCTGGGCGGGGCTGATCGCGTTTGCTGTGCTCGCTTATGTCGTGCTCGACGGCTTCGACCTCGGGGTTGGAATCCTGTTTCCATTCTTCCCGGAACAGGCCGATCGCAACATCATGACCAATTCGATTGCCCCCGTGTGGGACGGCAACGAAACGTGGCTGGTGCTGGGTGGCGGCGGACTGATGGCTGTGTTTCCCCTCGCCTACGCCACGGTTTTACCGGCCCTCTATGTACCGATCATCCTGATGCTGCTCGGACTGATCTTTCGTGGCGTCGCGTTCGAGTTCCGCTTCCGCACCAAGCGCTGGCGTCCCGTGTGGGACTGGGGCTTTGCGCTTGGCTCGATGCTCGCTGCCTTCATGCAGGGCATCGCGCTTGGGGCACTGGTGCAGGGGATTGAGATCGCGGACCGGCAGTATGCAGGCGGCTGGTGGGACTGGCTGACGCCGTTCTCCATCGTCACTGGCGTCGCGGTGGTGGTGGGCTATGGCCTGCTCGGGGCGACCTGGCTGAATTTGAAGACCAGCGGCGTGCTGCAGGCCAAGGCGCGCCGGTTGGCGATGGTCGCGGGCGTCGGCACATTGGCGCTGATCGGTATCGTCAGCATCTGGACGCCGTTTCTCGAGCCAGTCTACTTCGAACGCTGGTTCCAATGGCCCACGGCGTTCTTCTCGGCCTTCGTCCCGCTCCTGCTTGCCATCTGTGCTTTTGGACTCTGGCACGGGTTGACGAATGACAAGCATCTGCAGCCATTCATCGCGGCCTTGGGCCTCTTCGTCCTGAGCTTTGCCGGGATTGGAGTAAGCTTCTACCCTTACATCGTGCCGGGCGCGCTGACGATCAAAGAGGCCGCCGCGCCAGACGCATCGCTGGGCTTCCTGCTGGTGGGTGCCTCGGTGCTGATCCCGATCATCCTCGCTTACACCGGCTACGCCTATTGGGTGTTCCGCGGCAAGATCGACCCCGAGGAAGGCTACCACTGATGCGTCAGACGGCGAGCCGGCTGTTGTGGTTTGTGGGCCTATGGGCCGGCGGCGTCCTCGCCGTCGGGGTTGTCGGCTATGCGATCAAGCTGATCCTCAGGGGATAGCTTGCCTGCCGCACTGTTCCGTTTTGGGCCGTCGGCATCGTCTTGGCGGACCGCGGCGCCGAAGTATCCACCGTTAACTCTCTGAATTAGCTATGTCTTTTATAGAGTGTCGCCTTAGAGCGTCGTTAATGATCTATTAACCGCCAGGCGGGCCGGTCGGCTCGCTGTTCACTCTTGGCGGCGAGCGGCGCGCCACCTCGCGTATTGAGGTGTAGTAATGAGTAAACTATCGATCTACCGCAACTTGCGACCCTGTTGGTTGCCGGTTTGCTGGGAAGCCTTCTGCTAGGTGGTGCGGCGCAGGCAAAGCGCAACACCGTTGAACAGCAGGCCCAGCACTATCTCGAATGTCTCGACTGGATGATCAACGACCCGGCCAAACACGCCGAGTTCTGCGGTCCCGGTTTTGAATGGTTTGCCCCGGACGCTGCAAAGAACCCGGTCGACAACCTGCCGCATCCGCCGGTCGTCGTTCCGCCGGTTGTAGTGCCGCCGACTATCACTCCGCCGATTGTCACCCCAACGTGCGAGACCGACGCGTCGCTCTGCCAGCCGGCACCGTGCCCGGCCGCTTACGTGCAGAACGTCGGTTTGCTCCTCACAGGTGGTGACGGGCATAATTACGACCCGTGCAATCCACCGCAGCACCACAATCCTTGCGAAGGGACCTACAACTCCGCGTACTATGTCGACGCCAGCTATGGCGGCGATTGCGACGGGCATCACTTTGACCCCTGTGCTGATAAGGCCGCTTACGTGCTGACCGGAGGTATGGGTGGCATGGGCGGCAGCAAGTGCGGCGAGACCCACGATCCGTGTCCGATGGGCAGCCTCGATACTCCGATGTCCGGGATCGTTGCCGTGAAGCAGCAACAGCAGCAGCAGCAACAGCAACAGCAGCACTATAACCCGCCGCAGCACACGAACCCGCCGCCGCCGCGTAGCAATTGCGACGCTGGTTATGACCTCGAACTGCCGCTCGCCGGCGGCGACTGGAACCTGACGGCCATCTAACCTGGTTCACCCAAACGAAACGGCCGCTGACGAGCAGTCACCGGCCGTTGCCTTTTGGAGGCTAGATCGAGTAGCCGAGGCCCCAGCCGAAGATTTGGGAGTAGAGCTGCTCGGCCATCTGCGCGGGCGTTTCGGTGGCGCCGTGCAGCACGATCTCGGGATGCTCGGGCGCTTCGAACGGGCTGTCGATGCCGGTGAAGTTCTTGATCTCACCCTTGCGGGCGCGACCGTAGAGGCCCTTGGGATCGCGGGCCTCACAGACCTCAAGCGGCGTATCGACATAGACCTCGGTGAACTGGATATCGCCAGCAATCTCGCGGGCCAGCCGCCGTTCGTTGCGAAACGGCGAGATGAACGAGACGATCACGATGAGGCCGGCATCGGCCATCAGCTTCGCCACTTCCGAGACGCGCCGGATGTTCTCGACGCGGGCTTCGTCAGTGAAACCGAGATCCTTGTTCAGGCCGTGGCGCACATTGTCGCCATCGAGGATGTAGGCGTGACGGCCCTCAGCGGCCAGACGCTTCTCCAAGAGATTGGCGACTGTGGACTTACCGGAGCCCGAGAGGCCCGTGAACCACACGACGGCCGGCTGCTGACCCTTCATATCGGCGCGAACCTGACGGTTCACGTCGAAACTCTGCCAGCTCAGATTCTGCGCGCGGCGCAGGCCGAAATCGATCACGCCGGCGCCTAGAGTGGCGTTCGAAATGCGGTCGATGAGGATGAACGCGCCGGTCAAACCATTGCTCGCGTAGGAATCGAACGCGATCGCCTTATCTGTCGCGAGCGTCAGCGTGCCGACCTCGTTGAGCTCGAGAGTCTTGGCCGCGCTCTGCTCGAGCGTGTTGACGTTGGTGCGGAATTTGAGGTCGGTGATGGTCGCGGGGACCAACTGCGAGCCGATCTTGAGCAGATAGGAGCGGCCCGGGAACGCCGACTCCTCGCTCATCCAGACCATGCGGGCCTGGAACTGATTGGAGAATTCGGGCGTCTCGCCGGGATGGCTCAGCACATCGCCGCGCGAGATGTCGACTTCGCGGTCGAGCGTGAGTGTCACCGCTTCGCCGGCGATCGCCTCGGTGAGATCGCCATCCATCGTGACGATGCGCGTGATCTTTGCGGGCTTGCGCGAAGCCGCGACGAGTACGTCGTCGCCGACCTTCACGACGCCCGACGCGACCGTGCCGGAGAAACCGCGGAAATCGAGATTGGGACGGTTCACCCACTGCACGGGAAACCGCATCGGCTTCGCGGTACGGTCGGACGCAACCTCGACCGTCTCAAGATAGGGCACGAGCTGCGGGCCGGAATACCAGGGCATCGCGGGCGACGGCTTCAGGATGTTGTCGCCCTTCAGCGCCGACACCGGGATCGCTACCAGCGTCTCGAAGCCGAGCGTCTTGGCGAAGTCGCGGTACTCCGCCTCGATGGCATTGAATGTGTCGGCGTCATAGCCCACGAGGTCGATCTTGTTGATCGCCAGCACGACGTGCTTCACACCGATCAGCGACAGGATGAAGCTGTGGCGGCGGGTCTGGGTCAGCACGCCCTTGCGCGCATCGATCAGCACAATGGCGAGGTCGGCGTTCGAAGCGCCAGTTGCCATGTTGCGCGTGTACTGCTCGTGGCCGGGCGTGTCGGCGACGATGAATTTGCGCTTGTCGGTTGAGAAAAACCGATAGGCGACGTCGATGGTGATGCCTTGCTCGCGCTCAGCGGCAAGACCGTCGACGAGCAACGAAAAGTCGATGCCTTCATCGCCTGTCGTACGGTTTTTGCTTTCCTTGCGGAGCGAGGCGAGCTGGTCGTCGAGGATGAGCTGGCTGTCGTAGAGCAGCCGGCCGATCAGCGTCGATTTGCCGTCGTCCACGGAGCCACAGGTGAGGAAGCGGAGGAGGCCCTTGTCGGTTTGCTGGGCGAGCCAGAGATCGAGGTCTGTATCGGCGGAACGGATGGGTGCGGAGGCGTTCATCAGAAATAGCCCTCCTGCTTTTTCTTTTCCATGGAGCCGACACTGTCACTGTCGATCAGCCGGCCCTCGCGCTCGGAGGTGCGGGAGGCCTGCATCTCCATGATAATCGAGGGTAGGTCAGACGCCGTGGAGCGGATGCCGCCGCTCAGTGGGTAACAGCCGAGTGTGCGGAAGCGCACCATTTCCTCATGCGCCGTCTCGCCCGGATTGAAGCGGAAGCGATCGTCATCGACCATGATCAGCGTGCCGGAGCGTTCGACCACCGGGCGCTTGCGGGCGAAGTAGAGATCGGGGATCTCGATGCCCTCGGCATAGATGTAAGTCCAGACGTCGAGTTCGGTCCAATTGGAGATCGGGAACACGCGCATGCTCTCGCCGGGCGCGAGACGCGTGTTGAAGATGCGCCAGAGTTCCGGGCGCTGGTTCTTGGGGTCCCAGGCGTGCTGGGCGTTGCGGTGCGAGAAGATGCGCTCCTTGGCGCGGGACTTCTCCTCATCGCGGCGGGCGCCACCGATGGCGGCGTCGTATTTACCGGCGTTGAGGGCCTGGCGCAGCGCCTGCGTTTTCATGATGTCAGTGTGCACCGCCGAGCCATGATCGAACGGATTGATGCCCGCGGCCAAACCTTCGGGGTTGGTGTGCACGATCATGTCGAGATCGTGCTCCTTCGCCATGCGGTCGCGGAAGGCGATCATCTCCTTGAACTTCCACTTGGTGTCGATGTGGAGGACGGGAAACGGCACGCGGCTCGGGAAGAACGCCTTGCGCGCCAGATGCAGCAGGACCGAGGAGTCCTTGCCGATCGAATACATCATCACCGGCCGCTCGAAGCTGGCCGCCACCTCCCGAAAAATTTCGATGCTTTCGGATTCGAGGGCTTTGAGGTGGCTGAGGCTTTTGGCTGCGGACATAAGGGAAAGGGCGCCGGTTTGGGATTGCGCGGGAGATACGCCTTCGCTCGGGGCCCGGCAAGGCCCGGAATCCGGCGGAAAGGTGAACCAATGCCGTATGTTGCGCGTATCTGATCACGTCGGAAGGGATGTGCCGAAGCGGCGCGTTCGGCGATAACCGCCTCCCATTGACGGCAGCGAAGCAGAAAAACATTTCATGGCGGAAACCGCGCTCGTCTGGCTGAGGAACGATCTGAGGATCGCCGACAATCCGGCGCTCAGGGCCGCGATTGATCGAGGCGGGCCGGTGCTGGCGGTCTATGTCGAGGAGACCGACACGCGCCTGAGGCGACGCGGCGCGGCGTCGCGCTGGTGGCTACACCACAGCCTGCGGGACCTGGCCGAAGGGTTGGCGCGGATCGGTGTGCGGCTGGAGACCATTGAAGGCTCGATCCTCGACGCGTTACGGGAGCACAAGCCGACCGTCGTGTTCTGGAATCGGCGCTACGCGCCGGCCGAGCGTGAGGTCGATACGGAGATCAAGGATCAGCTGAAGGGCGACGGGATCGAGGCAGAGAGCTTCATCGGGAACGTGCTGGTCGAGCCGTTCGACATTGCGACCAAGGCCGGTGGACCGTACGGCGTCTACACACCGTTCTGGAATACGCTGCGTGAGCGCGACATCCCTACGCCGCACGGCGCCCCGCGGAAACATGGGGTCGCTATCAAGGCGCAGGCGGTGGATAGCGCTTATCGGACTCCGCATTGGGCGAAGAAGTTCGAACAGTACTGGAAGATCGGCGAGACTGCAGCGAAGAACACGCTGAGCGACTTTCTGGACGAGATAGCAGGCTATCCGGACGGTCGGGATATTCCGGCCAAGGAGGCGACATCGAAGCTGTCGCCGCATCTGGCGCATGGCGAGATCAGTGCCCGGCAGGTCTGGCACGTTGCGCTGGCATTGGCCCATCGCGAACCGCACCGGGCCGAAGCGGTGTGGAAATTCCTCAGCGAACTCGCGTGGCGCGACTTCAATATTCACCAGCTCTACCATCGTAAGGACATCGCGACCGTGCCGATGCAGGAGCGGTTCGGGAAGCTCAGTTGGCGGAGATCGGAGACGGACCTCCACGCTTGGCAGAAGGGCGAGACCGGAATTGCCATTGTCGATGCGGGGATGCGGGAGCTATGGGAAACCGGCTTCATGCAGAACCGGGTCCGGATGCTGACGGCGTCGCTGCTGACCAAGAATCTGCTGCTCGACTGGCGGCTGGGCGAGCAATGGTTCTGGGAGTGTTTGATGGACGCCGATGTGGCGAACAATCCCGGCAATTGGCAGTGGGTCGCAGGTTGCGGCAATGATGCGGCACCCTACTTCCGCATCTTCAATCCGCACACGCAGGCCGAGAAATTCGACCCGGATGGAGGCTATGTGGAACGCTGGGCACCGGAGCGGCGGGAGCCGATCGTCGATCTGAAAGAGTCGCGCGAGCGCGCCTTGGCGGCGTTCAAGGCGCTCTGACCGGGCAAGCTAATACGCGCCAAACGGCAGGAACGCAGCAGGGCATTTCAACGTCATCTATCCCGCGGAAATCACTTACCGTTTGAGGGTTTGCCGCTTGTTCGGCGCACAAGGCCTCCCTAGAAATGCGGCATGACGAACCATCCTGACGTTCTCTCCGCCATCGGCAATACGCCGCTCATTCGCCTCAAGCGCGCGTCCGAGGAGACCGGCTGCGAAATCTGGGGCAAGGCGGAATTTCTCAATCCCGGACAGTCGGTGAAGGATCGCGCCGCGCTTTTTATTATCCGCGACGCAGTGGAGAAGGGCTTGCTGAAGCCCGGCGGGACGATCGTCGAGGGCACTGCCGGAAACACCGGGATCGGCCTCGCACTGGTGGCAAATGCGATGGGGTTCAAGACCGTCATCGTCATCCCGGAGACGCAGAGCCAGGAGAAGAAGGACGCGCTGACGCTCTATGGCGCCGAACTCATCCAGGTGCCGGCGAAGCCCTACAAGAACCCCAACAATTACGTGAAGCTGTCGGGCCGTCTGGCGCAGAAGTTGGCCAGAGAATTGCCGAATGGCGCGGTCTGGGCGAACCAATTCGACAACGTCGCCAACCGACGCGCCCATGTCGAAGGCACTGGGCCCGAGATCTGGGGGCAGACGGGCGGCAAGATCGACGGCTTCATCTGCTCTGTCGGTTCAGGGGGCACGCTGGGCGGCGTGTCCATGGCGCTCAAGGCGAAGAACAAGGACGTCCAGATCGGCATCGCGGACCCAGAAGGCGCGGCGCTGTTCAACTATTACGCGCATGGCGAGCTGAAATCGGCCGGCAACTCGATCACCGAGGGCATCGGCCAGGGCCGCATTACCGCCAATCTCGACGGAATCGAGGTCGACCGCGCCTACCAGATCTCCGATGCGGAGGCCCTGCCCTATCTGTTCGATCTGCTGGAGCATGAGGGGCTCTGCCTCGGCGGCTCATCGGCGATCAACATTGCGGGCGCGGTTCGGCTGGCCAAAGATCTGGGACCCGGCAAGACCATCGTCACCATCCTTTGCGACTACGGCAACCGCTATCAGAGCAAGCTGTTCAACCCGGTCTTCCTGAAATCGAAGGGCTTGCCCGTGCCGCATTGGCTGGAGACGCCCGCTTCGATAGATTGGCAGTCGATTGTAGAACCCGAACCAAGCTGATTCATGCTCGCGCTCGAGAACTGGCTCGCCGATCTCGTCCCGCAGAGCGGCATCGTTCACTGGATATTTCTCGCCAACTATTTGTTGGCGCTGGCCTTCGCGGTCAGTGAGATTTTCCGCTCGCGCACGTCACAGGGCTCGATCGCCTGGATCCTCTCGCTGCTGATCCTGCCCTTCCCGATGACTCTGCTCTATGCGGTGTTCGGGCTGAAGCTGTTCGACGACTACGCGGCGGTGCAGACCCACTCGGGCCGCGTACTGCGCAAGGTGCGCGCGGCTAAGACCAAGATCGTCGATCAGCCGGCCACGGAAGAGTTTCCCGTTCTCGTCAACGTCTCGCAACTGCCCTTTCTCAGAGGCAATGACGCAGAACTGCTGATCGATGGCGAAGCGACCTTCGACTCCATCTTTGCCGGCATTTCGCGCGCCGAGCATGTGCTGCTGATCCAGTTCTACATCATCCATGACGACGAACTGGGGCGTGAATTCGCGATGCGGCTGATCGAGCGGGCGCAGGCCGGAGTGAAGATCTATCTGCTTTACGACGACGTCGGCTGCTTCTGGCTGCCCAGGGCCTACAAGGAGAAGCTGCGTGCTGCGGGCGTCAACATGCACGGCTTCAACCATCGCCACAAATTCCTGCGGTTCCTTGGACCAACGCGCATCCAGTACCGCAACCATCGCAAGATCGTCGTCGCCGACGGCAAGGAAGCCTGGGTCGGTGGGCTCAATGTCGGCGACGAGTATATGGGCCGCAGCAAACGGTTCGGGCGCTGGCGCGATACGCATGTGCGGATCAAGGGGCCGGCTGTACTGGCAGCGGAACTCAGCTTCCGCGAGGACTGGCAATGGGCGACGGGCCACGAACTGACCGGCCTGCCGACATCGACCGAGGTGGCCGGCGATCAGTCGGTGCTGGTGATGCCGACAGGACCGGCCGATGAGCTTGAGAGCTGCGCCATCGCCTTCGACGATGTGATCGGGCAGTCGCAGAAGCGGCTCTGGATCGTCTCACCCTATTTCGTGCCGGATGTATCGATGGAGACGGCGCTGTTCGCGGCTGCGATGCGTGGCGTCGATGTGCGCATCCTGATCCCCGAGAAGCCGGACCATCGGATCGTCTGGCTGGCCAGCATCGCCTATGCGTTCCGGATGGTGCGGCACGGCATCGACGTCTATCGCTACCCCGGCGGGTTCCTCCATCAGAAGGTGATCCTCGTCGATGACAAGATCGCGGGCGTCGGCACGGTGAATTTCGACAACCGCTCGTTCCGGATCAATTTCGAGATCACGCTGTGGTTCACCCATGAGCGGATGCTCAACGATGTCGAGAAGATGCTGAAGCGCGACTTCGCCGACGCCAACAAGGTCGATCTCACGCGACGCGGCGCGCAGCAGAGTGTGATGATGCGTTTCCTGACGCAGGCAGCGCGGTTGTTCTCGCCGATCCTCTGAGGCAATCTCGCGCCATGACCGAGTTTGTCTTCCGCACCGACAGCTACCTCAAGACCATCGACGCGACTGTGACCGAGGTGACGCCGGAGGGCGGCATCGTTCTCGACCGCACGATCCTCTACGCGGCCTCGGGCGGGCAGCCGAACGATACCGGACGGATTGTGACCAGCGCGAGCGTCGTGCCCATCATCAATGTCGTCCACCCCGAGGGCGACAAGACGAGGATCGTGCATGTGCCGGCCGAGGGGGCGCCTACCATTGCGGTGGGCGATAAGGTGCAGCTCGAACTCGATTGGGACCGCCGCTATCGGCTGGTGCGGATGCATACGGCGCTGCATTTGTTGTCGGTTGTGTTTCCGTTCCCGGTGACTGGTGGGTCGGTGGGCGAGGATAAGGGCCGGCTCGATTTCGACATGCCGGAAGTGCCTGAGAATTTGGCGGAGCTGGAGGCCCAGCTCAACGCGATGGTGGCGGGAAATCACGCTGTGACCCAGGAATGGATCACCGACGACGAGATGGCCGCCAATCCCGGGCTCATCAAGACGATGAAGGTGAAGCCACCGATGGGCCACGGCCGCGTTCGCCTGATCCGGATCGGCGACGTCGATTTGCAGCCCTGCGGCGGCACGCACGTAGCCAACACCTCGGAGATCGGACCGCTGAAGTTGGGCAAGATCGAGAAGAAGGGCGCGCAGAACCGGCGTGTGGCGCTGCTGTTCGGGTAGCTACTCAATGTTTGGCGCGTAGATCAGGCCACCGTTGAGCCACAGGGCGTTCTGGCCGCGCGACACGCCGGCCCCGGTGCCGGCGCCAAAATTGCGTTCGAAGATTTCGCCGTAATTGCCGACAGCGCTGATGATTTTTTTCATGAAATCGGGCGTGAGGCCCATAGCCGGGCCGAATGTTCCTTCGAGACCGAGCAGGCGCCGAATGCGGTGCGTCTTGGCAGCGGTCAGTGACTGGACGTTGAGCGACGTCACACCCGCCTCCTCGGCGTTGATCAGGGCGTAGGCCGTCCACTCGACGATCTTGGCCCATTGCTCGTCGGAAGCGCGCACGACCGGGCCGAACACCGATTTGGTAATGCGCTCTGGCAGGATGCGGTGGACCTGCGGATCGGGGAGGCTCCGTCGCATGGCGTTGAGCCAGCTTGCCGGAGCGGAGACCGCGTCGCAGAGGCTCTGCCCATAGGCGACGGCGAGATCCTCG
Source organism: Devosia sp. (assembly GCA_039918675.1). Lineage (GTDB taxonomy): Bacteria > Pseudomonadota > Alphaproteobacteria > Rhizobiales > Devosiaceae > Devosia_A. The sequence continues at coordinate 18,718 of JBDSHC010000074.1, forward strand.
CGATCCTCGTAGAGCACTTCGGTATAGTTGGCCTGATTGACGAAGCTGAACTCCTGCAGCGCCTGCAACTCGTCGCCTTCGTCGAGCACGCAGACGCGCAGATTGTCGAGCTGATAAGCCGAGACCACGCCAAGCGATTGCGGGACCATGAAGGCCTGGCCATCGTAGAACATCGGCGCGAGGAAGCGGGCGCCGTAGACCGTGTCGCGACGCATCGTCCACGGTGCGTTGCGGGCAATGAGGTCAATCTCGCCATTCTGGAGCTGGGCGAAGCGGCTGGTGCCGGTCAGCGCACGATACTCAAGAGCGCTCGGATCGCCGAACACGGCGGTCGCTACAGCCCGGCAAAAATCCACGTCGAAGCCGACCCAGCGGCCGTCACTGTTGAGCTGCGCGAAGCCGGGAAGCGGATCGGTGCCGGCGCAGACGACATGGCCGCGGGCCCGTACGGCCGCTAGCGTCGGGCCGTCGGGCGCGGGGGTCTGGGCGAGCGCTGGAAGGCTCAGAACGGCCAGCGCCAGGAGCGCGCCGGCACGTATCGCAAAACTCAACACGCGCATCCTCCCTGCCCCGGCGGCATCTTCACCACCGGCAACTCAGGGTCAAGGCGCGGCGCAGTCGCAGATCAGTGGAGGATCTGGCTGAGGAACAGCTTGGTGCGTTCGTGCTGCGGACTGTGGAAGAACGCCTCGGGCTCGTTCTGCTCGATGATCTGGCCCTGATCCATGAAGATCACGCGGTTGGCGACCTGGCGGGCAAAACCCATTTCGTGCGTCACGCACAACATCGTCATGCCGCTCTCCGCGAGCGAGATCATGACTTCAAGCACTTCCTTGACCATTTCGGGGTCGAGCGCGGAAGTGGGCTCGTCGAACAGCATGATCTTGGGGTTCATGCAGAGCGAGCGCGCGATGGCGACGCGTTGCTGCTGGCCGCCGGACAGCTGGCCGGGGAACTTGGCGGCCTGCTCGGGAATCTTGACCCGCTCGAGATAGTGCATCGCCGTCTCTTCGGCCTCGGCCTTTGGGGTGCCGCGCACCCAGATCGGCGCCAGCGTCAGATTCTGGAGGATCGTCAGATGCGGGAACAGATTAAAGTGCTGGAACACCATGCCGACTTCACGGCGGACCTCGTCGATGCGCTTGAGATCGTTGGTGAGCTCGATGCCATCGACGATGATCTTGCCCTTCTGATGCTCTTCGAGGCGGTTGATGCAGCGGATCAGCGTCGACTTGCCTGAGCCCGAGGGGCCGGCAATGACGATGCGCTCGCCCTTCATCACACGCAGATTGATGTCCCGCAGCACGTGGAAGTCCGCATACCATTTGTTCATGCCGAGGATGTCGATGGCGACCTCGTTGGCAGACACTTTCATGTTCGAGCGATCGATCTCGCTATCCATGCTTTCAGCGGCTGACATGGGTTACCTCTTATGTCCGGTGTTGAGACGGTCTTCCATGTACTTGGCGTAACGCGACAGCGAGAAGCACAAGACGAAGAAGACGCCGATGGCGAAGGCGTAGCCAGTGAACGCTTTGGTGGGCGATGCCCACTCGGCGTCGGACCCGGCTGCGTTGATGGCGTTGAGCAGATCGAACAGACCGATGATCGAGACCAGCGATGTGTCTTTGACCAGCGAGATGAAGTTGCCGACGATGCCGGGGATGACGAACTTCAGGGCCTGCGGCAGGACGACGAAGATCATCGACTTCCAGTAGTTGAGCCCCAGCGCGGACGCGGCCTCGTACTGGCCGCGCGGCAGCGCCTGAAGGCCGCCGCGGATCGTCTCGGCCATGTAGGCGCCGTAGAAGATCGTGACGCCGATCATGGCGCGCAGCAGTTTGTCGACGGTGAAGCCCTGCGGCACGAACAGCGGCAGCATCACCGACGCCATGAACAGCACCGTAATCAGCGGCACCGCGCGCCAGAGCTCGATGGTCAGAATAGACAGAGTCTTGAAGATCGGCAGGTTCGAGCGGCGGCCGAGTGCCAAGAGGATGCCTATGGGGAACGAGCCACAGACGCCGACGACCGAAATCACCAGCGTCAGCATCAGCCCGCCCCACTTCTCAGTGGGAACGTGTTCGAGCCCAAACACGCCACCGACAAGCAGGATGAAGGCCACAATTGGGAAGACGACCAGGAAGGCGATGAGATTGGCGAGCTTGAACGGCACCTTTGGCATCAGCAGCGGGATTACCAGCGCCAGCAGGATGAAGAAGACGAGGTTCGGCCGCCAGTACTGATCGATGGGGTAGAAGGCGTAGAGCATGAAGTTGACGCGCCGGGCGACGAACACCCAGCAGGCACCAAACGTCTCGACGCGGCAATCGTCCATCGTGCCGGTGAACACCGCTTTCCCGATGAGGAAATTGTAGACCAGCGGCAGCAGCCAGAAGAGGAACAGGACGGTGACGATCGTCAGGATCGTGTTCGAGATGCTCGAGAACAGATTGGCCCGCAGCCAATAGACCACGCCCGTGCTGCGTCCCGGCGGTGGCAGACGCTCGGCTTCAGTTTCGCGGATGTAGAATATGCCGTTGTCGGTGCTCATGACGCCCTCACCGCTCAACCAGCGCGACGCGCGCATTGTAGATGTTCATGAGGAACGACGTGATGAGCGAGAAGGTGAGATAGACCGCCATGGTCATGCCGACGATCTCAATCGCACGACCCGCCTGATTGAGCGCCGTGCCCGTGAAGATAGACGCCAGTTCCGGGAATGCGATCGAAGCGCCCAGCGTCGAGTTCTTGGTGAGGCTGAGATACTCGCTGGTGGTGGGCGGGATGATCACGCGCATTGCCTGCGGGATGATGACGAGACGCAGCCGGTCATTGTCCTTGAGCCCGAGCGATTGCGCCGCCTCCGTTTGGCCGTGGCTGACGGCCTGGATACCGGCGCGGACATTCTCGCCGATGAACGTCGCATGGTAGATCGACAGGCCGACAACGAGCGCCGTTAGTTCGGGGGGCGCCGCGAAGCCGCCCTTGAAGTTGAAGCCCGACAGCGCCGGCACATTCCACCCGACCTGCGTTCCCGAGATGAGGAAGACGAGGCCGGTGAGCCCGACAATGATGAGGACCGATGTGATGAGCACCGGGAAGCGCTTGCCGGTTGCTTCGAGCCGCAGCTTCGCCCATCGCCGGACGGTGTAGGCGAGGAGCAGCGAAATGACAAACGCCACGAACGTCCAGACGAACTTCTCGTCGAAGATCGGGATCGGACCGAAGAGGCCGCGGCCGTTCAGATAGAACAGGTTGTTGAGGTTGAGGCTCTGCTTGACCGAGGGCATCGCCTTGAGCACCGCGAAGTACCAGATGAAGAGCTGGAGCAGCAGCGGGATGTTGCGCGTCAGCTCGACATAAACGGCAGCTATGTTGGCGACGAGCCAGTTCTTGGACAGCCGCGAGATACCGAGGAAGAAGCCCAGAACCGTCGACAGCGCGATGCCGATGAGGGCGACCAGCAGCGTATTGAGCAGGCCGACCTTGAACACATCGAAATAGGTCGAGGTGCGATTGTAGGGGATCAGCTTGAACGCGATGTCGAAGCCGGCCGTGTTGAACAGGAAGTCGAACCCGAAGGTTTTGCCCTGCGCGCGAAGATTGATGATCGCGTTAGTCACCAGCCAGTAGGCACCGCCTGCCACCAGCAGGATGATCAACCCCTGATAGAGGAAGCCGCGGATGACCGGATCGTTGTAAAATGCGGTTCGTTGGGGCGCGAGGCGCCCAGCTGTATCGACTGCCATGAGGAGTTCACCCAACCCTGCCCGATAGGTGGCGCCCGGGGCGTACGCCGGACGTGGAAGCTGTGCGGGCCCCGCCCCTCTGCGGAGCCCAGCCGATGCTTAGCGGATCGGCGGCGAGTACTGGATGCCGCCGTCCTTCCAGAGCGCATTCACGCCGCGGGTCAGGCCGATCGGAGTATCCTTGCCGACGTTCTTGTCGAAGATTTCGGCGTAGTTACCGACATGCTTGATGATCTGGTACGCCCATTCCTTGGTCAGGCCGAGCGGGGTGCCGAAATCGCCTTCGACGCCGAGCAGACGACGAATGCCCGGGTTCTCGGAGGCGAGCATTTCGTCAACGTTCGCCGACGAGACGCCGAGTTCTTCAGCTTCGAGCTGCGCGTTGAACACCCAGCGGGCGATTTTAAACCACAGATCATCGCCCTGACGGACGACGGAGGTCAGCGGCTCCTTGGAGATCACTTCCGGGAGCACGACGTGGTCGTCGGGAACGGCCAGCAGGAGGCGGTTGCCGGCAAGCGCCGAACGGTCGGTGGTGAACGCGTCGCAACGGCCTTCTTCGTACGCCTTGTAGGCTTCGTCCTGGGTCACGAAGGTGACCGGGTTGTACTCGAGGCTGTTGGCCGCGAAGTAGTCGGCGGCGTTGAGCTCGGTGGTGGTGCCGGCCTCGATGCAGAGAGTGGCGCCGCCCAGTTCGAGAGCCGACTTGAT
>JBDSHC010000075.1:0-14894 GCA_039918675.1 Devosia sp.
ATGTCGAATGGGGGAAGCGCGGTAGGTGCTTTGGAGCGGGCGATCGGAGGGTCCCGACAGCCTGACGGCTTCGGGGTTTGGCTTGCCGCAGACATAAGCCTGCGGGCGGAGAGCGCGTGCAGCGCCTCCGAAAGGGTTGGGGTGCAAAGATAAGGCACCCCGCGCTCTCCGCGATGGATTTTGGGAATGGCCGGTTGACAGCCTTTGGAGCCGCGAGCCGGGATCCGAACCCGGAGGGTGCGACCACCCTCCGCCATCACGGTCGCCAGCCACTTCGTCGGTGGCTCGCAGGAAGATGACGACAGCGGGGGGAGGATATGATGCGGTGGGAATACCGTGCGTATGGGTGGGGTAAGATTGGCGTAAGGGGCTGATCCGGCTCAGTTTTCTGTGTCCAAGTACGCATCTTTCTGCCGTCATGGCCGGACTTGATCCGGCTACCCAGCTAGCTGCGCGTCCGGCTGGGTCCCCGGGTCAGGCCCGGGGATGACGATCGAGGGGGCGGTGGGCGAGGCTCTTCTGGATTCGGGCATACCACCCATTGTGTGTAATCCCGGGCCAGACCGGGACCCAATTCACCGCGGCGCACGAGTTGTTGGGTCCCTGCTTTCGCAGGGATGACAGCCGGTGGGTGTGGCGGGATGATGCTGACTTCACACCCGCCGAACTGTGTTTGGGGCCGCCCCCTTCCGTCAGCTTCTTTTTTGACGCTCTGGTTGATCGATCCCGAGAGGGCTCGATCAACCAACCGCCCTTGGCGACACCTTCCCCCGCGAGCGGGAGAAGGACCCGAATGCGGGGCCGGTCAGTACTTGCGCAGAAGCCCCACCAGGCGACCCTGCACCTTGACCCGGTCAGGGGGGAAGATGCGGGTTTCGTAGGCGGGGTTGGCTGCCTCGAGGGCGACGGAATTGCCGCGGCGGCGGAGGCGCTTGAGCGTGGCCTCTTCGTCGTCGACCAGGGCGACGATGATCTCGCCGGTGGCCGCGGTGTCCTGCTTGTGGATGACGACGGTGTCGCCGTCGAAAATGCCCGCCTCGATCATCGAGTCGCCGCGCACTTCGAGCGCATAGTGCTCTCCGCCACCGAGCATTTCAGGCGGTACCACGATGGTGTGGCTGTGCGTCTGGATGGCTTCGATCGGCGTACCCGCAGCGATGCGGCCCATGACTGGGATGCTCACCGGCCGGCCGACATCCGACATGCCAGGCATCTGCGGCGCGGAACGCTGTGGCGGGACTGAGACCCGGCCAAGGCTGCCATCGATCACGCTGGGCTCGAAGCGAGCTCTCTTGCCGCCAAGCGACGGGTTCATCGAATCCGGCAGCCGGACCACTTCCAGCGCACGGGCGCGGTTGGGCAGGCGGCGGATGAACCCGCGCTCCTCAAGGGCTGTGATCAGCCGGTGAATGCCGGATTTGCTGCGAAGATCGAGCGCGTCCTTCATCTCGTCGAAGGACGGTGGAATGCCGCTCTCCTTCATGCGTTCATGGATGAACATCAGAAGTTCGTGCTGCTTGCGCGTGAGCATGGCTGTCTCCTTCAGGAGAATCGGAACAAAGGCTGAACGATCTATAGGCGTTCTAGTTATGTTCTGCAAGATTCAGGTGAAAGAAGCGTTAGCGAGCACTATCGGTCAGGTCGGTCCCCAAGATGGGGGGCCACTCGCGTGCCTTAGTTCACCGCGCGGCCCGGATCATAAACCACGCCGGCCTCTTTGCCGCTGAGCAGCGGGTCATCGGCCCGCACCTTGAAGACATCGAGCTTGGTGCCGCCGGGTCCGGTTCGCCGCGTCACGATCCGCTCGTTCGCGCCCACGTCGCCAAGATCGACATCCCGGTCAGGCAGGATGACGATCGTGCGCCGCTTGATCATCACCACCACTCGACCCATCGTCTTTGCGGCGGTGCGGGCCCACGACTTGATCTCGTCATAATGGGGCTGCTTCTGCCACGCGGTCGGCGACCCTGGATCGACCTGGATGGCGATCAGATTGATCGCGGGATCGGCGGTCAAGACCATCTTGCAGTGCACCGGACGCCAGTGCTCGCCCAATTTTGCCTCGGTGAGGTAGCCGCAATGGAAGGCCCGGCACTCACCGGGCCTCTCGAGATAGATGCCGCAGCCCTTGCCGATTGCACAATGCGGACACCAGGTGCCCTGCGGCTTGTCGAGTTCGGTGATCACCATGACCTTGCAGCACAGAGTGCAGCCGTCACAGCCGCGTCCGGCGACGACCGGGCTGATCTGAGGGACAGGTTCGGGCGTCATCGAGGACATTTGGCTCCCTGGGGCTTCTCGCCCGGTACGTTGAAGGCATCGCCCCGGCGCGTCAAGCAACGGCCTCGATGCGCAACCGGCGTCAGGTGAGCATGTTCAGCGGGATGATCTCGACGATTTCGCCGGCGGGGGTGCCGGGGTCGTTTTCGGGCTGGACGATCAAGGCGTCCGCGGCGGCGAGCGATGAGGAGTGGTTGCTGTCGGTTTCGGCGATGGGGACGACTTCGAGGAAGCCGATGGCGTTGCGCTGGATGCGGCCCCGCACGAAATGGCGGCGTTCGGCGTTCGGAGGCAGGGGGGCGGCGAGCGGGACACCCATGGTAGGCCAGAACGGATCGGTGTGGCCGGTCATCAGGCGCAGTGCCGGACGGACCATCACCGCGGCGGTGACGAAGGCCGAGATCGGGTTGCCGGGGAGGCCGAAGACCAGGGTCTTGCCGCGGGTGCCGAACATCAACGGCTTGCCCGGACGCATCAGGATTTTCCAGAAATCGAGGCTGACCCCGAGGTCGCGCAGCACGTCCTGCACATAGTCGCGTTCGCCGACGCTGGCGCCACCCGTGGTGATCAGCACGTCGATGCCGTAGTCGAAGGCACCTAGAATGGTGTTCTCGAGTTCGCGTTTGTCGTCGCGCACGATGCCGAGATCGACGATTTTGTCGGCATAGGGGGCGAGCAGCGGAATGAGGCCGTAGGAGTTGGACGCAACGATCTGGTCGGCACCGAGCTCGCTGCCGGGCGGGACGAGCTCGTCGCCGGTGGCGAGGATTGCGAGCTTGGGCCGACGGGAGACCTGCAGTTCGGGGTAATTGGCGGAGGCGGCGAGGTTGAGCATCGCGGGGTTGAGCGAGACGCCGGCGGGCAGTAGCTCAGTACCCTCGGTGAAGTCGAAACCCTTGCGGCGGATGTTCTGGCCGGGCCGGGGCGGCTTGTCGAAGCTTACCTGATTGCCGCGCGCGGTGGCGTTTTCCTGGATGATGACGCTATCGGCGCCGATCGGCAGGGGCGCGCCGGTGAAGATGCGGACGCATTCGCCTTGCTGCATCATGCCGGTGAAGCGCGAGCCCGCCTGCGAGGTGCCGGCGAGGAACAGCGGCTGGCCGGGGACGACGTCGGCCGAGCGCACAGCATAGCCATCCATGGCGGAGGCGTCGAAGGGCGGCTGGGTGTGGCGGGCGAGGAGGGGCTTCAGCAGCACCCGCTTGTGGGCGCGCGAGAGGGGAATGGTCTCGGGCAGCGGCGTCGGGATGCGCGTGAAGATCTGGTCGAGCGCGTCGTCGACGGAGATCATCGCTTGAAATCGCCAGATTTGCCGCCGGATTTCTCGACAAGCTCGATTATGGTGACGCGCATGGCGCGGTCAATGCCCTTGGCCATGTCGTAGAGGGTCAGCGCGGCGACTGAGACGGCGGTCATCGCTTCCATCTCGACGCCAGTGCGGTCGGTGGTTTCGGCGGTGGCGGTGATGACGATCTGCCCGGCTTCGAGCGCGATCTCGATCTCGACCTTGCTCAGCGCGATCGGGTGGCAGAGTGGGATCAGATCCGACGTCTTCTTGGCGGCCATAATGCCGGCAATGCGGGCCACGGCGAGGGCGTCGCCCTTCTTCAGCGTGCCACCCATGATGGCGTCGATGGTTGCGGGCAAGGCCTCCAGCCGGGCGCGGGCGATGGCGCGACGGGCTGTGACGGCTTTGCCGCCGATATCGACGATATGGGCCTCACCGCGCTCGTTGAGATGGGTGAGTTTGGCGCTCAAGGCCGGCCCTTGTCGCCCCAGAGCAGGAGCTGGGTGGCCTTTGTCACATCGTCCTGCCGCATCAGGCTTTCGCCGACGAGGAAGCTGCCGATACCGGAGGTAGAATGAAGCTTTTCGACGTCGGCGTGGTTGGCGATGCCGCTCTCGGCAACGAGGTGGACGGTCGATGGCACACCGAGCGCCAGATCGACCGACGTCTGGAGCGTCGTTTCAAAGGTGCGGAGGTTGCGGTTGTTGACGCCGATGAATTCGGCATCGAGGCCAAGCGCGCGGTCGAGTTCGATCTGGTCGTGCACCTCGACGAGGGCATCCATGCGCCATTCGGTGGCGGCGTCGATCAAGCTGCGGGCAGCGAAATCATCGACGGCGGCGAGGATGACGAGGATGCAGTCGGCGCCCCAGGCGCGGGCCTCGGCGACCTGGTAGGTCTCGAACATGAAGTCCTTACGCAGCACCGGCAACTGCGTCGCGGCGCGGGCCTCAATGAGATAGTTCGGGGCGCCCTGAAAGCTTGGCCGGTCCGTAAGGACGGAGAGGCAGGTCGCGCCGCCCAGCTCGTAAGCGCGGGCGATCTCGGCCGGGTTGAAGTTCTCGCGGATCAACCCCTTGGACGGGCTGGCCTTCTTGACCTCGGCGATGAGCGCGTAGTCGCCCGCAGCACGCTTCTTCTTGAGCGCGGACAGGAAGCGGCGGACGGGCGGGGCATCATGCGCCTCGGCAACGACCTCGTTCCACGGGCGCAAGGCCTTCGCGGCCGCGATCTCTTCGCGTTTGTAGGCTTCGATGCGTTGCAGGATATCGGACATGGTCAGCCGTTGGAGACGCGAATGAGGGTGTCGAGGGTCTGCTTCGCCCGGCCGCTGTCGATCTCCCGGGCAGCCATGTCGGCGCCGGTCTTGAGGGTGTCGGTACGACCGGCGACGATGAAGGCGGCGGCGGCGTTGAGGAGGACGACGTCGCGATAGGGGTCCTTGCTGCCCTCGAGCAGGCTGCGGAGGCGACCGGCATTGTAGGCCGGGTCGGCGCCCTTGAGGTCGGCGAGCGAGGATCGCTGCAGGCCGGCATCCTCGGGGGTGATCTCGAAGCTCGTGAGGCTGCCGTCCTTGATCGAGGCGACGAGGCTCGGGCCGGTGGTCGAGAGCTCGTCGAGGCCGGAATCGCCGTGGACGACCCAAGCGGAGGTGGCGCGGTTGGCGAGGAGCGCGGCGGCGACCGGTTCGACCCAGTTGCGGGCGTATACGCCCAGCATGTAGCGGCGGGCGCCGGCGGGGTTGGATTGCGGCCCGAGCAGGTTGAACAGCGTGCGGGTGCCGAGCTCGGTGCGGGTCGGGCCGACATGCTTCATTGCCGGATGATGCGCAGGCGCGAACATGAAGCCGATGCCGGCCTCGCGGATGCAGCGCGAGATCATCTCGGGGCTGAGGTCGATCTTGACGCCCAGCGCCATCAGCACATCCGACGCGCCGGATTTCGAGCTGAGCGCGCGGTTGCCGTGCTTGGCGACGGGGACGCCTGCGGCTGCGACCACGATCGATGTCGCGGTCGAGATGTTGAGCGTCTCGGCGCCGTCGCCACCAGTCCCGACGATGTCGATAGCGTCTTCCGGCGCCTGCACCTGGACCATCTTCTCGCGGAGGATCGAGACGGCAGCCGCGATCTCGCCGACGCTTTCGCCCTTGACCCGCATGCCCATCAGGAAGGCGCCGATCTGGCTCGGGGTCGCTTCGCCGTTCATGATGATGTTCATGACGGCGCGCATTTCCTCGCCCGTCAGATCCTGGCGCGAGGCGATCTTGTTGAGGGCGGTTTTGATGTCCATCAGGCGGCTTTCCGGACGCCGAAATCGCGGGCGATGTTGAGGAAGTTCTGGAGCAGCGCGTGTCCGTTCTCGCTGGCGATGCTCTCGGGGTGGAACTGCACGCCGTGGAGCGGCAGCGTCTTGTGCTGGAGACCCATGATGATCCCGTCATCGGTGGTGGCAGTGATCTCGAGGGTCTGCGGCAGCGTCTCGCGCTTCACCGTCAGCGAGTGGTAGCGCGTTGCCTCGAAGCCGGAATTGAGACCGCGGAACAGGCCCCTGCCGGTGTGGTTGATCTTGCTGGTCTTGCCATGCATCAGCTCGGGCGCGCGGATCACGTCACCGCCCATCGCCTGCCCGATGGCCTGATGGCCAAGGCAGACGCCAAGGATGGGGGTCGTCGATTTGAAGCGCTCGATCAGCGCGAGGCAGATGCCGGCTTCGTTCGGCGTGGCCGGGCCGGGCGAGAGGACGATGCCCTCGGGGGCCATCGCCGCGATCTCGTCGAGGCTGATCTTGTCGTTGCGGAAGACCTTGCTGTCCGCGCCGAGTTCGCCCAGGAAATGGACGAGGTTGTAGGTGAAGCTGTCGTAATTATCGATGACGAGGAGTTTCATTGCCCGACCCTTGCCTCACCGGCGTAGCGTAGCGCCTCCTCAGCGGCGCTGAAAAGGGCGCGGGCCTTGTTTTCGCATTCCATCTGTTCGAGTTCGGGCTTCGAATCCGCGACGATGCCGGCGCCGGCCTGCACATAGACCTTGCCGTCTTTGACGATGGCGGTTCGGAGCACGATGCAGGTGTCCATCGTGCCATCGGCGCCGAAATAGCCGACACAGCCGCCATAGATGCCGCGCCGGGCCTTTTCGAGCTGGTCGATGATTTCCATCGCCCGCACCTTAGGGGCCCCGGAGACGGTGCCGGCTGGGAAGCCGGCGGCCAGCGCATCAACGAAATCATGCGCCGGATCGAGCTCGCCGACGACGTTCGAGACGATGTGCATGACGTGGGAATAGTATTCGAGGAAGAATTTGTCGGTGACTTTGACCGTGCCGATCTTGGCGACGCGGCCGACATCGTTGCGGCCGAGGTCCAGCAGCATCAGATGCTCGGCGAGCTCCTTGGGGTCGCTCAGCAGCTCGTCGGCCAGTTCCTTGTCGCGGGTGGGCGTCGCGCCGCGCTTGCGGGTACCGGCGATGGGGCGGATGGTGACCTGGCCCTTTTCGACCTTCACCAGGATCTCTGGGCTCGAGCCGACGACGGCGAAGCCGCCGAAATCGAGCAGATACATGTAGGGCGACGGGTTAGTGCGGCGCAGCGCGCGGTAGAGCGCCGTGGGCGGCAGCGTGAACTCGGCCTCGAAGCGCTGGCTGAGCACGACCTGAAAGATGTCGCCGGCGCGGATGTATTCCTTGGCGTCCTGCACCATCGCGTCATACTCGCGGATCGAGGTGTTCGATTTGACCGCGATCTTGCCCAGTTCGGCGGGGGCCGTGACATAGGGCAGGGTATGGCTGAGGCGGGCGACGGCCTCGTCGATCTTGGCTTCGGCGCTCTCCCATGCCTGGCGTGCGGTGACGCCCGCTTTCACATAGACCGGCGCGGTGAGGTAGAGTTCGTCCTTCACGGTGTCGAAGACGGCCAGCATCGTCGGCCGCATCAACAGCGCATCGGGCAGATTGAGGCCGCGATCGTGGCGATCGGGCAGGCGCTCCATCAGCCGGACCATCTCATAGCCCAGATAGCCGTAGATGCCGGCGGCCGTCGAAGGCAGGCCGGCGGGAATATCGGCCTGGCTCTCAGCGACGAGCGCCCGCAGCACATCGAGCGGCGGTTCGCTGACCGGGGTAAACTCGTCGGGCTTGCCGGCGACGTTGCGGTTGATGCTGGCCTTGCCGGCCTCGACCTTGAGGATGATGTCGGGATCGAACCCGATCATCGAATAGCGCCCCTTGGTGGCGCCATCCTGCACGCTTTCGAGGAGGAAGGTGTTCTGCCGCCCCTCGGACAGTTTCAGATAGGCGCCGATCGGCGTTTCGAGATCGGCGACAACGCGGCGAAAGACGATCTGGGCGCGCCCAGATTCGTAGGACTTGGCGAAGCTGTCGTAGCTGTCGTCCGCCATCGCATCACTGCGCCGTAAGAGTGCCGAGCAGCGTCAGCATGCGCTGGTACGCACCGCTGCGCGCGCTCTGCGGCCAGAGCTCATCGGTGACGCCGGTGATGAAGTCGGCATAGAGCTGGTCGCGCGTGGCGTTGACGAGGAAATCGGTGATGTCCTTGCCCGCCTCGCCGGTCGGCGGGGCGACGTCGGTGACGTGGTAGACCAGATAGTCGCCGTCGCCATTGACCGCCCAGCCATGCGTGTCCGGGCCGGACGAGAAGACGGAGGTTGCCACCGCCTGGTTGATGATTGCCGTGCCATCGCCATCGCGCGTGAACGGCGCCGTGACGGTGGCGAACTGGCTGCGCGCCGCGGCAAGGTCCTGGAAGGACTTGCCGGTATCGAGGTCGGCCATGATCGCCTTGACCTCGGCCTTCAGCGCCTCGTCGGTCTTGGCGTCGGTGTAGGCCGTGGTGACGGCGTCGCGAACCTCGTCGAGGGTCTGGTCGCGGGCGACGTCGATCTTGCTGAGGTCGAACCACAGATTGTTGGTCGCACCATAAGCGACCGTAGCCGAAAGCTTGCCGACATCGCCCGCAAAGACCGCCTTGGCGGCCTTGGCGCGATTTTCTTCCGCGAGGCCGGTGATCACAGAGAGTTCGGCGCCACTCGCGGTCAAGGCCACATTGGTCAGCGGCAGCTTGAAGCGGTCGGCGATCTCCTTGAGCGGCTTGAAGGCCGCGCGGAGCTCTTCGATCTGGTCCTGGAGATCGACATAGGCGGCTTTGGCCTTGTCGGTCGCGAGGCGCTTGACGATCGCGGCCTTGGCCTCGTCGAAACTGATCTGACCGCCCGCCTCGATGGCGAGCACACCCACGACACGCTTGCTGCCGATGCCTGGAATGATGGCAAAGTCGCCTATTCTGGCGAGGGCGAAAGCGGCGTCGGCCAGGGCGCTGTCGATGACGTCGCTCTTGGCCATGGTGCCGAGGTCGGTGGTCTTGAGGCCCGAGGCGGTGAGCGCCGTAGTGAAATCGGTGCCGGCCGCCAGCGCGTCGGTGAAGATTTTCTCCGCGGCGGCGTCCGGCAGGGTGACCTGCGACAGGTGGCGCTTTTCGACTTTGACCAGCTGATCCTTGGTGCGGTCGTACTCAGCCTGGGTCTCGGCGTCGGTCGGCTGGTACTCGGGCAGGGCCGCCAGCGTATCCTGCGTCAGCAGCAGGATGTCGGCCGTGCGGGTTTCCTTGGTGCGGTAGTCCGTCTGATGCTCGGTCAGGTAGGCCGAGAGGTCGGCATCGGTTGGCGCGGGCGCGGAGGGCAGGCTCGTGCCGTTGAGCGTGAAATATTCGATGGTGCGCAGATCGTTGCGGTAGCGGTTGAGGAGACCGATTCCGGTCTTCGAAATCTGGCTGCCGGCAAACAGGCCGATCGCGACCTGCTGGCGGCGCGACGCCTTGCGCTGGATGTCGAAATACTGCTCGTCGGTGATGCCCTGCTGGCGCAGCACCTGTTCGTAGACGCTGCGGTCGAAGCTGCCGAGCACGCCGAAGAAACTCGAATCCGCGCGGATCAATTCCGAAAGCTTCGCGTTGGACACCCCGACACCTTGGCGGGCGGCGAACTGATTGATAGCTGCGCGCGTCGCAAGCTGGTTCAGCACCGACGTCGGAATGCCAAGCTGGAGCGCCTGCTCATTGGTCGGCATCTGGCCGGTCTGCTGCGAGAACGCCTGCAACTGCTGCTGATAAGCGCGCTGGAAATCGACGGTGGTTACGTCCTCATCGCCGATTTGGGCGATGTTATTGGACCCAAGGTCCAGAACCACATTGGAAATACCGAATCCCGCGAGGCCGACGAGAAGAAAGGCGCCAAGGATTTTGCCGAGCCAGGAGTTGGCGAAACGGCGCATAAAGTTCAGCATATCGGCCTATTCCGGGCAGTGACGTTGCGGTTGAGAGGGGTTATGGCAAAGTCCCCTCCCGCGCAAGAGCAAGGATTTCCGGCAAGTGCCTCAGAACATTACTCCCCTCATCGCTGGCAACTGGAAGATGAACGGCCTGCGGGCCTCGCTGTTCGAGGTCGAGAAGCTGGCAAGCCATTTGACGGTGGGCGAGGCACCGCGCTGCACGATTGCGCTTTGCCCGCCCGCTACGCTGATTGCGGCAATGAACCGGATCGCGGCGCCTGCAGGGATTGTCGTCGGCGCGCAGGACTGCCACCCGGCGGCCTCGGGCGCCCATACGGGAGATTTGAGCGCGGCGATGCTGGCGGATTCCGGCGCGCAGCTGGTGATCGTCGGACACTCTGAGCGTCGCACGGATCACAGCGAGACGGACGATCTCGTGCGGAACAAGGCGCTGGCGGTGCTGGCCGCCGGGCTGACGCCGATCATCTGTGTTGGGGAGACTCGCGCCGAGCGCGAAGCCGGGCAGGCGGACGCAATCGTGTCCCGGCAATTGGCGGCGTCCGTGCCGGATGAAGCCGCATCGAGTGACGTTGTCGTCGCCTATGAGCCCGTCTGGGCTATCGGCACGGGGTTGACGCCGACCTCCGCCGATATTGCGCAGATGCACAAAAGCCTGCGCGATCAGCTGGTTAAGCGGTTCGGCGCGAAGGGCGCGGCGATCCGGCTGCTCTATGGCGGGTCGCTGAAACCGTCCAACGCCAAGGAAATCCTGGCGATTGCCGAGGTGAATGGCGGGCTTGTCGGGGGCGCGAGCCTCTTGGCGGACGATCTGTTCGCCATTATCTCGGCCGTGTAATACCCGCGTCGCGTCGTAATGTCGGCGCAAGCGGCTGGCAATTCATACATGTCACGTGTATGACGCGCGCCGACCCCGAGGCGCGTCAGCGCGCCAACCGGAACTCTTTGAAAGACCGCCCCCGAATGGAAAACGTCCTCCTCGTCGCTTATCTGTTGATCGTTCTTGCGCTGATCGCCGTCATTCTGCTGCAGCGCTCGGAGGGCGGCGGCCTCGGGATGGGCGGCAATGCCGGTGGGCTGATGACGGTACGCGGTTCGGCGAACCTGTTGACCCGCACCACGGCCATTCTCGCGGCACTGTTCTTCGTGACTGCGATCGGCCTCACGATCCTTGCCGAACTCAACCGCACCACTTCGGACATTCTTGATGGCGCCTCGACGACGACGTCGGGCGGCACCGCTGCGCCGAGCAATGTGCTCGATGCGCTGAGCCAGATGCAGGGCGACACCAGCGCGCCCGCCGCGGCCGATCCCGTGTCCTCGCAGGCCTCCACCGATCCGGGCCTTGCCCTTCCAATTGCACCGACCGCGCCAAGCGACGCGGCCCAAAGCAGCGCTGCCAGCAGCAGCGCACCGGCCCCGTAAGGGACACCGCAGCGAACCTTCAGGAGGGGATGGAAACATCCCCTCCTTCGTTTTTAGGGATAGGTCCTCGCGGCTGTGGGCGCAGCCGAATGGGACTTTCGAATCAATCGATCGGCCCAATAAGGTGAAAGCCCATGGCTCGGTACGTTTTCATCACCGGTGGCGTGGTTTCCTCTTTGGGCAAAGGTCTCGCGTCTGCGGCGCTCGGCGCTGTATTGCAGGCGCGCGGATACAAAGTCCGGCTACGGAAACTCGACCCCTATCTCAATGTCGATCCCGGCACGATGTCGCCTACGCAGCATGGCGAGGTGTTCGTGACCGATGACGGGGCGGAGACCGATCTCGATCTCGGCCATTACGAACGCTTCACCGGCCGGCACGCCAATAAGCGCGACAACATCACCACCGGCCGCATCTATTCCGACATCATCGCGAAAGAGCGGCGCGGCGACTACCTCGGCGCCACGGTGCAGGTGATCCCGCACGTCACCGACGCGATCAAGGATTTCATCCGCGAGGGTAATGACGAGTTCGACTTCGTGCTGGTCGAAGTCGGCGGCACGGTGGGCGACATCGAAGGCCTGCCGTTCTTCGAGGCGATCCGCCAGTTCGGCAATGATCTGCCACGCCACCACGCAGTCTATGTGCATCTGACTCTGATGCCGTTCATCCCCTCGGCGGGCGAGCTCAAGACCAAGCCGACCCAGCATTCGGTGGCGACGCTGCGCTCGATCGGTATCTCGCCGGATGTCCTGCTGGTGCGCTGCGACCGGCCTATCCCAGAGGGTGAGCGCAAGAAGCTGGCGCTGTTCTGCAATGTGCGCGAGACCGCGGTCATCCAGGGGCTCGATGTGGCGTCGATCTACGACGTGCCGCTCGCCTATCACCATGAGGGCCTCGACAGGGAAGTGCTGGCGGCGTTCGGCATTGCGGATGCCAAGGAACCGGACCTGTCGAAATGGCAGGAAGTGTCGAGCCGCCTCCACAATCCCGAGGGCGAGGTCAACATCGCCATCGTCGGCAAATATACCGGGCTCAAGGACGCCTACAAATCGCTGAGCGAAGCGCTGCAGCATGGCGGCATCGCCAATAAGGTGAAGGTCAATCTCAACTGGATCGACAGTGAGATTTTCGAGCACGAGGACCCCGCGCCCTATCTCGAGCACATCCACGGCATCCTGGTGCCGGGCGGCTTCGGCGAGCGCGGCTCGGCCGGCAAGATCCAGGCGGCGAAATTCGCACGCACCAAGGATGTGCCCTATTTCGGCATCTGCTTCGGCATGCAGATGGCCTGCATCGAAGCGGCACGGAACACAGCGGGCCTACCCAAGGCCAATTCCACAGAGTTCGGCCCGACCAAGGACCCCATCGTCGGCATCATGACCGAATGGACCAAGGGCAACGAGAAAGAGTCCCGCAAGGCCGATGGCGACCTCGGCGGCACGATGCGGCTCGGCTCGTACCCGGCGCAGCTGACGCGCGGTTCGCGGGTGGCCGACATCTACGGCACGACGCGCATCAACGAGCGGCACCGCCACCGCTACGAAGTGAACATGGAGTACCGCAAGGTGCTCGAAAAGAATGGCTTGCTGTTCTCCGGCGTGTCGCCGGACGGGACCTTGCCCGAGATCGTCGAACGCACCGATCACCCCTGGTTCATCGGCGTGCAGTTCCACCCGGAGCTGAAGAGCAAACCGTTCGAGCCGCACCCGCTGTTCGCGAGCTTTATTGCGGCGGCGATGGAGCAGTCGAGGCTGGTTTAGGTCGCCCCTTGCGGAAAGCCGGCGCATAGCTATCTTGTGGCTATGGTTTCAAAGCACGCTGCAACCACGGTTTATCGCTCGTCGTCCACAGGTCGCCTCGTCGATGGCGGCGTGGGGCGAGAAGCTTTGCACATTCCGGGAAGAGGCGACACTGGCCGGGACAGCCGCGCGGGACATTTTCTGAAGCCCATTTCTAGGCAAGGGACTATTTCTCAGTCCCAGGCGGACAAGGCTGTAAGAGACTACCGGTCCAAGAACTAAGCATGGCATCGTCTCCCAGAGACGTATTCATCAACTGCCCGTTCGACGACGATTTTGCACCGATCTTCCGATCATTAGTCTTCGCGGTGACGCGTTGCGGCTTTCGCGCGCGTTGCGCCCGGGAGATGGACGATGGATCGGAAACGCGTATCGACAAGCTCTATCGCATCGTCGATGAGAGCCGTTACGGAATTCACGATCTCTCCCGGACAGAACTTGATCCGGCACACAAGCTTCCTCGGTTCAATATGCCCCTGGAACTCGGTATCTTTCTCGGGGCGAAGAGGTTTGGGTCCGGTTTGCAGAAATTGAAGAGGTGCCTGATTCTCGATACGGAGCCTTTCAGGTATCAGAAGTTCATTTCTGACATCGCCGGGATGGATATTACCCCACATGCCGGCAAGGCTCGGGACGCCGCGAGGGAAGTGCGAAACTGGCTTCGAACGGTCTCTGGCCGAAAGACAATTCCGTCAACCAGTGCGCTATTGGCGAGCCACGATCGGTTTATGGCTGGCCTCTCCGAGATCGCGGAACGCGCGGGTCTCCACGCGGACCGTATCGCCTATGCGGATTTTGAGCGTCTGGTCATAGCCTGGGTGAAGTCAGAGCAATGACCAACATCCTCTCCCTCAGCAAAGCCCGCAAATCCAAGGCGAAGGCTAACAAGGATACACAGGCTGCGCAGAACCGGGTGAAGTTCGGGCGGACCAAGGCGGAGAAGGCAAAGGACGCGGCGGAGAAGTCGATCGCCGACAAGGCGGTCGACGCTCACAAGCGCGAGACTTAGTCCGACCGGCTATTTGATCGTCGGTGTGTAACGCTCGTCCATGCCGTTGATTTTGGTGAGCTTCTTGCCGCCCGCGAGGACGAACAGTTCACAGCTCTCGCCACTGTTGACGCCATCCCTGGTCGAACAGACCTGACCATCTGGGGTGATGTGGTAGGGGCCAGCCCAGGATGTCGCCTTGCCGGCGCTGTCGATATCGACCGTGTAATGGCCGTTGCTTTTGTAGCCGACGACCCCGGTCATCTTCGGCTGCTTGCTGAAGACGTAGTGCAAATGCTTGCCGACGATCAGTTTGCCCAATTCAGCGCCGGTCAGCGCTTTGTCCCCGGATTTTGTTGCCCAAGCCGAGGCAATTCCGGCTGAGAGGACAACAACACATCCGGCAAGAGTTGCGGTCGCGACAAGTGTTTTGAAAGTGCGCAATTGTTCCCCCGAAATATTGTGCCCGACATTACCAATCATGTGTGGGCGGAGCTTACAAGCGCCTGATCCGGAACGCGTCGTCGACGCGCGCTCGCTGGTCGGGTAGCCTTGCCATCACCTTCCAGCCGAGTATGCCATGACCAAATTATCCGACTTTTCCGCTACCCGCCTGCTGGGCGGACCCGAGCCGCTTGCCGACTTTGCCGGCAAGGTGGCGCTCGTGGTCAACGTCGCCAGCCATTGCGGCAATACCCATCAATATGAGGGGCTCGAGGCGCTTTACAAGGCGTACGGCCCCAAGGGCTTTGTGGTGCTCGGCTTTCCGTCCAACGAGTTCGACGGGCAGGAGCCGGGCACGGCCGAAGAGATCGCAG
>JBDSHC010000076.1:0-11287 GCA_039918675.1 Devosia sp.
CACTCGATCCAGCGCATCGTGGTGAGCTGAGGTCGGCTGGCGGCGCGGCCAGCGACATACTAGATAGTGCGCATGCCCTACACCGCCGCCTTCACCGAGATTGCCGAGAATTTGTCCTTCCTCGACGACTGGGAGGATCGCTACAAATACATCATCGAACTCGGCCAGCAGCTTCCGCCCCTGGCCGAGGCTGAAAAGAATGTTGCGACCAAAGTGAACGGGTGCGTCTCGCAGGTCTGGCTTGTCACGGAACGGACGGGCGACATGCTCACCTATCGCGGCGAATCCGATGCGATGATCGTTCGCGGCCTTGCGGCGATCCTCATTGCCCTCTACTCGGGCCAGTCACCGAAGGCGATTGCGGAGATCGATGCGATCGCCATGTTCGACGAACTTGGCCTTCGCGAGCATCTGTCGACGCAACGTTCAAATGGCCTCGTCGCGATGGTCAACCGCATCAGATCCGAAGCCCGCGCAATCGCGGGCTAGCCTATTCGAACACCTGCGGTCGCGCGCCTTCCTCCATCCACATCTGCGGCCGACCATTGGCCCTGCCGGTGGCAAACGGGCCGAGCCCATAGTGCTGCGCAAGCTGATCGAGCCCGATACGCAGCACCAGCTTTGCGCTGCGGCGCGGCCATTCGCGTTCGCGCTCAACCTCCTGCAAGCCCTTCAACCAACCGCAGACGTCGAGCACGACGCCGAGGCAGTCGCGGGGCAACACCGTCTCGAGTTTTGCGAGCGCCCGCCGCGCATCGACCGCCATGTCGCTCATGTCGCCGGACAGCTGACCGCGCGTCTCGGGGCTCCGCACGTCCGAATAGGACATGGTCACCCGCGGACGGAGTTGAGCCCGTTCCATCAATCGCCGGACCCGCTCGCCTGCTTCCACCTGATGCGGCTCGAGGAACGCCGCGTCACCTGCCGCAAGCCGGAACAACGGGCTCTCCGCAAGGTTGATTTTCATCCCATCGGACTGGACAGTCTCGATGCGATGCTGAGCCGCAAACGAGTCCTGATCCAGCATGGCGCGCTTCAACCACCCCCTTGTCTGCGAATTGGCGCAGCATTGCTGGTCGCTTCCTGACAATGCCCCTGACACCACCAGTTGCGATATAGGTACCGCCGCGGCGCGGAAACCGCCGGCCGACACATAGAACTTGCCGTCGCGACCCGCTGGCCGGCCATCGAGCAGGTCGCGTACAAATCGTAAAAGTGAGTTCTCACGCGACACGCTCGAACTCCTCCGCAAAACCAGAACCAAGCTGACTGCCAAACCGGCGTTCAATCGTCACAATCTGGGACTCAACCGACGGGTCGTCGCGCCGATCTTCCATGAGATGGCACGCATGCGAGACCGTCGTGCGATCCCGCCCGAACAGTAGACCCACTACGTCCTGCGGACGGCCAAGCACAACGTGAACGAGGTACATCGCCAACTGGCGGGATCGGGCAATGCTGGCGTTGCCACGGTTGGTTTGCAGCAGGCTTTCAAGTTCGACCTGCCGCTCCACCGCGACGGCACGCACCAGTGACAGGGCGGTTGGGTCTCGCGCCAGCCGCCGCAGACGCGTACGGCTCCCGCGCGTGAAATAGTCCGCCGCATGGACGATTGATGAATTGTCCTTGTCACGACTTCGCATCGCAAACTCCAATATAGGAATGTATTCCTATATCATGCGCGCGACGGCGTCAGCGGGGATAAGTCACCTTTTGGGGGCCATTAGCTGTGCGTTTTCAGCAGCTTGGCCAAACGCAAACGGCCACCCGAGGGTGGCCGCAGCAAACGTTGCGAAGAGATGAGCTTAGGCCTTGCGACCGAGTCCATTGTCCTTGGCGAGACGGGAACGGGTCGCCGAGTAGTTCGGCGCAACCATCGGATAGTCAGCCGGGAGGCCCCACTTCTCGCGGTACTCGTCCGGCGACAAATCGTAGTGCGTGCGCAGATGACGCTTCAGGGATTTGAACTTCTTACCGTCCTCGAGGCAGATGATGTAGTCGGCGGCAACCGACTTCTTCACCGGAACGGCTGGCTTCAGCTCTTCGGCCGGCGCCGCGGCACCGGGGGCGCGAAGGCCACGCAGCGCCATATGCACATCGGCAATCAATTTCGGCAAATCGCTGACGCTCAGCGCGTTGTGGCTCACATATGCGCTCACGATCTCAGTACTCAAGTCGATGAGATCGTTGTCACTGGACGCGGCAACGCCAGTTTCCTCAGTCATTTCGTTTCCTTTTCTTTTTTGGACCAGCAGGGTGGGCGCGACCCTGCCTCAATATCACTCTGTAGGTCCAACGTTGCCACTTGGCAACTTACGATTCCGTGTCTGCACAGCGACAAAAGCAACACTGTTCAAGACTCAGGCTTAGTGTGACTTTCGTCATAGTCGTCAATACTGGTGCGACTGTCGGGTGCGACACCGGAGCGCAGTGCTGCGCGAGCGAGTAAATGGGCCGATAGCGGCGTTGTCGCAACGAGGAAGAGGACGCCCAGCACACATCTTGAGGCAATCGCCCAATCCTCAGACGCGAACGCCACAGCCAGAAGAATAAGACCAGCGCCAAGTGGACCGGCCTTCGAAGCTGCATGGAGGCGCGTGTAGATATCCGGAAAGCGAAGGATACCGAGAGCCGCCACAGTACAAAACAGGCTTCCCAGAAGGAGAAGTATTGCGGCTACGATCGTCATTGCTGTGGCCTCGACAGCAAATATCGGGCGAAACCCAGCGTAGCGAGGAGGCCGGAAAGAGCCACAGTCACCGCGATATCGACGTACAGGAACAACCCGGTCCGCACCGCAAATGCCCCAATGAAGCCGACGCCTAGAATTGTAAGCACGTCGAGGCCCAGCACTCTGTCGGCCAGGGTCGGCCCGACGATGATCCGAATTATCGTCGCCAGGGCGGCGACGCCTAACAGGATCGTGGAAATCGTGGTCGCCATCTCGATCACCTCAGCACCTCGACCACCCTGGTTTCGAACCCGCCGGCGATCTGGCTGACCAACGCCTCGCGCCACTCGATATCGATCGCGTGGATAAGAAGCGTCCCACGATCCGCCGAGACATCGACGCTGAGAGTGCCCGGAGTCAGGCTGATCAGATTGGCCAACAGCGTGATCTGGGCGTCAGTCGTGACGGTCAGCGGATAGGCGATGATAGCCGGCCGAAGCCGCAGGCGAGGCTGCAGCACGAGCCAACTCACCTGCAGCGCGCTGAGGATCAACTCGCGAAGAAAGAAGAGCAGCAAACGAAGCCATCTCATCCATCTCATGGGCTCAACCCCACAGCCGCAATGTAGCGCGCCGGATTGATGAGGTCATACGCGGCGGTCTGGGCGGAAGCGATGAGGACGTTCGGCATGAGAGCCAGAACAACGCCAGCTACGGTCAAGGCGATCGTCGCGGCGAGGGGCATGACCGGCAGTGAGACGCGGTCGCCTGTGCCGCGCCAGAACAGCCGCGACCAGAGCCGGGCGCCGGCAATCAGTGTCAGCAGCGCATTGAGCAGGATGACGAAGACCGGCAGCCAATCATTGGCCCCGATGAAGCCCTGCAGCAGCAACAGCTTGGGCCAGAAGCCGAGGAAAGGCGGCACTCCCGACACGGCAAGAACCAGGACGAAGAACAGCACCGAGAGCAAGGAATTCGCTGCATAGAGGCCGCCAATGCCGCGCGTGTCGGACTGGTCCCTACCCCGCTCGATGAGGCCGGCCGCGAGATAAAGCGCGGCCATGGTCAGCATCGCGTGCACCAAATAGGCAAGTCCACCGGACAGCGCGAACGGATTGGCCCCGGCGATCGGCAGGACGGCTACTCCGATGCCTCCGATCAGCACGAAACCTATCGCGCGACGGAGATTGGTTTCGGCGATCGCCGATAGCGGGCCGAGAATTGCCGTGGCAATGCCGACGGCCAGAATTGCAGGCGACAGTATCTCGCGCGCCTCAGGCGTTAGCATGACCAGCATTCGGACGAGGGCGTAAACGCCTACCTTGGTCAGCAGCGCACCGATGAGAGCCGAAATCGCGGGCGGTGGTGTGTGGTAGGACGCGGGCAACCATGCGTTGACCGGGAACATTGCCGCCTTCATGCAGAACGCCAGTGCAAAGAGCGCGGCGATGGCGGTCAGCGGCGCCAGATCCGCGCGCGCCGCCTTGCCGATGATGTCTGCCATGTTGAGCGTACCGAGCAGACCGTAGAGCAGCCCAAGCGCAGCCAAAAACAGCGCCGTTGCGAGGAAATTGAGGACGCCGTATTTCACCGCACCATCGAGCTGCAGCGGATTGCCGGCGAGGACCATCAATCCGAACGAGGCGATGAGCATCACCTCGAACCAGACATAGAGGTTGAACAGATCGCCGGTCAGGAACGCACCGCTGACGCCCGCCATGAGCAGCAGGATCAGTGGGTACGCGCCATCGCGCACCGCAGATTCCGGCGTATCGCCCCTCATATAGATCACAACGCAGAGGGCGACGAAGGCAGCGACCAGCGCAAACCCTGCACCCATGACGTCGGCGGCGAAGGTGATGCCGAAGGGAGCCGGCCAATTGCCCATGGTCATGGCCAGCGGACCATCTGCCAGCACGCGCCGGAATAGAACGCCGTCGCAGACCACAAGCGACAGAAGCATAGCGAGGCAGACCCAGCGCTGCAGCCTGACGAGCGTCCGCAACATCAGCAGGACAGCCGCGCCGGCGAGGCAAAGCAGCACCGGCAGCACGACGACCCAGTCAGCGAGCGAAGTGGGATGCAGGACCACCGCTAATACTCCAGCGGTGGGCGTGGCTCGCCCTCGGGCTCGGCCAATCGCATCTGATCGGTATCGTCGGCATTCATTGCCTCATAGGCACGGAACGCCAGCACGATCAGGAAGGCAAACATCGCGAAGCCGATAACGATCGCGGTGAGGATCAGGGCCTGCGGCAATGGATTGGCGAACAGGCCGGCCGGGATCTTCTGCCCAGGCGGGACGATCGGTGGTGTGGCGGAAGTGAGCCGCCCCGCAACAAAGATCAGCAGATTGATACCATTGCCGAGGACGACAACGCCGAGCAGAACGCGGACAAGCGAGCGGGAGAGCATGAGATAGATCGCGACCGCGAGAAATAGGCTGACCAGGATGGCGAGTACGGGTTCCATCAGTTGCCCTCCCCTCCGTCTTCAAGCGCCAGCGCGATCGCGGCGAGCGTTCCAGCGACGGTGAAGTAGACGCCGATGTCGAACAGGCCGGGTACGCCGAAGATGTTGGCGGGAAGCCAGAGGCCGGTGAGGAACGACGTGCCGGCAAAAGCCGACAGCAGTCCGGACGCAATCGCCAACAACACGCCGAAGCCGGAGATCGCCAATGGATTGATGCGCATCACCTGTCGCGTTCGCCCTACACCGAACGCCATGCCATGGATCGCGGCAGCACATGCCGCGAGCAGCCCACCGATGAACCCGCCACCGGGATCGTTGTGGCCGCGCAGCAGCACGACAATGGACACGATCAGCATCAGACCAGCCAGCGGAGGCGCCATCGTGCGGAAGATGAGTGTGCTCATACCGCGGCAACCTTCCTGCGTGGCGCACGCTTTGCGCTGTCCGTCTGCGGACCACGTTTGTGCTGACGCCGAAGCAGCGCAAGAACCGCAATACCGGCGGTCATCACGACAGCGATTTCTCCCAGCGTATCCAGCCCGCGGAAGTCGACGAGGATCACGTTGACAATGTTGCGGCCATGCGCAGTCGCAACGCTGTTCTGCGCGAAGAATGTGCTCAGCCTGCCATCGAACGTTCCTTCGAGTACCCTGAGCAACAACAGACAAGCAGAGCCTCCGACCACAATGGCCAACCCACCATCGCGCAACCAGTCTTCAAAAGGACGTGGATCGTTAGCCGAAAGATTGAGCCGGGCCATCACCAAGGCCAGAATAACAACGGACAGGGTCTCCACCAGCAATTGCGTGAAGGCGAGATCCGGGGCACCGAAGACGAGGAAGATCAGTGCCACGGCGAGGCCCTGGATGCCGAGTGCAACAATCGCCCCAAGCCGCGTGCGAGCCAGCACGAGGGTCACGACACCTATGGTCGCAAGGCCAATGACGCCCCATTCATAGAAATTGCCAGCCCGGAAGTCTGGGACCTGCGGCCAGCCACCAAGCCGCCAGAGAGGCACCAGCAAGACCAGCGCGAGACTGGCGACAGCGACCACCAGATAGAGCTCGAGACGTCCATGATGGAACGCCCGCGTCCAACCGCCCGCGATACGGATCAGCCCAAACATGATTTGATCGAAGCCCTTATCGAAGCTCCAGCTAAATCGCCGTTCCAGCCCGGTCAGCGCTGCTCGCAATCTGTCGAGTTGCATGTAGGCGAGGATCGCGATCACCCAGGTGAGAAGCGACAGCCACACGGGCAGATGCGTGAGATCGACCGCGAAGGTGAGATGACTCGCGACCGGGTAGCCCATGATTGCTGAAGCCATGGGGGCCGCAACGAGATCGCCGTAAGTGGAGATGCCAAACAGCACCGCCAGGCCCAGCAGTCCAAACGCCACTGGACCGATCCATAACGCGATGCCGCCCTCACGCGGCGGCAAGTCAGCGGGCATTGCGTTGCCCATGAACGGGCGGATCAGCACCGCAAGCGCCGCCGTGCCGAGCAGCGCATTGCCAACGACAATGACCGTCAGCACCACGACGGCCCAGACGTCGGTGAGACCAACCACCGCATAGATTTCTTCCTTGGCGATGTAGCCAAGCAGCGGCGGCACACCGAACATCGACAGCGCAGCCAGCGCCGTGCAGATGAAGCTGATGGTGAGACTGTCGCGTAGACCGCTCAATCGGGTGACGTCGCGTGATCCGGTGGCATGGTCGACGCTGCCCGTGACGAGAAACAGCGCGGCCTTGTAGAGCGCATGCGCAACGAAATATGTGGCCACGGCCATCGCCGCCGCCTCGCCGCCAATGCCGAGCAGCATCACCAACAGGCCCAGCGACGCAATCGTCGTGTGGGCAAGCAATTGCTTCAAATCGGTCTGCTTGAGGGCGATCAGCGCGCCCCATAGCAGGGTCGCGCCGCCGATTGTGCACAGCAGCGCCTGCCATTGCGGTGTACCCGCGAGGATCGGCGAGAGGCGTGCGAGGAGGTAGATACCGGCTTGTACCATCGTCGCCGAATGGAGGTAGGCGGAGACCGGCGTCGGTGCCTCCATCGCATTGGGCAGCCAGAAGTGGAACGGCACTTGGGCCGACTTCGTGAAGGCTGCGACGAGGATAAAGCCGAGCACCCATGGATACGCCGCGCCCGCCTGCCGCAGCGTCGGCGACGCGGCGAGCGCCGAGATGTCCCAGGTGCCAGCCACTACGTAAAGCAGCACACCGCCGGCCATCAGCGCGAGGCCGCCGATGCCTGTGACGATCAGCGCCTGAATGGCAGCGCGCCGCGATTTCTCCGCGGTGTGATCGAAGCCGATGAGCAGGAAGGAGGTGACGCTGGTCATCTCCCAAAACACGAACAGCGCGACGAGGCTGTCGGCCAGGACGAGGCTCAGCATGGCCCCCATGAACAGCAGCAGAAACGCGAAGAAGCGCCCCCGGTGCGGATGGCCCGCGAGATAGTCGCCGGAATAGACCAGAATGAACGCACCGATCCCGCTGATGAGGAGCGCAAATGTCAAGGACAGGCCATCGATGAGCAGGCTGAAGCGGAGCCCGAGCGCTGGAACCCAGTCCACCGTGATGCTGACGGGATGGCCAGCGGCCACATCGCCGATCATCGACAAGAGCATGACGAACAGCCCGGCCGGTACCAACGCCAGTATCCAGCCCGCCGCCCGACCCGTTTCGCGCGAGATGGTCGGCGCGAGGAGCGCCACGGCAAACGGCGCCATCAACACGAGCAGGGTAAAAGTGTCGAAGCTGAGTTCCAACGCGCCGCACCTGAAGATTCGGTGCGGTCAGACTAGCGCGCGGCGGATCACGAAGGCACCCACCGATCACGTCGATCCACCGCCCATAGGGATGACACACCGGGGCAGGCCCACTATGTAGCCGGGATGACCAATCCTGCCACTACTCCCCTCGCCCCGCCCGTCGCCGAACGCCGCCAACACGCTATCACTCAGCACGGCGTATTGCGCCAGGACCCTTATTCCTGGCTGCGCGCCGACAATTGGCAGGAGGTCATGCAGTCACCCGAGGCGCTGCCGGGGGATATTCGCACCTATATCGAGGCCGAGAACGCCTATTTCGCCGAGACATTCGAGGCGCCGCATGCGGAGCTGACCGAGGCGATCTATCGCGAAATCCGCGGCCGGATCAAAGAAGACGACAGCAGCATTGCCTCCCCGGACGGCCCGTGGGCCTACAATTCACGGATGCTCGAGGGCAAGCAATACCCGCTGATCGTGCGGACGCCGCGAGACGGTGGCACGGAGACCGTGCTGCTCGACTGCAACGCGGAAGCCCGCGAGAGCTATTTCGGCTTTGGCGGCGCCGAGCACTCACCCGACCATCGGCTGCTCGCCTGGGCCGTCGATCGGCAGGGGTCGGAATATTACACCATCCAGATCCGCGATCTGGCGACCGGCAAGGACACTGGCGAGACGATCACCGAAGCGGGCGACGGCGGCACCTGGGCGCCCGACGGCAAGTCGATCTACTATGTGGAGCTGGATGACAGCCACAGGCCCTATCGGGTGCGGCGGCATGTTCTCGGGACGGCGCAGGCGGACGACGCGATTATCTTCGAAGAAGCCGATCCGGGCTTCTTCGTCGGTGTCGGTGAAACGCTCAGCCGGGCGTTCATCACCATCGATGTGCATGACCACCAGACGTCCGAAGTCTGGCTCATCGCAGATGGCGGCGCCCCCAGGTTGGTCGCACCGCGACTAGTCGAACGCGAATACGATGTGGAAGAGCGCGATGGCCTTCTCTATCTACTGACTAACGCCGCCGGGGCCGAGGACTTCAAGATCGTCACCGCCCCTGCCGGCGCCCCCGGCCCCGAGAACTGGGTCGAGCTCGTGCCGCACACGGCCGGCGTGTTGATCCTCGACACCATCCTTCTCAAGAACCATCTTGTGCGGCTCGAACGCGTCTATGGGCTGCCGCGGATCGTCGTGCGCGATCTGCGCAGTGGCGCTGAATGGCCCGTGGCTTTCGACGAGGAGGCCTACTCCCTCGGCATGTCGGCCGGCTACGAGTTCGACACCGCAACCATCCGCTTCACCTACTCGTCGCCCACTACGCCGCAGCGGACCTACGATCTCGATCTCGACACGCGCGCGCGGACCCTGCTCAAGCAGCAGGAGGTGCCGAGCGGGCACAATCCGGACGACTACGTGACGCGCCGCATCTTCGCTGACGCTTCCGACGGCGAGCGCGTGCCGGTGACGCTGCTCTATCGAAAAACGACGCCAATCGATGGTACTGCGGCTGCACTCCTCTACGGTTACGGCGCGTACGGCATCTCGCTGCCCGCCGGCTTTTCGGTGAGCAATCTGTCGCTCGTCGATCGCGGCTTCGTTTACGCCGTGGCGCATGTGCGCGGTGGCATGGACAAGGGCTATCGCTGGTACAAGGATGGGCGGCGCGAGAAAAAGCCGAACACTTTCAGCGACTTCATCGCCGCCGCCGAAAAACTGATTCAGGACGGCTACGCCGCGCCCGACCGCATCGTTGCCGAAGGGGGATCGGCGGGCGGCATGCTCATGGGAGCGATTGCCAATATGCGCCCCGAGCTTTGGGCAGGCATCCTGGCCGTGGTGCCGTTCGTCGACGTCCTCAACACGATGAGCGATGACACCCTGCCGCTCACCCCGCCCGAATGGCCCGAATGGGGCAACCCGATCGACTCGGCGGAGGATTTCGCGCGGATAGCGAGTTATGCTCCCTACGAGCAGGTGGCTGCGAAAGACTACCCGCCGATCTTCGCGCTGGCGGGGCTGACTGACCCACGGGTGACCTATTGGGAGCCAGCGAAGTGGGTGGCGAAACTCCGGGCGACCAAGACGGACAGCCAGCCGCTCTACCTGAAAACGCATATGGACGCCGGACATGGCGGCGCGTCGGGGCGGTTCGATCGGCTCAAGGAGACGGCTTTGAGCTATGCCTTTGCGCTCGAATGCGCCGGATTGGCATAAACGTCCGAAGGCCGCGGTTGGCGCGTCATGTCAAAGAGCATATATCGAGCGTGACAGCGTTTTTCGCGCTGAACAAAATCCCAAAAAGCGGAGCATCCTCATGGCCCTTACCCTCCCCGAGCTTCCCTACGCGTACGACGCCCTTGGCCCGTACATGTCCAAGGAGACGCTGGAGTTCCACCACGACAAGCACCATCAGGCGTATGTCACCAACGGCAACAAGCTGATGGAGGGCAAGGGGCTCGAGGTTCTGGAACTCCCCGATCTGGTCAAGGAAGTGTTCGGCAAGGAGCCGGGGCTCTTCAACAATATCGGCCAGCACTACAATCACGTGCATTTCTGGAACTGGATGAAGCCCAATGGCGGCGGCGGTGCGGCCAAGGTGCCGGGGGCCCTGCTCAAGGCGATCGACAGCGATCTGGGCGGTTACGACAAGTTCCGTACCGATTTCATCGCCGCCGGCACGACACAGTTCGGTTCAGGCTGGGCCTGGCTGAGCCTCAAGAATGGCAAGCTGGAGGTCTCGAAAACCGCCAATGGCGAAAGCCCGCTGGTGCATGGCAATGCCAAGCCGCTGCTCGGCGTCGACGTCTGGGAGCACAGCTATTACATCGACTACCGCAATGCGCGGCCGAAGTATCTCGAAGCCTGGTTCGACAATCTGGTGAACTGGGAGCATGTCGAGCACATGTTCGAAGAAGCCAAGTAAGCAGCTTCTTCTGTCCTTCGAAAACCCGCCGGTGCCGCCGGCGGGTTTTTTGTTGTGCTGTTGCGGGTGGGTGCTTCTAGGGCGGCGCAGGGCGTGTTAACGTTTCATTTACCATGTTCGCGCCGCTCAAGACCGTTGCAGTGCTTGTCGCCAACCCGGCGCTTTCATCGATTTTGGCGGTGACGCTGGCCGGTTCGCCATCGCTGCGGGTTCGACCGTTCGAAACACAACTCGCGCTCAAGACCTATCTGCGGCTGGCGCATGCCGATCTCGTGGTCACGGATTTCGACAGCGCTCTGGCGCGCGCCGATCTGCTGGCCGAGGATCTGCGCCACGACCCCCGCATCGAGTCGCGGCGGTTGCAGATCATCGCGCTGGCCAGCGCGCTCACCGCGGATACGAAGGCGGCCTCGATCCATGCCGGGATCGACGAGATCATCATGAAG
>JBDSHC010000077.1:0-15838 GCA_039918675.1 Devosia sp.
AAGCGGGTGCCGCGCGGACACAAATTCACGGTCAAGCCGGTCAAGGCAGGCGAGGCGATTATCAAGTTTGGCCAGATCATCGGCTTCGCCAAGGAGGGCCTGCCGCCGGGCGAATGGGTGCATGAGCACAATTGCTCGATCGGCGAACATGTCGAGCAGGACTATGCGTTCGGCGAAGGTGTCGTTCCTGTGGCGTTCGTTCCCGACGCGCAGCGCGCGACGTTCGAGGGCTACAAGCGCCCCAACGGCGCCGTGGGCACCCGCAATTATGTGGGCATCCTCACCTCGGTGAACTGCTCGGCGACTGTCGCTGGTTTCATTGCCAAGGAAGTCGAGCGCAGCGGCATCCTCGACGACTTCCCCAACATCGACGGCATCGTCGCGCTGAAGCAGTCCAATGGCTGCATCGTCGATTACCGCGGCGTCATCTTCGACACGCTGCGCAAGACCACATGGGGCTATGCGACGAACCCGAACATGGGTGGCGTCATCATGGTCGGCCTCGGCTGCGAGGGCTTCCAGATCCCCAAGCTCAAGGAAGCCTATGGGGTGACCGAGAACGAAACCTTCCGCACGATGACGATCCAGGAAGTCGGCGGCACGAAGAAGACCGTCGAGGCGGGCGTCGAGGCCGTGAAGGCCATGCTGCCGACGGTCAACAACATCAAGCGCACCACCCAACCGGCGAGCGAACTGATGTTGGCGCTGCAATGCGGCGGGTCGGACGGCTATTCTGGCATCACCGCCAATCCGGCGCTCGGCTATGCCGCCGATATCCTCGTCAAGCATGGTGGAACGGCGATCTTGTCGGAGACGCCAGAGATCTACGGCGCCGAGCATTTGCTGACACGCCGGGCGCGGACGCCGGAAGTCGGCCAGAAGCTGGTCGACATCATCCATTGGTGGGAAGACTACACCAAGCGCAACAATATGGAGATGAACAACAACCCGTCGCCCGGCAACAAGCTTGGTGGGTTGACGACCATTCTCGAAAAGTCTCTCGGCGCGGCAGCCAAGGGCGGCACGACGCCGCTCAATGCGGTCTATCATTATGCCGACCCGGTGACCGAGAAGGGCTTCGTGTTCATGGACACGCCCGGCTACGACCCGGTCTCGGCGACGGGGCAGGTGGCGGGTGGCGCCAATATCCTATGCTTCACCACCGGCCGCGGTTCGGCCTATGGCTGCAAGCCAACTCCCTCCATCAAGATCGCGACCAATTCGGAAATGTACTACCGCATGATCGACGACATGGACATCAATGGCGGCGAAGTGGTCGAAGGTTCCTCGCTCGAGGAAAAGGGCCAGGAGATCTTCGACAAGATCCTTGCCGTTGCCTCGGGTGAGAAGTCGAAGTCGGAACTGCTCGGCTATGGCGACAATGAATTCGTGCCGTGGCACATTGGAGCGACGGTCTGATGCAACTTCGACGTCTCGGAAACAGCGGCGCCATCGTCACCGCCTGGTGCCTCGGCACCATGACCTTCGGCGACGAGGCCGATGAGCCGACCTCGTTCGCCATGCTCGATGCCTATGCCAAGGAGGGCGGCAATTTCATCGACACTGCCGATGTCTACAATGCCGGTGTCTCCGAAGAGATCATTGGACGCTGGATGAAGTCGCGCCCGAATGAAGCCCAGCAGATGCTCATTGCGAGCAAGGCGCGCTTCCCGATGGGCAAAGGTCCCAATGATCTTGGCATTTCACGCCGCCACCTCGGCGTCGCGCTCGATGAATCGCTCAAGCGCCTCGGCGTCGAGCGGATCGATCTCTACCAGATGCACGCCTGGGACGAACTGACGCCGCTCGAGGAGACGCTCCGCTTCCTCGACGACGCGATCAGCGCCGGCAAGATCGCCTATTACGGCTTCTCGAATTTCCTCGGCTGGCAAGTGACCAAGGCCGTCCAGATCGCCAAGTTCTCGGGCTACGCAGCCCCGGTGACGCTGCAGCCGCATTACAACCTCATCGTTCGCGACATCGAGTTCGAGATCGTGCCCGCCTGTCTCGATGCCGGCATGGGGCTGATGCCATGGTCGCCGCTCGGTGGCGGCTGGCTCACCGGCAAATACAAGCGCGACAGTGCCCCGACGGGCCAGACGCGGCTCGGCGTGAACCCCACTCGCGGCCAGGAATCCTATGGTCCGCGCAACGCGGCGGAGCGCACCTGGCGGATCATCGATGCGCTGGAAGCTATCGCCAAAGCCCATGGAGTCAGCATGGCCGAGACGGCGCTGGCGTGGGTCGCCGGGCGTCCCGCCGTCACGTCGGTGATCCTCGGTGCCCGCACCGTGGCGCAGCTCGAAGAAAACATGAAGGCCGATGCCCTCCGGCTGTCCGCCGATGATGTCGCGCAGCTCGATGCGGCCAGCGCGCCGATCATGGGCGATTATCCCTACGGCCCCGGTGGTGTTAGCCAGCGCAGACGCCCGATGAATGGTGGTCGCGCATGACAACCGCCTTCGCCGATCCGACGCCGCGCTGGGTGCCCTTCGCCACGGCCGGCGCCATCGTCGCGCTCGTTTGGGGCACCAGCGTCTGGCAGAATCTCGAATTCGGCTTCTCCACAAAATTCGCCGCAGGCCTCGCGGTCTTTCTGCTGGTCCTGATCATGCTGCAGGGCCGCCTGTTCTGGCGGGATAGCGTGGCGCTCGTCACTGCCGAGGGGCAGCGCTTCGAGGCCTACACATCCACATGGGTGGGCGCCGGCCGCCATGTGAGCTTCGCTCCGCACGAGACGGCCAATTGGGTCGCCAAGCCCAAAAGCGGTACGAAGGAATTGTCCTCCGTGTCGTTCGTCGCCAATGGCGTGAAGCTGGAACTGAGCTTCCTCAGCCCCAAGCTTGTCGATCTCGATACGCTCAGCCTGATGCAGCCGATCTTCTTTGCCGGCCTCAAGCGCGACTATCCCGGGCTCAAATCGCTCAGCGCCGCCGCTTGAGTCGCAGCAAGACTCTCAACAGCATTCTGCAGCAGGCGTGGAACCCCACGGGCTGGCAACGGGTTGGCTTGTCACAATTGTGTCGGCCAAAGGTCACGCTTCGGCCAAGCGTCAAAGTTAACAAAGCGTGACGACACCCACTCCCAGGAGACTGCCATGCGTGCTTCTGAGTTTACGGCCCACCCCATCATCGCCCGCGCCACCAGCGGGCAGCGGCTCGAAATCCGCTACGACCCGCACACCAATGCGATCTTCTTCCTCGAGGACGACTGGTCGACGGACATAAGGGGCGCCGCGGCATCGCGCTCGGCGTTCCGCGAGCAGCTCGATACACCCCGCATCCGCCGCCTGCCGCGTCGTCGCGCCGCTTGAGCTTGCGATAGTCTGGGCCTAGACCTGCCTCAACAGGAGGCAGGCATGCCCATCACGACCGCGCTCACCAAGCACCTCACGCAGCAGGGGATACTCCCGGCCGCCGGCCTTGTCGGCGGTGACTGGCTGGAGCGGGCCGACAGCGGCAAGAGCTTCGACGTCACCAACCCATCGACAGGTGAGGTGCTGGCGACGCTGCCCGACATGGGCGCCGCCGAGACAAGCCGCGCCATCACTGCCGCCGAGACAGCGCAAATCGCCTGGGCCGCCAGGACCGGCAAGGCGCGCGCTGCGATCCTCCGCAAGCTCTTCGATCTGATGATGGCGCATCAGGACGATCTTGCGGCCATCATGACGGCAGAGCAGGGCAAGCCGCTCGCCGAAGCCAAGGGCGAGATCGCCTATGGCGCGTCCTATGTCGAATGGTTCGGCGAAGAGGCGAAACGCGTCTATGGCGACACCATCCCCGGCCATCAGGAAGACAAGCGGATCATCGTCCTGAAGCAGCCGGTTGGCGTCGTCGCTGCCATCACGCCGTGGAATTTCCCCAACGCCATGCTCGCCCGCAAGATGGCGCCGGCGCTTGCGGCGGGCTGCGCCATGGTCAGCAAGCCGGCCTCGGAAACGCCGCTGTCGGCGATCGCGCTGGCGCGGCTCGCGGAAATGGCGGGGCTGCCGAAGGGGCTGTTCAGCGTCATCACCTCGACCGATGGCCCCGCCATTGGAGTGGAGTTCTGCTCCAATCCCGTCGTGCGCAAGCTGACCTTCACCGGCTCAACAGCAGTCGGCCGCATCCTGATGCGGCAGGGTGCCGACCAGATCATGCGGCTTAGTCTCGAACTTGGCGGCAATGCGCCCTTCATCGTCTTCGACGATGCCGATCTCGATGCCGCCGTCGAAGGCGCGCTGATCTCGAAATATCGCAATAATGGCCAGACCTGCGTCTGTGCCAACCGGCTCTATGTGCAGGCCGGTGTTTATGACGCGTTCACCGAGAAGCTGGTCGCTGCAACGCGAAAGCTGAAGCTCGGCGACGGCTTCACCGAGGGCGTCACCACCGGTCCGCTGATCGACCGCGCGGCGGTCGACAAGGTCGAGCGCCATCTGGCCGATGCGACCGCGAAGGGTGCGAAGATCGTGCTGGGCGGCCAGGCGGGGCAGGGGCTGTTTTTCGAGCCGACTGTGCTCACCGGCGCCACTGCCGACATGCTGCTGGCCCGCGAAGAGACCTTCGGCCCGGTTGCGCCGCTGTTCAAATTCGAAACGGTCGACGAAGTCATCCGCCTCGCCAACGCCACCGAGTTCGGCCTCGCGTCGTATTTCTACGCCAAGGATATGAGCCGCGTGTTCAAGGTGGCCGAAGCGCTCGACTACGGCATGGTCGGCATCAACACCGGCCTCATCTCGACCGAGCTCGCGCCCTTCGGTGGCGTCAAGCAATCGGGCCACGGCCGCGAAGGCAGCAAATACGGCATCGAGGATTATCTCGACATCAAATATCTCTGCCTCAGCGTGTGACGCCTACTTCGTCACCGCGAACCACGGATCGATGCCGTAGCTCCAGGTCAGCTCCTCGCCCGGCGCTATGGCGCGCAGGGTCTCGATGACCAATACGTCGCCGGGGATATCGGTCTCGATCTTGCAGTTGGGCGTGTCCGAGTGGTTCAGCAGCCCGGCGTAGCCGAGCGGGAACGCCTGCACAAAGGGCTTCTCGTTCCACTCGAACGGATAGTGGCTGAGCACGGTCGAGCGATCGAGCCGGTCCGCCTTTTTCATCTTGATGACCGGGCCGGCCTCGACGATCTTGCCCTTCTTGATGGCGCGCGTCGTCACGACGCCGCGGCCCTTCCCCGTGATCGGGACCAGTTTCAACAGGCCGGGTTCCGGCAAAACGATTTTGGCTGACACTTGAGCGAGGTCTCTGAGGTTGGAGCGTGCACCGGCGCGTGAGCAACCGTCGCGAGCCTCTTAGCCGACTCTGAAGCCGCCCTCTAGTGGCGGTGCATATGCTTGCTGTGGATGGGCGCGGCGCCGGCGAGACTTTCGATGATCGGGCAGTCGGGCCGGTTGTCGCCATCGCAGCACTGGACCAGATGCGACAGCGTGGCCCGCATCTCGCCCAGCAGCGCGATCTTGGCGTCGAGCTCCGCGACATGCGCCAAGGTCAGCGCCTTCACATCGCGGCTCGACCGCTTGCGGTCGCCCCACAGGCGGAGCAGATCGCGGATCTCCTCGATCGAGAAGCCGAGGTCGCGGGCCCGCCGGATGAAGCCCAGGCGATGAACGTCTTCGGCGCCGTAATCGCGGTAGTTCGAGTCGCGCCGGTCGGCCGCCGGGATCAGCCCGATCGACTCATAGTGCCGGATCATCTTGGCCGAAACGCCGGTGGCCCTGCTGGCTTCGCCAATCTGCATTTTGCTTCACCCCTTGACCTTACCATGATGGGAAGGTCCATATGCTTCGTCAAGAGGGGCGACCCGACGGAGACGAAATGGACCATTCGCAGCATCAACAGAGCATAACCGACAGCGAGAAGGTGCGCGATCCGGTCTGCGGCATGATGGTCGATCCCGGCACGGCCGTAAGCGCCGAGCATGAGGGCAAGATCTATCACTTCTGCTGCGATGGCTGCCGGACGAGCTTCGTCGCCAACGCGGTCAAGTATATCAACGCCAAGCCGTTTGAGTTGCCACCGCGCAAGCCCGCCGCGATGGCGCACGACCATAGCCACCACGACCACGCTGTGCCCCCCGCGGCAGCGGCTGCCCCCCAAGGAGCGCTCTACACCTGCCCGATGCATCCCGAGATCGTGCAAGAGGGCCCCGGCGATTGCCCGATATGCGGCATGGCGCTCGAACCCGTGGTGCCGACGCTCGATGACGGCCCGGACCCCGAACTCGCAGACTTTACCCGTCTTATGATCGTCAGCGCCGCGCTCAGCGTCTCGCTGCTCGTGTTGTCGATGGGCGAACTCGTCGGCTTCGATTTCGCGCACTGGCTCGGCATGTGGTTCCCCTGGGTGCAATTGGCGCTGGCGACTCCGGTCGTGCTCTGGGCGGCCGCGCCGTTCTGGCGCCGCTTCATCGCGTCGCTGCGCAATCGCTCGGCCAATATGTGGACGCTGATCGGCCTCGGTGTCGGCGCGGCCTATCTATTCTCGCTGGTCGCTGTTGTGGCGCCGCAGCTCTTCCCGATGGGGTCGATGAACGGTCCGCCACTTTATTTCGAAGCCGCGGCGGTGATCATCACCCTGGTGTTTGTCGGTCAGGTGCTCGAGCTCAAAGCACGAGCCGCGACAGGAGCCGCGATCCGCAGCCTGCTCAATCTCGCGCCCAAGATTGCTCACCGCGTTGCGCATGGTCACGAGATGGATGTTGCCCTCGATCAAATCATGACCGGCGATCTGCTGCGCGTGAAGCCCGGTGAGGCCGTCCCTGTCGATGGCGAACTGGTCGAGGGCCAGAGCGACGTCGATGAGGCCATGCTCACCGGCGAGCCGATCCCCGCCGACAAAGCTATCGGCTCGATGGTCACCGGCGGCACGCTCAATGGCGCCGGCAGCTTCGTGATGCGCGCCACCGCCGTTGGTGCTGCAACGCGGCTCAGCCAGATCGTTGCGCTGGTGGGTAGGGCGCAGCGCAGCCGTGCGCCGATCCAGGCTTTGGCCGACAAGGTCGCCGCCTGGTTCGTACCCGGCGTGGTGCTCATCGCAATCGCGGCGTTCGTCGTGTGGATGGTTACGACCGGCGATCTCGCCCAGGCGCTCACCTCCGCCATCGGGGTCCTGATCATCGCCTGCCCTTGTGCGCTTGGTCTCGCAACTCCCATGTCGGTCATGGTCGCCACAGGTCACGGTGCCCATGCAGGTGTTCTGGTCAAGGATGCGGAGGCGCTCGAGACGTTGGCGCGGGCCGATACGCTGATCGTCGACAAGACCGGCACCCTCACTGAAGGCAGGCCCATGCTCGATCAGGTGATCGCCGCTAAGGGTGTCGATGAGGGCTGGGTATTGGCCATCGCCGCCGCGCTGGAACGGAGTTCTGCGCACCCACTGGCGAAGGCAATCGTCACAGGCGCCGATACCCGTAGCGCGAAGATACTGGAGATCACGGATTTCCATTCGGTCACCGGGCAGGGCGTCATCGGCAATTTGCGCGGCACGCCAATTGCGCTGGGCAACAGCTCGATGATGCAGACGGCTGGTGCGCCGCTCACCGAAGCTTTCCTCCGGCTCCAGGCCGACCACGCCGCCAAGGGCCGGACGGCGATGTTCGTCGCCGAAGGCAACAAAATCATTGGCCTCGTCACGGTAACGGATCCGATCAAGTCCAGCGCCAGATCCGCGCTCGAACGGCTCGCCGCAGGCGGCATCGACATCATTATGGCCACCGGCGACGCAAAAGGCACTGCCGATACTGTGGGCCTCGCGCTTGGCCTCAGCAGAATCCATGCTGGCATGACGCCAGAGAGCAAGCATGATCTCATCGTCGCGCTGCGCAAGCGGGGCAAGATCGTCGCCTTTGCCGGTGACGGCGTCAACGATGCCCCCGCTCTCGCAGCCGCCGACGTGGGCATAGCCATGGGCACCGGCGCCGATGTCGCTATCGAGGCGGCGGGCATCACGCTGCTCAAGGGCGATCTCGCCGGCGCGGTTCGAGCGCGTCGCCTGGCCAGGGCCACGCTTGGCAATATCAAGCAGAATCTCTGGTTCGCCTTCGGCTACAATGCACTCGGCATCCCCATCGCCGCCGGCATCCTCTATCCGCTCACCGGGTGGTTGCTGTCTCCCATGATCGCCGCGGCGGCTATGGCGCTTTCATCCGTCAGCGTCATCGGCAATGCGCTACGGCTCAATGCGCTCGATCTCGGATCGAAGCCGGGTCAATAGCGGCTGCGGCGGCCACCGACGAAGGCCACCAAATGCGGTGTCAGCGCCGCTTGCGAGGGGTGGAGTGCTGCGTCTGCGGGCAGGTGTAGGCGGCCGATGGCGTTGAGTTTCGGCAAGAACTCAGGATCGATCCGCTCGAGATTGACCAGAAAATTGTAATTAGGGCCGATCCCAACATGGCCCCGTTCAAACGCGAAGATGGCGTCGAGGCATGCGGGGATCAGCGCCGCCGGTTCGATTGCCGCGGGATCGCCGCTCAAATTGAGCAGATAGCCGCGCGGATCGGCGGCTGACTCGATCCGCAAATCCCGCCCCGTGAACGCGCAGTTGAAATCATAAGCGGCAAAGATCGATTGCAGCTCGACGCCGGGCGCGAACTTGCCCTGCGCCTCGCGAAACCCCTTCGGCCGCTTGCCAGACTTTGCCACGCCCCGATCCGTACTTGCCCGATTGGTAGCCTATGGCAAAATACGTGCACCAAACAGCAGCATACAGCTAACATGTTAGTTGACCCTTCCCGCGTGCCAGATATAGAGCAAGCAAACCTGCAGGGAGCCCGGCCATGTCCGCACTCGATCGCGCGCTGACGATAGACGAACTGAAGACCATCGCCCGCCGGCGCGTGCCCAAGCAGTTCTTCGACTACATCGACTCGGGTGCCTATACGCAGGGCACCTACGATGCCAACGAATCCGACTTCAAGAAGATCACCTTCCGCCAGCGCGTTGCGGTCAACCTGGAAAATCGCAATCTCGGCTCGACCATGCTGGGTCAGCCCGTCAGCCTGCCGGTCGCCATCGCGCCCGTCGGCTCGACCGGCATGACCGACGCCGACGGTGAGATCAAAGCGGCGAAGGCGGCCGAGAAGTTCGGCATCCCCTTCACGCTCTCCACCATGGCGATCTGCTCGATCGAGGACATCGCCGAGAACACGACGAAGCCGTTCTGGTTCCAGCTCTATGTGATGAAGGACCGCGCCTATATCGAGCGGCTGATCGATCGCGCCAAGGCGGCGAACTGCTCCGCGCTGGTGCTGACGATGGATCTCCAGATTCTCGGCCAGCGTCACAAGGACATTCGCAACGGCCTCACGGCGCCGCCGAAATTCACCCCGCGCTTCGTCGCCGAGATGATGATCAAGCCCGGCTGGGCCATGCGCATGCTCGGCACCAAACGTCACACCTTCCGCAACATTGCGGGTCATGTGTCCGACGCGGTCAACCTCGCCTCGCTCAGCGAATGGACCCGCACGCAGTTCGACCTGTCGCTCAACTGGAAAGACATCGCCTGGATCAAGAAGCGCTTCGGTGGCCCCGTCATCGTCAAGGGCATCCTCGATCCGCGGGATGCGCAATTGGCGATCGACAATGGCGCCGACGCGATCGTCGTTTCCAATCATGGCGGCCGCCAACTCGATGGCGCGCCTTCCTCCATCCGCGTGCTGCCCGAGATCGTCGATGCGGTGGGCAACAAGACCGAGGTGCTGATGGATGGCGGCATCCGCTCGGGTCAGGATCTGCTCAAGGCGCTGGCGCTCGGCGCGAAGGGCGCCCTGATCGGCCGCATCATGGCCTATGGTCTCGGTGCCGGTGGCGAAGCGGGTGTGCTCCGCGCGCTCGAAATCGTGCGCAAGGAAACTGACACGTCGATGGCGCTGATGGGCGAGCGCGACATCCGGAATGTCGGGCTCCACAACATCTATGCCAACGATCTCGAAAAGCGGCAGGGCTACTGACCTCACGGCAATTTAATCCAGCTTGCCGATCGTTAATTTGGAACGGCGCGCCGCCGGCCCCAGTTTGGCTCCATAGTTCTGGAGACCCGGCATGAATGATCAGCGCAATCGCGAACGCTATGATGGCGTGACCATCGCCTTTCACTGGCTGACCGCCGCTTTGGTTCTGGTGCTGTTCGGGACATCCCTGTTGTGGAACTACGCACCGCGCGATTGGGGCATGCGTTCGCTTGAAGATGTGCATGTCTCGTTGGGCATTGCGCTTGCCGTGCTGCTGGTGGCTCGCCTGATCTGGCGCGTCGTTGCTGGCCGTAAGCTTCGAGCAGTGGGTACGGCCATCACCGCGCCACTCTCCAAGCTCGTCCATTGGCTGCTCTACGGTCTGCTGGCCCTACAGGTGGGCCTCGGCTTTGGCCTGCGCTGGATGCAGGGCGAAGATTTCTCGTTCTTCGGCCTCTTCTCGATCCCGAGCCTCCTCGCATCGAACCGTGCGCTGTCGCACCAGATCGAGAGCCTGCACAACATCACGGCATGGACCTTGATCTATGTCGTTGCCGGGCATGCCGCGGCAGCGTTGATCCATCATTATGCGATCAAGGACGGTGTGCTGAAGCGGATGCTGCCGATCGCCTGAGCGATCAGCGCATCCACTCGGATTCGGCATGCCACGTCAACTGCTCGAAGATCTTCTTGCCCAGCATGCGGAGATCCTTCTCGGGCAGATCGGCGACCACCGTGCAGGTCACCATGTTGTTGGCCCAGTAATAGGCTTCGACGCCGCCGCGGGTCTCGAATTGCCAGACTTCCTTTTTGTCGGGCAGGGCGGCCGTGATGTAGAGCGTCACGCGCTCGGCCGAGGCGTTCTCATACATCAGCTGCGCAGCAGGCCCTGAATCATCGGCATCGGAATCACCCGGCAGGAGGCGGCCACCGAGGAAGGTAAAACCCTGCTCGGTCAAATTGGGGGCATCGATCGGCGTTGAGATGCGGTTCGAGAGCCACGTCATCAACGTCGGTGACTCGGCGGCGACCTCCACTGCCCGCGTCTTCTCCTTGACGTAGAGCGAATGGGCCGTCACCGCCGCATCGATCAGCCGCTCGCTCGCTGCCTCGGTCGGGGTCAGATAATCGCGCCCGAACCAGCCAATGCCGCTGCCGAGCAAGACCAAAATCAGCGCGGCCGCGATATTGCGGAAGCTCTGCTGGCGCTCGCTGCGCAGATTGTGCGCAATGCGATGCGGCGACAGCCGCGACGGCACGGGCTCCAGCGCCGCTGGCTCGAATAGGGCCTTCAGCGCCTCGTTCTGCTGCGTCCAGTTGCCGATCTCTGCCGCTGCTTCCGGGTGCGCCGCGAGATATCGCTCGACGGCCAGCCGTTCGGCATCGCCCAGCCGCCCATCGGCATAGGCGTGCAGTGCGTCGCCATCGATGGCAAATTTGCCGTCGTTCATTTCACCGTCCTCAGTCGCGGCTCGTCAGTCGAGCCGGTCAGCGTCCTCAGCGTCGCGCGGGCGCGGCCGAGGCGTGACATCAAAGTGCCCATTGGAATACCGATCACCTCCGCGGCTTCCGAATAACTCATGCCCTCGAGCACGACCAGCAACAGCGCTTCGCGCTGCTCGGCGGCGAGGGTGTCGATGGCCCGGGCTATTTCAGCGAGAGCGATGCGTCCGGGCTGTGCTGGAGCAACGGATGGCTCCACCAGCAAAGTTTCAACCGGCACATGTTCGCCGCGCCGCCGGCTGGTCCGCAATTCGTTGCGGTAGAGGTTGAGCAGGATGCGGAACAGCCAGCCCTTGAGCGGGCCGGTGGGTTGCCACAGGCCCTGTTTGCGGATGGCGCGCTCAAGGCAGTCCTGAACAAGATCGTCGGCGCGGTCGGCGTTGCGCGTCAACGCACGCGCATAGCGGCGGAGGGCCGGCACGCAGAGCTCGATCTCGTCCAGGAACTGTTGCAAGCGTTAGCGACCGATGATCAATCGAGCGCAGTATGCCACGTACCGCCGACGCCGTCGCCAGTCACGTCACCCGCCTTGGTGTCCTTGAACCACAGATAGAGCGGCATGCCTTCATGCGCCCAGACTTTGGTCCCGTCGGTGCGATCGACCAGCGTGAACTCGCCATCGGCCTTGGCGTCTGCAGCGGCCAGCAGCGGCGGCCATGCAGTGGCGCATTTGTCGTAGCAATTGGAGACGCCAGCGGTGTCCTTGTCCCAGATGTACAGGGTCATGCCCTTGGCGTCGGTCAGAATGGTCTTGCCACCAACTTCGGCGGTCTTGACGGCGCCGCCGGCGTAGTCTTCGGCCATGGCGAAAGAGGTCGAGAGCAGGCCGGCAACAGCCGCGCTCATAAGCAGAGTGCTAAGTTTCACAATGATCTCCCTTGGAGGAACAGGCGCGCCCTGACGGCGTCGCATGGGACTACAACAACGCGATTTCGGGGTTATTCCCGCCGAACGAGAAAAATCTTGTCGGGGGCGGCGGCTTTTGCTCTGCTCGGCAGATAAGCCCAAAAGGGAGAGGATCAAAAATCGTGAAGAGACGTCAATTCTTCGGTGCGGCAACGGCCGTTGCGGCCAGCAGCCTCGCCATGCCTGCCATCGCGCAGTCGACGCCGAAAGTTGCGTGGCGCATGACCTCG
Source organism: Devosia sp. (assembly GCA_039918675.1). Lineage (GTDB taxonomy): Bacteria > Pseudomonadota > Alphaproteobacteria > Rhizobiales > Devosiaceae > Devosia_A. The sequence continues at coordinate 12,576 of JBDSHC010000077.1, forward strand.
TCTTTCCCCAATACGCTCGACACCATCTATGGCGGCGGCGAAACCCTCGCCAAATATGTGTCCGAAGCGACCGACGGCAATTTCACCATCGACGTGTTCGCGGCCGGCGAGATCGTTCCGGCGCTGCAGGCGGCCGACGCTGTTACCGCGGGCACCGTCGAGGCGGCCCATACGGTCGGCTATTACTTTTTCGGCAAGGACCCTACCTTCGCGCTGCCGGCCGCTGTGCCGTTCTCGCTCGATGCGCGCGGCATCAATGCCTGGCACTATCATGGCGGCGGCATCGATCTCGCCAACGCCTTCTTCGCCCAGCACAACATCGTGGCGTTCCCGGCAGGCAATACCGGCACGCAGATGGGCGGCTGGTTCCGCAAGGAGATCAACACCGTCGCCGATCTCGAAGGGTTGAAGTTCCGCGTCGGCGGTTTCGCTGGTGCGGTGCTGTCGAAGCTCGGCGTCATCCCGCAGCAGCAGCCTGCAGGCGAGATCTACGCCGCACTCGAAAAGGGCGTCATCGACGCCGCCGAATTCGTCGGCCCCTATGACGACGAAAAGCTCGGCTTCGTGAAGGTCGCGCCGTACTACTACTACCCCGGCTGGTGGGAAGGCGGTCCGACGGTCCACGCGATGTTCAACAAGGAAAAGTTCGACGGACTGCCTCCGGCCTATCAGTCGCTGCTGCGCACGGCCGCCCAGGCGACGACCACGGACATGCTGTCGAAGTACGATTTCGTCAACCCGGCGGCGATCAAGCGGCTCGTAGCGGCAGGTGCACAACTCCGTCCGTTCTCACCCGAGATCATGAACGCGGCGTTCAAGGCGGCCAACGACACCTATGCCGAAATGAGCGCCAGCAACGCGAACTTCAAAACGATCTACGATTCCCTCATGGCGTTCCGCAAAGAACACTTCCTGTGGACCCAGGTCGCCGAAGCTCCGTACCAGAATTTCATGATGGGCCAACAGCGCAACGGCGCGCTGTAAGCAATCACGGCAATGCATGCGAGCCCGGGGCAAGTCCCCGGGCTTTTGCTTTGTCGAGGGGAGAGTGAAAGGCCCGGCTTCCTCCCTCGGGTCAAGCCCGGGATGACACGCTGTGGGTGTGGGATATCGGCGAAAGACCGCAGTCGTGCCGGACTCACGCCATCTAATTGAAATTCGGCGGCGTCGTGAGATCGAACGAGGGACCCAGCGTCAGGTCGGGCGGTGGAATGATGATCTCCACCGTGTCGAGATCTATCTCCTTGGGCGCTTCGAGAAAGGCCGTCACCAATTGTGGGAAGGCGATCAGGATGCCCACGAGGATCAGCTGCAGGATCACCCAGGGGATGGCGCCATAGTAGATGTCGCGGGTCCGCACACTCCGCGGTGCGACGCCGCGCAGATAGAATAGCGCAAAGCCGAAGGGCGGATGCATGAAGCTGGTCTGCATGTTGGCGCAGATCATCACGCCGAACCAGACGAGGTCGATCCCGAGCGAAGTCGCCACCGGTGCAAGCAGCGGAATGACGATGAAGGCGATCTCGAAGAAATCGAGGAAGAACGCCAGGACGAACACGAAGAGGTTGGTGAAGACCAGGAAGCCGACCACGCCGCCCGGCAATTGCGTCAGTAGCGACTCGATCCAGTGGCCGCCGCCGACGCCCTGAAACACCAGACTGAAGACGCGCGCACCGAGCAGGATGAACACCACCATCGCGGTCAGCCGCATGGTCGAATACATCGCCTCCCAGGTCAGCGCCCAGGTTAGCCGCTTGTTCATCCAGGCGAGCAACATGGCGCCGACGACGCCCATGGCGCCTGCCTCGGTCGGGCTCACGAGACCCAGGAGAATCGTGCCCAGCACGATGAAGATCAGCGCAAGCGACGGCACGATGCCGCGCAGCACCTTGGCCCACAGTGCCCAGCCATGCAGCGTGCGCGCCTCGGGCGGCAAAGCCGGCACGTCCTGCGGCCGGATGATCGATAGGATAAACACCCACGCCGCGAACAGCAGCACTTGAACGATCGAAGCGCCCGTCGCGCCGATATACATGTCGCCCGGCGAGCGGTTGAGCTGATCGGCCAGAACGATCAGCACCAGCGATGGCGGGATGAGCTGCGTGATGGTGCCCGAGGCTGCGATCACGCCGGTCGCGTGGCGGATGTTGTAGCCATAGCGCTGCATCACCGGCAGCGAGATGAGCCCCATCGCAATCACCGATGCAGCGACCGTGCCTGTGATAGCACCGAGCACCGCGCCCACAAGGATCACAGCGTAAGAGAGGCCCCCACGAATGCCGCCGAACAGCTGGCCGAAGCCTTCGAGCAGATCTTCGGCGAGGCCGCATTTTTCGAGGATCACGCCCATCAATGTGAAGAACGGTATCGCCAGCAGAAGCTCGTTCGAAAGCACACCGAACAGCTGGTAGCTGAGATTGCCGAGGAAGCCCGGCGAGATGAGGCCGAGCTGGATCGCCGCAAAGCCGAAGGCGAGGCCGACCGCGGCAAGCGAGAACGCCGCCGGGTAGCCGATGACGAGGAAGACCACCAAGCCCGCAAACATCAGCGGCGCCAGATTGGCGCGGATCACATCGATCATTGCAGCGGCCGTTGATAGCTAATGTCGCGGGTGTAGCGGCCCATCAGCGAGAGGACGCATTTGATGATCTCGCCGACGGCCTGCAGGCCAAGCAACCCAAAGCCAGCCGGCAGCGCGAGTTTCACCGGCCATCGGGGTAGGCCACCAAAGGAATTCGAGACCTCATGGGAAACATAGGCATCCCAGAACCACGGCGCAGTCAGGCTGGTCATGATGATGCAGAGCGGCAAGAGGAAGAAAATGTGGCCGAGCAGGTCGGTCCAGGTGCGCACACTGTTGCTGGCCATGCCGTAGAGCACATCGACCCGCACATGCTCATTGACCTTGAGCGTCCAGGCGGAGCCCAGCATTACCGCGCCGGCAAACAGGTACCATTGCGATTCCTGCAGCACATTGGCGCTGTTGGCATAGAGCGACACGATGAACGAGAAGAACCCCCCGCCGATCGAGCGCTCGAGCGTCAGCATCGGCGCCGTCAGATAACGGAATATGGCCGTGAACGCGCTGACCAGCGCGGCGAACAGTGTGAACCAGGCTGCAACGAGGCCGAGCCATCGGCTCAATTCGTCGATGACGCCGGTAATACGCAAGGCGAACGGCACGGGTCCTCCTCCCGGTCAGCTGTACCGCAACTCACATTACCGTCCATAGTTTGGCAACCCCGGCAACGGCTTGAAACCAG
>JBDSHC010000078.1:0-22641 GCA_039918675.1 Devosia sp.
ATCTTCCTGCCGCGCCATTTGCCCACCGAAAGCGAGCAGGTGGTGAAGCCGACGACGGTGACCGTGGTCAAGGACCTCACCGGCCACGAACGCATCCTTCTCGTCGAAGACGAGGACAATGTCCGCGCCTTCTCGGCCCGCGCCCTCCGCACCACCGGCTATGAAGTGTTCGAAGCCGATTCCGGCGAGGCCGCGCTCGAGGTCCTCGACGATATCGGCGGCCAGATCGACCTCATGGTCTCGGACGTCGTGATGCCCGAAATGGATGGCCCGGCGCTCCTCATCAAGGTCCGCGAAAGGTTGCCCAATCTAAAGGTCATCTTCGTCTCCGGCTACGCCGAAGAAAGCGTCCGCCAGGACATCGCCGACGATCAGAGCGTCGAATTCCTCGCCAAGCCCTATTCGCTCGACCAGATCAATTCCAAGGTCAAGGAAGTGCTGGGCAAGGGCGCCGAGACCATCCAGTGATTGGCTGGCGGTCGGGCGGTGGATAGTCGACGGATGAGCGCGCACCCGCTGTCGAATCCCGTTTGGAACAGCCTCATCGGACAGCACCAGCACCTTGGGTTTCTCGACGGAAAAGTACGCCGCTACCGGCCCGAAGTAGCGATGTTCGTGTCGGTCGAGGATCCGCGCGATCCCGACATGCCGGGCCTGCTCGACATCCTCGGCGAAGGGACCGCCGGGTTCGTCACCGAAGGACCAATTACCCTGCCGCCCGGCATTGAGACCATCCGCGTCGCCGACGTGCAGCAGATGATCGCCGCCGTGTGGACCCCGGTCGACGTCACGCTGGACATGGTGCCGCTTGCCGAAGCCGATGAGCCCGAAATGGTCGCGCTTGTTGACCTGACCAAGCCCGGCCCGTTCGCAGCCAAGACGCGGCTCATGGGTAATTTCCGCGGGCTTTACGAGGGGGAGCGCCTTGTCGCAATGAGCGGGGAGCGCTGGCGCACCGCCGACTTCACCGAGATCAGCGCCGTTTGCACCCGCCCGGAGTCTCGCGGCCGCGGCTACGCCAAGCAGTTCGTTTCGCAGGGCGGCAACGAAATCCTGGCCGACGGCAGGACGCCGTTCCTTCACACCTTCGCCGACAATGCCCTCGCAATCGCGACGTACGAGAAACTCGGTTTCCGCCGTAGCCGGATGATGCAGTTCACGGTCATCAGGCGGGCGTGAAGCCGCCGCACTAGCGCGAGTGCTGCGCCGGGCCTATATGCGGGGCAGTTCCAAGCCGTCCGGATCGCCATTATCGACAATTCGCTGTCAAAGCCCGACCAGTTTCTCGCCCATCTCGAGGCCGCCTTCGGCGACGGCAGCCTCATCAAGCTGGCATTGCGCGCCTATGACGGCACCGACCCGACCATCAAATCGATCGACATCAAGCCGGCGCTGATCAAGCGCCAGAAGCAGCTGAGCTTCACCTGGCACTACAAGACCCGCGACGTGGTTCGCAATCACCCGTGGGACGAGGCGGTTGTCGAGCTCAAGGGCCTCATCGGCGTGGAGTTCAATCTCGCGCAACTGTTCACCGCCGCCGCCGACTGGTCGCTCGATTTCCAGGGCAAGGGCCCGCGGCTGAAGCAGGCGCCGCCGACGCAGAAAGCCCCGGCATCGCTGGCTCACAATCGTGACAAAATCCGAATCATCCCCGCGGCTGGCAGCGCCTGGCTACGCGAGCTAGGTGTCACGACGGCCGACGGCAAAGTCGTGCCCGGGTCGCAGGACAAGTTCCGCCAGATCAATCGCTACGTTGAAATCCTCGGGCCGTTGCTCAAGGCCATCCCGCGCGCCAAGCTCAACCGCATCGTCGATATGGGCGCCGGCAAGGGCTATCTGACCTTCGCCGTTGCCGACTATCTCGCCGGCACGCTCCAGTCAGACGCCGAGATCGTCGGCGTCGAACTGCGCCCCGATCTCGTCGATCTCTGCAACGCGACGGCGGCCAAGGCCGGGCTCTCGCACCTCGGCTTCGCGCAGGGCGCTATCGATGGCTATGACAGCACCGGCGCCAGCGTGCTGATCGCGCTCCATGCCTGCGACACGGCAACCGACGACGCCATCGCCAAGGGGATCGCCGCTGATGCGGAGCTGATCGTCGTCGCCCCGTGCTGCCACAAGCAGATCAGGCGCGAGATCGAAACGGCCAACGCGCCGACGCCGCTCGACTATCTCCTGAAGCACGGCATCTTCGTCGAGCGGCAGGCCGAGATGGTCACGGACGGCATCCGCGCGCTGGTGCTTGAATATTTCGGCTACAGCACGAAGGTGTTCGAGTTCATCTCCGACGTCCATACGCCCAAGAATGTCCTCATCGTCGGACAGCGCACCGGCCGTCCGCGCGACCCCGCGATCCTCGACAAGATCGCCGATGCCAAATCAATGTTCGGCATCCGGCGTCATTACCTTGAAGATGCGACGGCGTTGACCTCGGCCGTTACGCGCTAGGCACCGGCGTACCCAGCGCCAGCAGTTTTGCGGCGACCAGATCCGACCATAGGCTCGGCGGGATCGGTGTCGACCACCAATCGACCACGCCCTTCAGCTCAGCGGGCGATTTGGGGCCGGTGAGAACGCTGCAGATCACCGGATGGGTGAGCGCGAACTGCAATGCTGCCGCTCCGAGCGGAACATTGTGCGCGTCGCAGATATCGCGCAGCGCCTTGACCTTGGCGACGATCTCGGGCGGCGGTGCCTGATAGGCGCCCGTCGTCGGACCCCACACATTGGTGCCGGCGAGAACACCCGCCGCGAACGGACCCGCGGCGATCACCGACGTGCCGCGCTTCTCACAGGCGGGGAACAAATCATCGAGCGGCGTCTGCTCTATCAGATTGTAGCGGTTGGCGAGGAGGAACGCGTCCCAGTCGCCGATCTCGAGCGCGTCGAGCAACACGGGCACTTCGTTGACGCCGAAGCCAATGGCCGAGATGGCGCCCTGGCGCCGCAGCTCGTCGAGAGCGCGATAGCCACTCTTGCTCAGATCGTCCCAATGCTTCTTGTTGCCCTCGACGCCATGCGTCTCAACGCCGATGTCATGCACCAATAGAATGTCGATCTTGCTTAGGCCCAGCCGCTGCAGGCTGTCCTCGAAGGAGCGCATGATCGCGTCGTAGGAATAATCGTAGGCGATCTCGAACGGGAACGCCTCCGTCCACGGATTTCCCATGGTCCGTTCGGCATCGCTCCGCACCGGGCGCAGTAATCGCCCCACCTTGGTCGACAGCGCGAAATTCTCCGGGCGGAAACGCAGTGCGTCGCCCATGAAATGCTCCGAGCGCCCCGAGCCATAGTGCGGCGCCGTATCGAAATAGCCGATCCCGGCATCGAGGGCCGCGCTGACCGCGCCGCGGGCCTGATCGGGGGAAACGACGGTGCCGTTCATGCCTGCGATGGTCGCTGCACCGAAGCCGAGCTCGGTGACCTCGAGCGCGGTCCTGCCGACCTTGCGCGTCTTGAATTTGGGCATGATTCCTCCGTCAGTTCGCGGCGGACACTGACATGTTAGTGGCGCGGGGCAAAGGCTCCGCGAGCCATTCTTTGGTTGCAGCCCGGCCTGTCAGCCGACGTACCATATCTTCCGTTCATCGTTCGCCGCGCGCTTGTAGTCGAAGGCGGCGTCGATCAGGGCAGGGGTATCGATCTTGGGTGACCAGCCAAGCCGGAGCCGCGCCTTGGCATTGTCCAGCGTGTTGGAATGAAACGGCGATTCGATCCGCACCGGCTTCATGCCCCGGGTCTTGTGCAGATGCGCCCCGACCACCTCATAATCCACGGGGTCGGTCATCGCGATGTTGAAAAGCTGCTGGTTCGCGGCCGGATTGTCGAGCGCTGCGAGAAGCGCCGCCGCCAGATCGCTCAGATGCACGAAGTTGCGGCGCAGCGGCTTGCCGTCCGCCGCAATCAGCAGCGGCACGGCGTTGGTCTGGGCATATTGCTTGCGCAGCGCCGGCGAGATCAGCCCGTCCCAGTCCGGCCCGCCGAACTGGTCGGCGCCGAAGCTCAGTGCAAACTTGAAATCGTCCTTTTCCATGATCCAGGGGGCGCGCAGCGTGGTCCAGTTGACGCCGTACTGAATGCCGGACTGTTCCAGCATCACCTCTTCCATGATCTTGGTCAGCGCATAGACGCCGGGATAGCCGCGGCGTGGCGAGAGCTCGGTAACCGGCTCATCGTACTTCACGATGCAATGGCCCACCGAACAGTCGCCGCCGATCAGGATGAACTGCTTGGCGACGGGGTTCTGGCGAAACGCCTCGGTCAGAAGGAACATACCCTTGATCGCAACGTCCATGGCGTGGACCGGGTCTTCCTTCACCGCCGCCATGTGGATCACATGGGTGGTGCCTTCCATCGCCTTGGCGATCACCGCAGGGTCGTTCATCGACCCGCGGACCATCGTCACGCGGTCTGTTTCCTCGATTGTGCGGTTGTTGCAGATCGCCAGCACCTTGGCGCCGCTCCAGCGCGGGTCTGCGAGAAAGCTCGATAGAAACGCCTGGCCGACCTTGCCGGTGGCGCCGGTGACGAGAAGCTGCATGTCGGTCCTCTGAGTATCCGCTCAAACGAAAAGGGCGCGCACGAGGCGCGCCCTTCCGTAGAAAAGTGTCGTCGATTACATCGCGTCCGCAAGGGTCTTGCAGATGCCCGGGTCGGCCTTGGTGCACAGGTCGAGGCCCGTGAACTTCGGATCTTCCGGCTTACCGCCACCGATGATGTCGATGATGATGTCAGCAGCTTCGTTGCCCATCTGGTAAGGACGCTGGCCAATCTGGAACTGGCTACGGCCTTCCATGAACAGCTTGGGTTCTTCGGCCACGGTGTCGCCCGCCACAATGACGAGGTCGCCGGACTTCAGACGGTCCATGTACTGGTCAGTGGTCTGACGATAAGCCTGAGCACCGAACATGGCCCAGCCGCCGACGAGAACGAACGCGTCGAGGTCGGGGTTGGCGAGCAGGGTGTCAGCGAGCTGCTGGTTGGCAGTCGTGATATCGTCGTTCGTGTAGAGCGGGCAGCCGGCAGCTTCAGTCCAGCCGTTGCTGGCGTTGAGCATTTCGATGCCCTTGGTGCCCGACAGGGTGTCACGCAGACCAGCAGCGCGCTGGTTGATGTTCGCTGCAGCAACGTTGCCGAGCTGGAGGCAGATGGTGCCGCCCGTGGGCTTCAGTTCCATCAGGCCCTTGGCCATGCCAACGCCCATGTCGTAGTTCGACGTGCCGAAATAGGTGTGACGCAGCGAAGCGTCTTCCGGCAGCAGGTCGGCGTCGATCGTGATGATCGGCATCGTCGGCTTGGTGTCGCGCAGCATCTTGGCCATGGCCGGAGCGTTGGACGGCGAGATCGCGATGCCGGCAACGCCCTTGTTGATGAGATCCTGAACGAGCTGCACTTCGCCTGCTTCGTCCGAGCTCAGCGCCGGGCCGTTGTAGGTGCAGGTGTATTCGGAATCCGGATGAGCCGTATTCCAGTCCGTGCAACCGCTGCCGAGAACGGTGAAGAACGGATTGTCGAGACCCTTCACGACAACCGCGATTTCCTTCTTGTCAGCAGCAAAGGCGCCGCCCGCAAGCATGGCAAAAGTCGCCGCGCCGGCAAGGACGAGCATTGATTTCTTCATAGTCACATTCCTCCCATGTTTGATCCGCAAGCGGACCCTCCCAACTCGGTCTGCCCTCAAAGGGGATTCACCGAGCAACGAAGCTTAGAACAGGCGGTCTCCCAACCCCTGAGGTGCGTGCCTCATGGCACACCTCAATTGAGTAGGGCTTCCCGTCTGTGATGTCCAATCCCTCTCACGCCGTTTACCGGCAGGTCTTAAAAAGTCATACTAAGGATGTTCACGTTGGCAAGTCAACGCGTCGCATCCTTTTCGCCGGAATAGTTTTCCGTGAAACAGAATACTCCCTAAACGGCTGGGCTCAAAAGGGAATTTACCTTTATGTTGGCTATGCGCAAGTGTGTTCTGGCAGGGTGATCGCCGAAATTGAACGCGTTGACGCGTGAAAGCAGCCTCCTATAGTCACATGTCAATGTGACGGAACAACCGTCCGGGGGAGGAACAACCGCCATGGCGGTGCTTGAACTGAATTCTATTTCCAAACATTTCGGGGCCATCGAAGCCCTGAACGATGTGTCGTTGAAGCTCGAGCCGGGCGAAGTCGTCGGCCTTGTGGGCGATAACGGGGCGGGCAAGTCCACGCTGGTCAAGATCATCGCGGGCAACTTCCATCAGTCAGGTGGCAAGCTCAGCATCGATGGCAAGGACGAGATGCTCAACTCGCCGTCCGATGCGCGCTCGAAAGGCATCGAGATCGTCTATCAGGACCTCGCGCTTGCCGACAATCTGACGGCCGCCGCGAACATTTTCCTCGGCCGCGAAATCACCAACCGCTTCGGCGTGCTGGACTATGCGGCGATGTACAAGCGCTCCGGCGAGCTGTTTGCCGAGCTGAAGTCGGAAACGCGGCCGCGCGATCTGGTGCGCCGCATGTCCGGCGGACAGCGGCAGGCCGTGGCGATCGCACGGACGCGCCTTTCCAACCCAAAGATCGTTCTGATGGACGAGCCGACTGCAGCAATTTCCGTGCGGCAGGTTGCCGAGGTGCTCAACCTCATTCGCCGGCTGAAAGACCAGAAGATCGCAGTGATCCTGATCAGCCACCGTATTCCGGATATCTTCGCGGTCTGCGACCGCCTCGTGGTGCTGCGCCGCGGCGGCAAGGTCGCGGACAAGAGTATCGCAGACACGTCGCCGGAAGAGGTCACGGGCCTCATAACCGGCGCGATCCGGCAGGCCTAGGGGGACACGATGAGCACTGATAACACACTGGCCGATGCCATCGGCAAACAGACCAACAAGGGCTTTATCGCCTGGATGGTCAGCCGTCAGGTCTTCTGGATTTTTCTCGCGACGATTATCGCCTTCATCTACCTGTCGATCGCGACCAAGACGTTCATGACGCCGCAGAACCTGTTCAACGTCACCCGCAACTTCTCCCTCGTCGCCATCATCGCGGTCGGTATGACGGTCGTCATCATCGCCGGTGGTATCGATCTCACCGTGGGCGCAACGCTGCTGATGGCCGCCATGGTCACGGGCGTCGTCATGGCCGCGGACGTGCCACTGTGGCAGGCCGTGATCCTCGCAATGCTTGCGAGCCTGGGCGTGGGGTTAGCCAATGGGCTGCTGATTGCCGTGGCGGGCATGCCGCCCTTTGTCGTCACGCTCGGCATGATGTCTGTGGTGCGAAGCCTTGCGCTGGTGCTGTCGAACAACAAGCTGATCTCCGACTTCGGGCCGGATCAGGAGTTGCTCTACTCGATTGGTGGCGGGTCGCAGACCATCGACTTCAGCTTCCTGCAGTTCATCCTGCCTCAGGCCCACGCCATCCCGTTCCCCAATCCGGTGATGTTCATGGTGGTGGTGGCGCTGGTCACCGGCTTCCTGCTGCGCTGGACGCAGTGGGGCCGCTGGGTCTTTGCCATCGGTGGCAACGAAAAGGCGGCCATCCTCACGGGTATTCCGGTGAAGACGGTCAAAGTGTCGGTGTACATGTACGTTGCGTTCTGTGCCGGGCTCTCGGGATTTCTCGAGATCGGCTGGCTCGGCACCGTGACCGCAAATCAGGGTTTTGGTCGAGAACTGATCGTGATTGCGGCATCGGTCATCGGTGGCGCCAATCTCGTCGGCGGCATCGGCACGGCTTTTGGTGCAGTCGTCGGGTCGTCGCTGATCGAAGTAATCCGCAACAGCCTCACGCTGCTGGGAATCAACAGCTTCTGGCAGGGTACGTTCGTCGGCGCGTTCATTATTCTTGCCGTGTCGTTCGACCGTCTCCGCAACAAAGAGACGAGCGAGTAGCCGACGGCTGACGAAGGTGGGTCACGTGCCCAATCGTTCCTCGACACACGAATATCATGCGCCTGCGCGGTCGCATACTGCGCGGGTGGTCGAGGATCTCGGCCTTGCCATCGTGTCGGGCCGTCAGCCCATCGGCAGTCTGCTACCGGGCGATGGCGACCTCATCGAACGCTACGGTGTCTCGCGCACCGTGTTGCGCGAGGCGCTGAAGACCCTCTCGGCCAAGGGGCTCGTGCAGGCCAAGGCCGGCACCGGCACGCGCGTCAGCGAACAGTCGGACTGGAACCTCTTTGATCCCAACCTCCTGATCTGGCATGCCCGGATCGGCTTCACGCCGGCTTTCCTCTCGCATCTCGCCGAGATGCGGCTCGCCCTCGAGCCGGAGGCGGCGGCCCTGGCGGCGCACCGCCGCAGCGACGCGCAGGCCGCGGCCCTTGTCGGTTTCGTCGAGCGTATGGGACGGGAGGGAAACTCGCCGCACGACTTCGTGCAGGCCGATCTCGACTTCCATCTCGGCGTCGCCGAAGCCGCGGGCAATCCGTTTTTCCTGTCGATCTCGACGCTGATCGAAGTCGCGCTGGTCGCGATGCTGCGGATTTCATCGCCGGCCGAGGATGTCGAACGCCTGCGTTTTTCGATCAGCGAGCACCTCGCCGTGGCTCAGGCCATCGAGGCGAAAGACGCTGAGACCGCCCGCCGGACCATGGCTCGCGTCGTCTGGCAGGGCGTGAGCGTCATCTCCTCGATGCGCCCCTGATCCTATTCGCGCGCCAGCGCCTGCACCGGATCGAGCCGCGCCGCCGAACGTGCCGGCATAAAGCCGAAAACAACTCCTATGAGACTCGACGACAGCAGCGCAATGGCAATCGACGCTGCGGAATAGGAAATACGCGCGCCCGACAGGAACTGCGTCAGCGCAAATCCCAGTCCGAACGACAATCCCACACCTGCCGCGCCGCCTACGATGCACACCAGCACCGCCTCGGTCAGGAACTGCCGCAGTATATCGCTCCGCCGCGCCCCAACAGCCATTCGAATACCGATCTCGCGCGTCCGCTCCGATACCGACACCAGCATGATGTTCATGACGCCGATGCCACCCACCACCAGTGAGATGACGGCAATCGCCGAAATCAGCAGCGTCAGTGTCTGGCTGGTCGACTGGATGGTCTCGCGGATGGTGTTGGTGTTCTGGAGAAAAAAGTCGGTCTTGCCGTGCAGCCGCGTCAGCAGATCTTCGATTTCGGCCTGCGCCGTCGCCATGTCGGAACTGTCGGCGATGCGCACCGTGATCTGGCTCAGATAGCTCTGCCCGAGGATGCGATCCATTGCTGTCGTATAGGGGATGTAGATGACGGGGTTGGAGTTGCCCGGCCCGAAGGTCGATGCCACCGCGACCACCCCGATCACCCGAACCGGCACCTTGCCGAGCTGGATGATCTCGCCGACCGGGTTCTCGCCATTCTTGAACAGCGCCGTCACCGCATTGGCGTCGATGACCGCCACCTGCGCCCGCGTGTCGACGCTGTTCGCATCGAACCGCGACCCTTGGGTCAGCGTCGAACCGTTGACGCGGAAATAGTCAACCCCCACGCCGCTGATCTGGGCGCTCACCGCCAGATTGCCGAACAGCACCGTCGCATTGTTGGAGACGCGTGGCGTCACGCTGTCGGCATAGCTCTGCGTCGCAATCGCCTCGGCGTCGGTCGGCAACAGAGTGCGGATACGGCCCTGGCCGCGGTCGCCGAAGCCCGTGCCGGGATAGACGTTGATGGTGTTGGTGCCGATCGAGGCGATGTTCTCGAGCACCGCCTGCTGGCTGCCCTGGCCGAGCGCCACCACGGACACGACCGAAGCGATGCCGATGATAATGCCGAGCATGGTGAGGAAGGTGCGCAGCTTGTGCGCCAGCATCGAGCGGATCGCCATGCGGAACGCCTCGACGCCGCTGTCGAGCCATTGCACCGCGCGGCTGCGCGTCTTCATGCTGGGCTGCGGACGCGCGATGATCGCACGCTGGTCGCTGCGGACGTCGGCGACGATGCGCCCGTCCATGATCTCGATACGGCGGTCGGTCTGTGCCGCGACCGCCGCATCGTGGGTCACGATGATGATCGTGTGCCCCTCACCATGCAGTTGCTTCAGCAGCGCCATCAGATCGGCGCCACTCTTTGAATCGAGCGCGCCGGTCGGCTCGTCGGCGAGGATGACGTCGCCACCATTCATCAGGGCGCGCGCCACACTGACGCGCTGCTGCTGGCCGCCGGACAGTGCGCCGGGCCGGTTCTTGAGCCGGTCACCAAGGCCGAGTCGCGTCAGCAGATCCTTTGCGCGCGCCGAGCGGGTGCCGCCATCGACCCCGGCATAGATCGCGGGGACGGCGGTGTTCTCGACGGCATCGAGATCGGCGAGCAGTTGATAGCGCTGAAAGATGAAGCCGAAATGCTCGCGGCGGAGCTCGGCCAGCTGGTCCGGCCCAAGCTTGCTGATGTCGCGGCCGCCGAACTCATAGGTGCCGGCGGTCGCGCGATCGAGACAGCCGAGGATGTTCATCAGCGTCGATTTGCCGGACCCTGATGCGCCGATGATGGCGATCATCTCGCCGCTCTCGATGTCGAGATTGACGTCGTCCAGCACCGTCACCGACTCGCCGCCGGTGGTGAATTGCCGCGTGAGTCCGCGGAGCGAGATCAGGGCCATAGGCTAGCCTCCGAAGAGGCGAGGGCCGCCGAGTGCCCCGCCGGCGCGCTGACCGTTTCCGCCAGCTGTGCCCGTGCCCGTTCGATTCGCCGGCAGCGTCGAGATCACGAGGTCGCCCTCGTTCAGTCCGCTGGTCACCTCGGCCGTGATGTTGTTGTTGAGCCCGACCTGCACATCCGCCGGCTGCGTCTTGCCGGTCACCTTGTCATAGACGCCCACATGATAATTGCCCCGGCGATCGGCCGTGCCCAGCACCGAAGCGGGCAGGGTGAGGACGCCCTTCTTGGAGGTGATGATCAGCGTCACCTGCGCCGTCATCGCGATGCGCAGCTTCCGGTCCGGGTTCGCGACCGAGAAGATGCCATTGTAATAGACCGCATTGTCCGACGCGGAGAGCCCGGTATCCGACGTCGCGATCGCGTCCGGTGCAGGCTCCACCGAGAGCAGCGTCGCGTCGAGCTTGGTCTTGGCATCACCGAGGATCGTGAAAGTCGCGTGCTGGCCCGGCTGCACCTTGGTGATGTCGGCTTCCGAAATCTGCGCCTTGATCAGCATGGTATCGAGGTCGGCGATCTTGACGATGGTCGGGGCGCTCTGGTTGGCATTGACGCTCTGGCCCTCGGTCACTAGCACCGCGACGATCGTGCCGCCGACCGGCGCGACGATCTTGGTCTGGGCGAGGTCGAGCTTGGCCGAATCCACGGCCAGTTCCGACTGGCTGACCTGCGCTTCGAGCGAGCCGATCGCCGCCTGCGCCGACGACAGATTGGCTTCCGCCGTCAGTTGATCGGCGTCCGACAGAAGGCTCTGCGCCTTGAGCTTGTCGGCGCGATCTAGAGCCGCCTGCACATTCTTGAGATCGGCCTGTTTGGCGCCCAGCTGCGCCCGCACATTGGCCAGCGAGGCTTCGGCGGATTTAACCGCATTCTCCTGATCCACGGAATCGATCTCGACGATCAGATCGCCCTTGGCGACGACATCGCCGAGCTTGACCGCCAGCGTCTGGATGCGGCCCGACACTTCGGCGCCGACACTCGTGACCGATTGCGCCTGCAGCGCACCAGAGGCCAGCACCGTCTCATCGAGATCGCCGCGCGACACCGCGACCGTCCGCGGCTCCACCGCCGCCTGCGTCGGCGCCCACAAGGTCCAGCCCGCTGCGCCTGCGCCGATCAGGACGATCAGCGCGCCCATCCAAACCAGAAATCGCTTCATTGCCGAACCATCGCAAATGCTGTCGAGAAATCCTCAGCCTCCAATATGAGGCCGGTTGCGGGCAAAGTAATGTTATCGATCAGTAAGGTAGCCTATTTTTCGGTAAGGTCCGGACCGGCCGATATCCACATCTGCCAAAGCAGCTGTGTGTAAACCGGTTGGCGCCATGCCAACACGCAAAGCAAATGATAGTTTCGTGACGTGGGGTTTTGGCGGGCCTGACGTGGCAACAGCACTGTACATAGTCATCGAGAGCAGAGGGAAGTGGTGGGTCGACTTTGAAGGTCGCTCGCACGGTCCTCACGATTCGCGCGAGGCGGCGGCCCTTGAGGGGCGCAACCAGGCGCAGTTCATGGCGCATATGAACCGGCCGAGCGAAGTGCTCGTGCCCGATGCCGAAGGCAAGTTCTGGGTCATCTGGAACAGCCGCGACGCGGCAGCCGGCATCGTCAAACCGATGCGGCCTGGCGCCGTCTCGACGCGCGACGCTGCATAGCGCGTTCATCCTCGGGACAGGTCATCGCGCTCACTCTCCTATTCAGTCACAGGAGATCGCCATGCTTCGCCACCATTTCCTTCGCCTCACCCTTATCGCTCTCGCCCTCTTCGCCGCTAGCCTCCCGGCATCCGCGTTCGATCAAACCACGCGCTGGTACTCCATCGTGGTTCAGTACGGCTCGGACACGCAGCCGCCGCTATACCTGAGCAATGGCAGCACTGGCGTCACGCTCGAGCGCTACCGCTCGGGCGATGTGACGCAGCAATGGGCGCTCATGCAGCCTGATTATCCTACGGCGCCTGCAGTGACTGGGAGCGGCCCCAATCCGCTCGGCGCGATTTACGATTGCATCGTCAACAAGGGTTGCCCGTTTTCCGGACACGCCACCACCGGCGCCACCCTCAAGATCGTCAATCACGCCAGCGGTGGCTGCCTGATCCTGCAGAAATCGGGGGCCAAGACCAGCGAGTGCCAGAGCACCGGCTCGACCTCCGACAAGCAGAAATGGGGCTCCGTCTACAAGACGTCCGAATTGCGCGACGGCAATTACACAGCCCTGGGCGCCTCGAGCGGCGCGGGGTCATGCCTCACCGCCGATGGCGCCCGCAACAAGTCGCCCGATTTCTTGAGGGTCGGCAGCGGTCCCTGCGGCAGAGGCGGCTATTCCTGGCCCCAGCTCTATACCATCCAGCTGGCCGCCGAACTCACCTGCAAGACCAATTGGGACTGGCAGATCTGCATGGTCGAAGGGCAGGGCCGCTAGCCAACCCTGTTGACGATGAAGTCGCGCTCGATGGCGAGGCCGTCCCATTCATTGGGCGTCTCGCTGTCGAAGATCAGCGTGTACGGCCCGGCATAGCCCGCGGCCTCGGCGAGGTCGACGCAGCGGCCATAATCCTCGCCATCGAGACGGCCATCCGCAAAGCTCGCCTTGGCATGGCAAAGCTCGGCCCGGCCGAAGATCTTTGCGAGGTCGTCATACTTGCCCGCCCCGCGCCAATTGCCGAAATCGCCGAGCAGACCGAACTGGCCGTCGAGCCTGTCCAGCACCGAATTCACCTCTTTGGGCGTTGGCAGCAGATCGAACCAGTTCTCAGTGACGAGCCGCACGCTCGACCCGGCATTGCCCGCCGCCAATCGGCCAAGCGCCGCCACAGACCGATCGAGCGCCTCCGGGCTCGCCGCCTGCTTGCCCGCGATGATGCGCGCATTCCCGGCACCCAGCTCATTGGCAATCTCGATCCAGCTCGCGATCCACGCCTCGTCGCGCGCCCCGAGCTCCGGATGCGTGACGTCCCCGGTGTCGATCAGCAGCGTCTGCAGCGTCACCCCCGCGACCCGCAGCTGATCTTTCAACTCGCCCAGATAGAGCGGGTCCCGGCTCGGCAGATGAAACGACACCAGCTCCATCCGGTGATAGCCATGATTGGCAAGCGCCGAAGGCAGATCGAGCAACGACTCCGTCCCCGCCCCGTAGGTCTCCTGCACCTCGCCAATCGCGGTCGTGCTTAGATCATGCGGGTAAGTCGTCCCCAGATGCCGGTGCAGCGACCAGGTGGAAACAGCGATGCGGTCGTGGATGCTGGGCATTTGCCTTCTCACCTTCTTGGGAACAACGAATCTAGGGCGCACGTCGGTTGTACCGCTAGCGTGACAACACTAAGCATCGCCGCGCTAAGTGCGACGTCCAATCCGATTGCCTCTCGGCTGCCCAGCCGGTGTCGCCACTATCGCTGTTGGTGCCGTAATCCATGGCCCGCGCCAGCTCAACAATCTGGGCCGGCGTATCTCGTAGCAAACTGACCCGATCAGGCGTTCGCGCGCTCCCGCCTGTTTCTCATCCGGAAATCCCGAGTATCTAGACAAGTGGAGTTACGCCTTTACCGCAGCGGCAATCTTGGCCACGAGCGCAGATTCAAACTCGCGCGGTAGCCCAGAGATCCCAAGGATCGTCTTGCAGTGAGGGCAGAGGTAGGCAATGGTCGCCCACGTCTCCATCGAGGCAAACGGACCGGCAGCCAAGTCTTCTGCCAGCGCTCTTGTAACAAGCTCATTGCACGACGGGCACTTCCCGGTGTTCACGATGTTTCTCATGGCCGATTCTCCGAAATGTTTGTTGCATGTCGCTGGATGGGCTCAGTGTTCGTTGGGCCAAGCCATTGCGGCCGCAAGTTTGGCGTCATCCTCGAGGAAGAAGAGGTTTTTGCCCTCGATCTTCTGAATGTAAAGCCACCCCTTGTTCTTCAACCGAGCACCGGGGTCCCCGAGGTCATCAGTAGGGAAGCCCGGGTGCATTACACTAGCCCAAACCTGATGAAGCGCGTCGCGCTCGTCGTCTTCCAAATCGTTCACATGTTTCATAGCCGGCTCCGAATAAAGTGGGGATCAACGGCTGCTGACGATTCTACAACCATGTCAAATTCCGCGCTTAGATGGGTGTTCCCAGTTTAGTGGCCTGCTGCGCGCCGGTTACCAGCATTCAAGCCACGCTTCACAAACTGACGCAGATCTAAGCCGGCACGGCGTGGCCCGAAGGTGCCGGGATTGCGGGCAACACCTGGGCGACCGTCCAACTCAGCTGGCAGCCGGAAACTCACAAATCGCTGTCATACTCAGACCGCGTGATCAGCTGTTTGGTCCGACACCACGTATTGAGAAAGCAGAACTTCTTGGCCGCCAAATCGTCGGTGTCAGCAAGCTTGCGATGTTGGGAAGTGACAAGAGACTGGTACGCCCTAGGGGAGTCGAACCCCTCTCTGCACCGTGAGAGGGTGCCGTCCTAACCGATAGACGAAGGGCGCAGTAAGTCTCTGATTCAGCAGTACCATCTTTCAACGATGCTGCTTGTGTCCAGGTCGCAACGTCAAACCGGACACAAATTCAATTATCAAGCTTCGCCGCGAACCGTCAATGTCGCGGGCTGCTGGTACGCCCTAGGGGAGTCGAACCCCTCTCTGCACCGTGAAAGGGTGCCGTCCTAACCGATAGACGAAGGGCGCCTCGGCAGTGCCGGGTCTATAGAGTCCCGGGCCGGGGGGTGCAAGCCTCAAAATCGTCCAATCAGCAGCCCGAGAAGGTCACCGGGCGGTTCCAGCCGCGCGGGCGGTCGCGGACGTCGATATGGATGAAGGTTCGGCCCGGATAACAGCCCAATCCGCCCACCAATCCTTCGCGATAGGCCACCGCGATCAGGCTGCGCTTGCTGACTCCGGGAATGAAGATATCGGCCGCCATGCACTTCATGTGGAAGCTGTCGTCCTTGCCGCCGACGCGCGCATTGTGGGACGGGTCGCGATAGCCCGAGCTCACCACCACCTTGCGACCGAAGCGGGCTTCGATGGCGCCGATGGCTAGCCGGAGTTTGGGGACGAGGCAGAAGGTGTCGACGCCGCTATTGGCGACATAGGTGCCGAAATTGCTGCGATAGGGCGCATAGAGGTCGCGCGGCGCGAAGGCGCAGCCGCTCAACAGGGCCAGACAGGCGATGGCCAGAACCGCAAGCCGCACGCGAACACTCCGGGATGTCGCCGCGCGAAGGCGGCATCCCGAAAATGCTATTCAATTGCGGTTTACCTCGGCCTAAGCGGCTTGGTGAAGGAGGCGTTACCGGCGCGCTGGCGGATCCGTCGGCCAACCAATCTTGCTTGCTCTGTCCGATCGGCACCGAGAAGCGCCGCTCGTCCAACCGCTGTAGTTGTCACCACTTGCCCGTATTGGGCATCGACGACCACGGCTCTTTCGGCGCCAGCGTGCCCTTCTGTATCAGCTCGACCGAGATGCCGTCGGGCGAACGGACAAACGCCATGTGACCATCGCGCGGTGGGCGGTTGATGGTGATTCCCATGTCCATCAGATGCGCACACATCGCGTAGATGTCGTCGACGAGGTAGGCGAGGTGGCCGAAATTGCGACCGCCCGTATAGACCTCGGCGTCCCAGTTGAACGTCAGCTCGACCTGCGCATCGTCATCGCCGGGTGCTGCGAGGAAGACGAGTGTGTAGCGGCCCGCTTCATTCTCCGAGCGGCGCATCTCACGCAGTCCGAGCCCGTCGCAGTAGAAGCGCTTGCTCTGTTCGATGTCGGCGACGCGCACCATCGTGTGGAGATATTTCATCGGTTCGTTCCCTGGCTTGCTGCATCACGCTTCGCGCCTCTGCGCTATCGCTGCAACAGTGTTGTGAATTGGCACCGGCAGTGCCCATTTAATTCGCAACCACTCCTTAACTTTTGGAACTGAATCGGCCAAGGTGAGTCTATTGACTGCGTACCCGGGTTTGCGACCGGGCAAAGTGCAAGAGGCGTTGGGGGCATGGCGGCTAAACTTCCGGCCGGTGGCGAAGAGCCCGGTGTCCGACCGTTTGAGAGCGGCGCTGAAGCGCTCGACTCGACTACCACTCTAGATGTGATCGAGATCGCCGGAGCCATCAAATGGTTCGACGTGGCGAAGGGCTTTGGCTTCATCGTTCCCGATGATGGCCGTGCCGATGTTCTCCTCCATGTCACGTGCCTCCGCCGCGATGGCTATCAGACGGCCTATGAAGGCGCGCGTGTCGTCGTCGAGGCGCTCAACCGCCCGGGTGGTCTGCAGGCCTTCCGTATTCTGTCGATGGACGAATCCACCGCGCGTCATCCCGCTCAGATGCCGGCGCCGCGCACTCATGTGGTGGTCGAGCCGACGAGCCGTCTCGAGCGGCTCGAAGTGAAGTGGTTCAACCGCATCCGCGGCTTCGGTTTCCTCTCTGCCGGCGATGGCGCGCCCGACGTTTTCGTGCACATGGAAACGCTGCGCCGCTTCGGCATCACCGAGCTCAGGCCCGGTCAGTATGTGCTGGTTCGCTACGGCAACGGGCCCAAGGGCCTGATGGTCGCCGAGATCCGGCCCGATGGCTGGGGCGATGCTCCGTCCTCGCACTAAGACCCTCATTTCCATGAGCTTTTCCGGTTTCGCGCAGATGGCCTTCAAGGCCTTGCGCCTGTCCGTCGCGTTCGTTTTGCTCAGTGCAGCGGCGGCCTGCAGCGCCGACAATCGCGCCGTGCTGCATACCGCCAAGGGTGACTTCACCTTCACCATCGAGATCGCCGATACGGAAGCCGATCGCGCCAAGGGTCTGATGTTCCGCACCAGCCTCGCGCCCGACGCTGGAATGCTGTTCGACTATCACAAGGAACAGCAGGCGGCGTTCTGGATGCAGAACACGTTGATCCCGCTCGACATGGTCTTCATCTCGGCCGACGGCATCGTCAAAACCATCCACGCCAACGCGCGGCCGATGGACACGACATCCATCCCGTCCGTCGTGCCGGTGCAGTTCGTGCTCGAAATTCCGGGAGGCCGCGCTGCCGAGATCGGTCTCAAGACCGGCGACCGCTTCGAACAGGCGCGGGTGAAGGCAGCGGGCTAAAGCTACAGTCTGCTCAGCACCATGCAGTCGAGGATCGCCCACAGATGGCAGATCGATCCGGCGACGACGAAGATGTGCCACAGCACATTCTGAAACTTCAGCCGGTCCCACAGATGGAAGATGATGCCGGCTGAGTAAGTCACGCCGCCAGCGATCACCAGCCAGAACGCGACCGGGGGAAGGGTGGTGGCCAGCGTGTGGAAGGCGAGAACGCCGCTCCAGCCAATCCCGAGATAGAGCAGGATCGCAAGCCGGCCGAAGCGCTGCGGGACGATCAGCTTCAATGCAATCCCGACCAGCGCTGCACCCCATACCAAAACCGTCAGCATCTGCCCGACCGGCGTTCCGCCCATCACGGCGAGGAAGGGGGTGTACGTTCCCGCGATGAAGAGGAAGATCGCCGCTTGATCGAGCCGCGCCATGACGCGCTTGAAGCCCGAGATCGGCGCGATGTTGAAGGCAAGCGAGACGCCCAGCACGGTGAGCAGCGTCGCCACATAGACGATGATCGCGGGAAGTTCCGCCGGCGCGGTCCGCATGGCCGCAAACACGATGAGCACGGTGCCGAGGCCGACTGCGAAGACGAGGCCGATGCCATGCACCACGCCGTCGGCAATCACTTCGCCCAGCGAGAATGCCCGGCGGGGATGCCACCAGGGACGAACCTCAGCATAGCGCGCCGGGGTACTCATGCATTTCTCCTCGCCGTCATCGTCCCACAGCAACGGTTTGATTATGGCTTAATCCCGTTCGCGACCCTGCGGCATCGTAAACCAAGCGTTGACGCGTAACAGATCGGTTACGTATAATACGTAACGGAATTGTTACGGGAAATGCCATGTCGCCGGTCGCCCAATTCTCCGCTCTCGCCGATGAGACCCGCTGCCGGATCGTCGGCCTGCTACACGAAGGTCCCCGGCCTGTGCATGAACTCGCCGCCGCCTTCGAGATCAGCCGTCCCGCCATCTCGCGCCACCTCCGCCTGCTCAGGGAAGCCGATCTGGTGGTCGAGGTGAAACAGGGGCGCGAGAACGTCTATTCGCTGCGGCGCCACCAGCTCAAACGCCTCAGTAGCTGGCTCGACCGCCATTGGGGCGACCGCAGGCAGCCTCTAACTGGAGATGAGCCTCAGCCGCAGATGGAGCTCGATTTCTAGGCAAACGCTGGCTCGAAGAGCAGGGCGCGTAGAAATGGTGACCCCGCCAGGAATCGAACCTGGGACCAACAGCTTAGAAGGCTGCTGCTCTATCCGCTGAGCTACGGGGCCGTGGCGCTTCCTCTAGCCCAAGCCGCAGGCCATGTCAGCCTGACGCGACGGGCCCCGTGCTCTCTCGCACCACGAGGGTAGATTCCAGCACCACGCGGATCGGCTCGGCACTTCGTTTGCCCTCGAGGATATTGATGAGCGTTTCCGCCGCGATACGGCCGATCTCCTCGCGCGGCTGCCGCATCGTGGTCAGCGCTGGCACAAAGCTGGCAGCGACAGTCGAATCGTCGAAGCCGATCACCGAGATGTCACGGGGACACTCGATCCCGGCCCGATGCAGTCCGGCGATCACGCCGATCGCCATCTCGTCATTGGCGGCAAAGAGCGCGGTGGGGCGTTCCGCCAGCGTGGCGAAATGGCTTGCAGCGACCCGTCCACCGGCAATGGTGTAGTCCCCGGCATAGACCCACTCGTCGCGGATCGGCAACTGGCGCTCGAACATCGCCTTGCGGAACCCGACAAGCCGTTCATGCGGAAAGGTATTTCGCGACGGCCCGCTGATGTGCCCGATGCGCCGATGGCCGAGATCGTAGAGATGCTGCACAGCCCGTTCGGCCGCCTGAAGATTATCCGTGATGATCGAATTGATCTGCGGATCGGGCAGTTCGTCATAGGAAGCGACGATCGGCATCGAGGCATTTTCGCCGGTGAAGGCGTGAAGCTTTCGCGTGTCGAGGGCGCCATCGAACAGCAGCAGCCCATCCGCCCGGTTGGAGTGGTAATAATCCGCCAGCCATTTGGCCGGATTGTCGCCAAGATGGCCGGCGACGAGCACGCCATAGCCGCGCGATGTGGCGACCGTGACGATCGCGTCGAGAATGGTCGAGTAGAACGGATTGCCGATCCCCGGCATGGCGGCCAGAATCGTCGTTGCACGCCGCAGCCGGAGCGACCGCGCCGCCTCGTTAATGGTGTAGCCGATTTCTGACACGGCCTTGCTGACGCGCTCGCGCGTCGACTGCGACACTCGGCCGGGCGAGCTGAGGACGCGGCTGACGGTCGCCGCGGACACGCCCGCCTGACGCGCAACGTCCTGAATCGTTGGCGGCTTACTGGCTTTGGCCATCCCGATAAGCGCCCCTCTCGCTGCTCGTTGCCCGCTTGTCTAGCCATCTGAGGGACGTGAGGCAAGCAAAGCGTGAAATCGTTCTCATGGGCGGACGGCTTGGAGTTTTTGGATGGCGCGCCGGGGGCGCAAGGATTAGAGTTGTCGGGCAAGCCTCTCCCAAGAAAGAGTCGCCTTATGGACATCTCGTTTCAGCTCTACAGCGCCCGCAACTATCCGCTCGCGGACGTCCTCAAAACCATCGCATCGCTCGGCTACACGCAGGTCGAGGGCTATGGCAGCCTCTATACCGACCCCGCGGCGCTCCGCGCCCAGCTCGACGCACACGGGCTCACCATGCCCACCGCGCACGTCAATTTCGCCGATCTCGAAAAGTCCGACACGGCATTGAAGCTGGCCGAGACACTCGGCATCAAGGTCTTGATCTGCCCCTGGCTCGCTCCCGACCAGCGCCCCGAGGAGGCGTCCGGCTGGCAAAAGCTGGGCGAGCGCCTGCAGAAGGTCGCAGACCCGATCACGGCCGCCGGTCTCGGTTTCGGCTATCACAACCATGATTTCGAGTTTGCCCAGATTGGCGGCCGCTACGCCATGGATCTGCTGCTCGAAGCGGCCCCGGGCGTTTCGATCGAAGCCGACGTCGCCTGGATCGCCCGTGGCAAGGCTGATCCGGCCAAATGGCTCGAAGCCAATGGCAAGCGGATCATCGCCATCCACGTCAAGGACATCGCCCCGGCGGGCCAGAACCTCGACGAAGACGGCTGGGCCGATGCCGGGCAGGGGATCCTGCCCTGGCCCGAGCTGTTCAAGATCGCGCGTGCCAAGACCAACGCCAAATACTTCGTCGCCGAGCACGACAATCCGAACGATATCAATCGCTTCGCCTCGCGCTCCATCGCGGCCATCAAATCGTTCGGAGCCTGAGCATGTCCAAAACCTACGGCGTCGGCATTATGGGTGCCGGCAACATCTCGTCGGCCTATCTTCGTCTCGCCCCGCTGTTCAAGGGCCTCGAGATCCGCGCCGTCGCGGACATCCTGCCGGCCGCCGCCAAGGCGCGAGCCGATGAGTTCGGCGTCAAGGCGCAGACGCCCGATGAGCTGCTGAAGAACTCGGAGGTCGATGTCATCGTCAACCTCACCATACCGACCACCCACTATCAGGTGTCGATGGATGCGGTCAGCGCCGGGAAGCATGTCTATTCGGAAAAGCCGTTCGTCCTCTCGGTTGCCGAGGGAATGGCGCTGAAGAAGGAAGCCGATGCGCGGAAGCTCAAAGTCGGCTCGGCGCCCGATACCTTCCTCGGTGGCGCCCACCAGCAGGTGCGCGACCTGATCGACAGCGGCAAGCTCGGCAAGATCGCCTCGGGCACGGCGCACATCATGAGCCGCGGCGTCGAGCATTGGCATCCCAATCCGGACTTCTTCTTTAAGCCCGGCGCCGGCCCGCTGCTCGACATGGGGCCCTATTACGTTACCGATCTCGTGCAGCTGCTCGGGCCGGTGAAACGTGTCACCGGCATTACCGGCATGGCGCAGACCGAGCGCGAGATCACAACCCCGGGTTCGGCCCGTCTCGGGCAGAAGGTCAGCGTCGAGACCCCGACCACCATCCACGGCATCATGCAGTTCCATTCGGGCGCAATCGTCACGCTCGGCGCGAGCTTCGACGTGCTCTCGCACGGACACCACAATATCGAGCTCTACGGCACGGGCGGCACGGTTTTTGTGCCCGATCCGAACTTCTTCGGCGGCGACATCCAGACGGCCGATGCAAGCGGGAAGCGGATCAATATCGAGCCGTGGGCGCACCCGTTCGGCAAGGTCAACCAGGATGCCGGCACGCCCAATCAGCGCGCCAATTACCGCTCAGCCGGCCTCGCCGACATGATGAACTCGATCGAAACGGGCAAAGCCGCCCGCTGCGGCCTCGACGTCGCGCTCCATGTTATCGACGTCATGACCGCGATCCTCGAATCCGGCCACACCGGCCAGATGGTCACCCTCACCACCACCTGCATCCGCCCCGACGCCCTAAGCCCGGACGCCGCAGCCGCGATGTTGAGGTAAGGCGCGGCTTCAGCTCCGCAGTCAGGCGCCTTCTCCCGTGTGCGGGGGAGGTGTCGCCAATTGCGGTTGGCCGAGCGAGCCCGCTTGGGATCGATCGGCCAGAGCGGAAGAAAGGCGACGGAAGGGGGCGGCCCAAGCACCGGGCCCGCAGTCGGCACCCACCTCCCCCTTGACGGGGGAGGCAAGCGGAGCTTGGCCGAAGGCCCTAGCGAAGCTCGGAGGGGGTGCGAACAGCCCGGTACCGGTATGCGTCTCCCCCCTCCCCAGTTTCGCTACGAGGCTTCGCCTCTAGCTTCACTACCCTCCCCGCCCAGGGGGAGGGTGGAAGAAAGAACCGCAGTCTCACCAATCGCTTACGAGAATCCTGAGCCAATCTACGCACGGTATTCCCGCCCCATCATATCCTCCCCCCGCTGTCGTCATCTTCCTGCGAGCCACCGACGAAGTGGCTGGCGACAGTGATGGCGGAGGGTGGTCGCACCCTCCGGGTTCGGATCCCGGCTCGCGGCCCCAAAGGCTGTCAACCGGCCATTCCCAAAATCCATCGCGGAGAGCGCGGGGT
>JBDSHC010000079.1:0-10136 GCA_039918675.1 Devosia sp.
GCGCGCCGGCTCAGCTCCTTCGACAACTTCACGCGCTGCGCCTCGCCGCCTGACAGCGTCGTCGCCGGTTGGCCGACCTTCACGTAGCCCAGCCCCACGCGCTGCAGCGTAGCGAACTTCTCGCGGATCGAGGGGACTGCGGCGAAGAAGTCAGTCGCTTCGTCGATGGTCATGTCCAGCACGTCGGCGATCGACTTGCCCTTGAACTGCACTTCGAGCGTTTCGCGATTGTAGCGATGGCCCTTGCAGACTTCGCAGGTCACATAGACGTCGGGCAGGAAGTGCATCTCGATCTTGATGACGCCGTCGCCCTCGCATTTCTCGCAGCGCCCACCTTTGACGTTGAACGAGAAGCGCCCGGGGCCATAACCGCGCGTCTTGGCTTCCGGCAGGCCGGCGAACCATTCGCGCAGCGGCCCGAAGGCGCCCGTGTAGGTCGCGGGGTTGGAGCGCGGTGTTCGGCCGATCGGCGACTGGTCGATGTCGATGATCTTGTCGAGGAATTCGAGCCCGGTCAGGTGATTGTGCGGGGCAGGGTTGACGCGGGCGCCGTTCAGCCGCCGCGCCATCGCCTGATACATCGTATCGATCATCAGCGTCGACTTGCCGCCACCGGACACGCCGGTGATGGCGACGAACAGGCCAAGCGGCACATCGACGGAGACGTTCTTGAGATTATTGCCGGTCGCACCGTCGAGATGGATCTTCTTGCCCTTCACGGGCTTCCGGCGCTCGGCTGGAATCGGGATCGACATCTTGCCGCTGAGATATTGGCCGGTGATCGATTCCTTCGAGTTGAGAATGTCCTGCGGCGTGCCCTCGGCCACGATATGCCCGCCATGGACGCCGGCACCCGGGCCGATATCGACTACATAATCCGCCGTGAGGATCGCATCCTCGTCATGCTCGACGACGATCACCGTATTGCCGATATCGCGCAGCCGCCGCAGCGTTTCGAGCAGCCGCTCGTTGTCGCGCTGATGGAGACCGATCGAGGGTTCGTCCAGCACATAGAGTACGCCCGTCAGCCCCGAGCCGATCTGCGAGGCCAGTCGAATGCGCTGGCTTTCGCCGCCCGATAGCGATCCCGAAGTGCGCGCCAGCGTCAGATAGTCGAGGCCGACATCGTTGAGAAAGCCCAGCCGCTCGCGGATTTCCTTGAACACCCGCTCGCCGATCTGGTTCTGCTGCGCCGTCAGCCGCGTGGGCAGACCGATGAACCATTCCGCCGCGGCGCGGATCGACATCTCCGACACCTGCCCGATATGGAGGCCATCGATCTTCACCGCCAGCGTCTCTGGCTTCAGCCGATAGCCATTGCAGGTGAGGCAGGGCTTGGACGACATAAAGCGCTCGATTTCCTCGCGCATGCCGGCGCTCTCGGTCTCCTTGTAACGCCGTTCCAGATTGCCGATGACGCCTTCGAACGGCTTCTTGGTCTTGTAGGTGCGCAGCCCATCGTCATAGACGAAGTTGATGTCGGTCTTGCCGGTGCCGAACAGCACGGCATCCTGGACGTCCTTGCTCAGTTCCTCCCACGCCGTGCCGGTCGAGGCGCCGAAATGCTTGGTGATCGCCTGCAGCGTCTGCTGGTAGTACGGCGCGCTGGTTTTGGACCATGGCAGGATGGCGCCGTCGCGCAGCGACAGCGCGATGTCGGGAACGATCAGATCGGGGTCGATCTTCTGCTCGGTGCCTAGGCCATCACAGACCGGGCAGGCGCCGAACGGGTTGTTGAACGAGAACAGCCGTGGCTCAATCTCGGGGATGGTGAAGCCGGAAATCGGGTCGGCGAACTTCTCGGAGAAGATCAGCCGCTTGGCCGAACCGTCTCCTTCCTTCTCGTCGGCGTATTCGGCGAAGGCGATGCCATCGGCAAGCTTCAAGGCGGTCTCGAAGCTTTCAGCCAGGCGCGCCGCGATGTCGGGTGAGACGACGATGCGATCGACCACCACTTCGACGTCATGCTTGATCTTCTTGTCGAGGTTGGGGGCATCTTCGATGTCCCAGAACTCGCCATCGATCTTCACGCGCTGGAAGCCCTTGCGCATCAGCTCGTTGAGTTCGCGCTTGTACTCGCCCTTGCGGCCGCGGGCGATCGGCGCCAGCAGATAGAGCCGCGTCTCGGCCGGCTGGCTCATGACGATATCGACCATCTGGCTGACGGTCTGGCTCTGGATCGGCAGGCCGGTGACCGGCGAATAGGGGATGCCGACGCGCGCGAAGAGCAGGCGCAGATAGTCGTAGATCTCGGTGACCGTGCCGACCGTCGAGCGCGGATTGCGCGACGTCGTCTTCTGTTCGATCGAGATGGCCGGCGACAGCCCGTCGATCTGCTCGACATCGGGCTTCTGCATCATTTCGAGGAACTGCCGGGCGTAGGCGCTGAGCGATTCCACATAGCGCCGCTGCCCCTCGGCGTAGATCGTGTCGAATGCCAGCGACGACTTGCCTGAGCCCGACAGCCCCGTCATCACGATCAGCTTGTCGCGCGGCAACCTCAGATCGATATTCTTGAGATTGTGCTCCTTGGCGCCACGGATCACGAGTTCACGGTTGGGATTGGCAGGCTTCGTGGGCATCGGACATCCATTGAGCAGGCGCAAAAACCTAGCAGTGCCGTTTGCCAGCTTCTGTCAGGGTTCCATTTTGCGGGAGCGATTTACCCGGAAATAGGGACGGGCAATCGCTTCCGCAAGCTAACCACGGTACGAGATTACTGTCATCTCACAGCGGTGTGGCATCGCGGAACATAAACGGAACGCGATGGATTCGGTCAAGGTGGATTTACAACTGCGCGGCGGCGCCCGCTCATCCCTGAGCGGGTGCGGCCAAGCTTTGAACTCAGCGGGTCTGAGGAGGCGGAATTGGCGGGCGCGGCGGACACCAGCGCCCCCCGTCATTTCACTTCGAAATTCGCGGATCCCGCGACTGCACCCTCATAGACCATGTCGACGCGGTAAGTCCCGACGGGCCAGCCGGCATCAGGCTTGGACAAGGTTGAAGTGAGGATGTCCACGTCGACGGCGGTCAGGTCGATCTGGGCAATGATGTAGTTGGCAGGCGCCGCGCCATGCGAGTCAACCGAGGTCCAGATGACGGTAATCGTAGAGCTACTCGGAAACTCGACGAGATTTGCTGACAAATAGATCATCGGTGTGTCGGCGGTGAACACATCCTGGTTCTCGGCCCCGTCTTCTTCGGCCGACAGGATGATGTTGTCGATTTGCACAGCATAGGCGGGCGCGGCCAGCGCGATGGTCGAAAGCGCGAGTAGTGCAGGAGCAATCCAAGTCTTCATCGGGGTCCCCTTCGACGCGCGCTACGTGGAAGCCGTGAATCGGCCGGCAATGCTGCGCGGCAGCCTTACGCTGCCCGTCGCTCAGGCAAAGCGCAAGTCGCTGCGGTCAGCTCGCCAAGTCGCCGTAATAAATCCCCTTGCCCTTCAAATACGCCACCTCATCCGCGCTAGCGAGTTCGCGGTCCCAGCGGCTCAGGTGCGGGGTGATGTATTTGAAGAACGGCGGACCAAGGAACGCGAACAGGATCATCGCCATGTAGCCGCGCGGCAGGGTGGCGGCCTCTTCGGGCGGCGACTGCTCCAGCTCCCAATAACGGCGGGTGGCGATCTTGTGGTGGTTGGAGTGCAGCATGAGATTGTAGAACATTCCGCCGGTGACGCGGCGGTGGCTGTCCCAGCTGTGCCGCGCTTCGACGCGGGTGCCGGGGATACGGACCAGGCCGTAATGCTCGATATAGTTGACCACTTCTAGATAGATCTTGCCGATCGAGCCGGAAAAGCCCGCCCAGATCAGCCCGCCGATCGGCCCAAGGAAGGCGACGTAGAGCGCAAGCACGACCAGAGTCATCAGCTGATTGCGCCAGAAGCGGTTGGTCCAGAGGTTGTTCGGCATCTGCTTGCGGGCCAGCCGCTCGGTTTCGAAGCGGCGCGCCGCCTGCCACTGGCCGATCGTCGAGCGCCAGACGAAGGCGACGATATATTCGCCACGCTTGGCCGTCGCCGGGTCGAGCTCGGTGCCGACATTGCGGTGATGGCCATGCACATGTTCGATGGCAAAGCCGGTATCCCAGGTGAAGGCCAAGAGCCACGTGCCGAGCAGCCGGTCGAACGGCTTGTCGGAGCGATGCACCAGTTCATGGCTCACATTGACGCCCGCCAGCCCGTACAGCATGCCGAGGCTGACGAAGGCGCCCGTCGCCCAGAACCAGCCGGTCCGCTCACGCGCCGCGACGGGGTCGATGCCGACCGCGCGGTTGATGGCGTCGAGCCAGCCGAAGCCGGTGGTCGAGGCGACGTTGAAGCTGACCAGCGTCGCGAAGATGATCAGCGGCAGCGTCAGATACAGCATCAGCTGACAGTACCAGATCGGCGGCATCGTCTCCTTGGGGCCGATATCGCCCACCAGCTCGTCGACATAGCCGATGAGAACGAAGGACAGGATCAGGCCGGCAAAGGTCAGCGGTCCGCCATAGGCGGTGCAAGCCGAGGCCAGCAGGATGAAGATGTTCATCACCGAATAGCGCACGGTGTTGGCCGCACGCGAAGCCAGCAACGATGCTGCACTGCCGGGGCCGGGGCCGCTGTTTTGTACCGCGTCGCTCATCGTCGGACTCTATCAGATCGAAATCGGGCGGAACGTAGGGGAAGACTTGGAAATTCTCAATGCGATCAATCGCGCAGCCTTGACGTTGTTCGCGTACAAGAACATAACAAGAACACTGTGCGAAAACCGAATTTGCGGCAGAGCCGGATGGGGCGGTCGGATAAGGTGTCGCCCGCACGGCTACGGAAGCAGCGTAAGAGCGAAAGGATACGGCCATGGCAGGCAGCGTGAACAAAGTCATTCTGGTGGGTAATCTCGGGGCGGATCCGGAGATCAGGACGCTCCCCAGCGGCAACAAGGTCGTCAATTTGTCGGTCGCGACGTCGGAAAGCTGGCGCGACAAGAATTCGGGCGAGCGCAAAGAAAAGACCGAGTGGCACCGCGTGGTGATCTTCTCGGAAGGCCTCGCCAAGGTCGCGGAGCAATATCTGAAGAAGGGCTCGAAGGTTTACCTTGAAGGCGCCCTGCAGACCCGCAAATGGCAGGACCAGTCCGGCGCCGACAAATATTCGACCGAAGTGGTGCTGCAGGGGTTCAACTCGAATTTGACGATGCTTGACGGCCGCAGCGAAGGCGGCGGCGACAGCGTCGGCTTCTCCGGTCCCCCGGCGCGCTCGGAAGGCGGACGCCGGCCGTCGGCGAGCGCTCCGGCGTTCGAATCCGGTGGCATGGACGACGATATTCCGTTCTGAGGCTCGACCTCGGGACAAACAGAAAGGGCGGCTCGAGGCCGCCCTTTCGCATTCTGGTCCGACGGGATCAGCCCTTGGTGAAGGGGATCTGCGCGTCGATAGTGTCGCCGGAAGCGACGAACTGGGCGTGGAACTTGACCGCCAGCTTGTTGCCGCCCGAGAGCGTGACGGTCGAGGCGATCGACACATCGTTGCCGCTGTCGTCATTGGCGCGCTGCTTCAAGTCGAACACGACGCCGTCGCCCTTCTTGACGCCGATCGCGACGCCGCGGAACCCGCCGATGCCGGAATTCATCACGGCTTCATAGCGCTTGTTCGCGTCGACATAGGCGATCGTGCCGGTCACCGAGAGCTGGGCGCCCGCGAGCGAGCAACGGCCGGTATAGTTGAGCTTCGTGCCATTGCCCTTGGACAGCGACATCTTGCAGACGACGGTTTCGGTCTGCGCGCCCTTCAGCGTGCCTTTGCCGTTCCAGGTGCCCGAATAGGCATCGAGGACGGCCATTTCAGCCGGGCCGGCAAACGCGGGCAGGGCGCAGGCGAACACCAGAGCGCCACCAAGAGCGACGGCCCGGGTAAGGGGTCCGAACAGTTTCATTTTTTCACGCCTCCAAGCGGATAGAAGAATCGCCCCCCGGCGATCAGTAGGGCTGGCAAGATGAATACATCGCCCAGCAAAGCAAGTGCGAGCGTTATCACAAAAAGCGTCCCAAACAAGGCCACTTGCGGCAGGGCGGAGAACATCACGATGGCGGTTCCCGCACAAAGGATGAAAGTGGTCGCGACAATTGCGCCGCCGATGCACTCCATCGTGTGACGGACGGCGGCGCGGTGGTCCAAACCCTCCTCGCGGCGGGAATGGAGATAGTGGCTGAGGAAGTGCGTGGTGTCGTCGACCGCGATGCCGAAGGCGATGGTGAGCGAGAGAACAGTCGTCAGCTGCAGCCCCGCGCCGGACGACCAGAGCCAGGCCTCGGTGCCGAGGATCGGGAAGAGATTGGGGATCGCTGTCGCCAGCGCCACGCGGAGCGAGCGGAAGGCGAAGCCGATCAGGAACAGATTGACCAGCACCGACACCGTCAGATCGAGCTGCAGGCCGCGCACGATGTTTTCGGTGGCGTAGGTGGTCATGATGCGGAAGCCGCCGACTTCGGCGCCATCGATCCCCGCGGCTTTGATGTCGTTGGTGATGCCGTCGACCAAGGCCTTGATTTCATTGGATTCGATGATCGTCGGCATGAAGCCCGTCACCAGTGCCCGCATGCCGTCCGGGGTCACGAAGCGGCGCTTGAGCTCGCCGACAGCGTTGAGGATCTGGTCGCGGGAAAAGCCGGAGTTCTCGTAGAATTTGTAGGAGGCCGCGGAGACGACCTTGTTCTGGCCGAGGTGCTTTTCGACAATGGCGTGGACGATTTTGACCGTCTCGAAGTCCATGTCGCCGATATTGGGAATGCCCTCGATCAGCGGCACGCTGACATAGAGCGGTGCAACGCCGCCGACGCCCGCGTCGATGCTTTCGGCCGCTGCCAGCGCCGTCGAATCCTTGGCCATGTAGTCCTGGAACGAGAAGCGCGGCTGAATCAGGAAATAGGGCACGAACAGCAGCACCGTCACGGCAATGGCGAGGATCGCCAGCGGGCGGCCGAACTTGGTCGCTATGAACCAGGAGACGGGGATCAGCGCGCGCACGGCGAAGCTCGGCGTCTTGGGCAGTTTCAGGCCGAGCCGCAGCGACAGCTTGAGCAGCAGCGGAAGGAACGTCATCAGGCACACGAAGTTCGTCAGCGAAGCGATTGTGCCCGCTATCGAAAACTCCTGGATGCCCTGTCCGGCCGTGAGCGAGAGCGAGGCGAACGAGACCAAGGTCGTCAGCATGGTAAGGGCGCTGGCGGGGCCGACCACCTTCACCGTTTCGTCCACGGCCTTGTATGGGTCCATGCCGTCACGCCAATAGGCGAGCCAGTTGAAGACGAAGAACAGGCTCTCGGCGAACGCGATCACCAGGATGATGGTGGTGACGATGATGGTGAGGAATGAGAACGAGCCGAACAGCGCGAGGATCACGCCCATCACCCAGAACACGGCGATGAACGGGGTCGCCGAGACGATCAGTGCTCCCCAGAACGAGCGCAGCGACAGGAAGGCGATCAATGCCCCGAGGCTGAAGCCGTAGATGGTGAACTTGATCTGGTCGTCGACGGTGGCATTCAGCATCTCCGAGGTCCAGATCGGCGGCCCGGTGAGCTCGATCTGGATGTTGTCCGAAGCATAGGGCGCCAGCGTCGCCCGCAGTTCGTCGATCATTGCTTTCGAGCCGCGCTCCTTCACCAGTTCCTGGTTGGGGAACAGGATGATCACTACGCCCGACAGATCGGGGTTGATAAGGTTGCGCATCAGCGGATCGTTGGCCTGGAGATCGACCAGCGCCGCGCGGACCTCCTCCGGGCTCGTCATGCCCTCGGGCACCACCGGCAGCGTGCCGCCCCCCGGTCCGGGTTTCCTGAGGGTGAAGGCCGACATCGAGCCGCTCAGATAGTCCGACAGGGTCAGCTCCAGCGCCATCGTGCGGATATCTTCGATGGTCTTGGGGTCGGTGAGATTGGGCGAGCGGATCAGCGCGTAGATGTCGTTCTCGAACGTACCGAAGGTCTGCGACAGATCCTCGTAGGCGTCATATTCGGGGCCCGAATGCGCATAGACGCGCAGCAGATCGCCATCGACATTGGCCTTGGGCAATTGCCAGAAGCAGAACGCCGTCACCGCCAGCACGAAGAGTGCGATGATGCGGGGGAATTTGAGGGTCAGATGCCCGAGATATTCGAGTCCGAAGCCGATGGATCGATCGTGTCCGAAGGCCCAGTTCCAGACCCGGCTCAGCGCGTTGCGCTCCGTCATATGGACTCGCCTCAATCCTTCGAAATCGGGCGGATTTCTAGGTGGAGCGGGCCAGTACGTCCAGTACCGGCCCGCCCTACTCGGAGGTTATGCGGCCTTCGCCAACTGCGCTGCCGCGAGGAATGAGGCGAGGTTTTGCGGCTCGCGGCCGGCCAGCGCTTTGACGGCGCCGGTGGTCACGGTGAAGTAGCCGCGATCGGTATAGGCTTCGAACGCGGCGTAGACTTCGGCGAACTGGCGCGGCAGGCCGCCAGCCACCATGCCTTCGATGAATGCCTCGAGCGGCAACGCCAGTTCGGCGACCGGCTTGCCTGATGCAGTTGCGATGGCCCCGGCGATCTCAGCCTGGCTCAGCGCCTCGGGTCCGGTGATGTCGTAGATCGTCTTGCCCTCAGCCGTCAGCAGAGCGCCGGCGGCTGCGGCAGCGCAATCGTCGCGCGTCACAAGCGAGCGGCGTCCCTTGCCGGAGGCGTGGACCAGCTGGCCGCCAGCGATAGCGCGCTCGGCGGAATCCAGCACCAGATCCATGTAGAGGCTGTTGCGCAGGAACGTCCAATCGAGCTTCGAGCCCAGCAGCGCGGCTTCGGTCCAGAAATGGTCGTTGGCGATGGCCGCCTTGGGGTCGGGATTGGGCGCGGCGATGCTGGTGTAGAGCACATGCTTTACGCCGGCGCGTTCGGCGGCGTGGATCGCTTCCATATGCTGCTTCAGCCGGGCGCCGGGTTCGCCCATCTTGTCGGTACTGATGATCAGCAGGCGGTCGATGCCCTTGAACGCGGCGTCGAGCCCAATGGCTTCGTCGAAATCGCCGCTTCGGGCCTCGACGCCCTTGAGGTCGGCAATCTTGCTTGGGTCACGGGTGATACCGACGACATGCTTGGCGCCGCGCGCCAGCAGATAGCCGATGACGGCGCGGCCGAGATGGCCATTTGCGCCAGTCACGCCGAGGACGGAGTTGGAAAAATCGGGCATTCAAGGCTCCTTGGTGGGTCGCTCTCTCCAGGAGAGCAGGTATCGAAAAGAGATCGACACCCATGTAGTTGGCTGCTAGGGGAACGAAAAGACGGCACTTTGCCGTGGCCTGCTCACCTTGAGGTAACCCATGGATTCGGCGATTTTTTCCACCTGGCAGGACCAGCGGCCGCGGGGCGATGGGGCCGTGGAGCGCGAGCAGTGGAACGCAAACTGTCCGGTCCGCGGCGTGCTCGACAAGATTGGCGACAAATGGAGCATGCTGGTGCTGATGGAACTGGCGGTGGGCGAGCAGCGCTTCAGTGCGCTCCGGCGCAGCATTCCCGACATCTCGCAGAAGATGCTGACCCAGGCCCTGCGGTCCCTGCAGCGCGACGGTCTGGTCGACCGCGAAGTCTTCGCCAGCGTCCCACCCTCCGTCACCTACCGTCTCACCCCGATGGGCAAGTCGCTGCTTGAACCGTTCGGCAGCCTCGTCCTATGGGCCTCGCGCAATCACCCCGCGATCAGCGCCGCCCGTGACGAGTTCGACGGGCAAGCTGCCTGAGGCCCAGGCAGTCAGTACCGCCACCAGAACCCCACCGATGCGCCGCCGGGATGACACCGTGGTGGTGCGACGGGTTAGTGTGCAGGGTCGGCGCGGGGTGTCTCACCACACCCGCCCCCTCTCGATCGTCATCCCCGGGCTTGAAGGCAAAGACATGCACATCTCGACCTAGAGAACCGCAGTTCAGCCAATCACTTACGCCAATCTCACTCCACCCATACGCACGGTGTTCCCGCCCCATCGTAATCTCCCCCCGCTGTCGTCATCTACCTGCGAGTCACCGACGAAGTGGCTGGCGACAGTGATGGCGGAGGGTGGTCGCACTCTCCGGGTTCGGATCCCGGCTCGCGGCCCCAAAGGCTGTCAACCGGCCATTCCCAAAATCCATCGCGGAGAGCGCGGGGT
>JBDSHC010000080.1:0-15656 GCA_039918675.1 Devosia sp.
TTTTGGGAATGGCCGGTTGACAGCCTTTGGGGCCGCGAGCCGGGATCCGAACCCGGAGGATGCGACCACCCTCCGCCATCACTGTCGCCAGCCACTTCGTCGGTGGCTCGCAGGTAGATGACGACAGTGGGGGGAGAGTACGATGGGGTGGGAACACCGTGCGTAGATTGGCTCAGGATTCTCGTAAGCGATTGGTGAGACTGCGGTTCTTTCTTCCACCCTCGCCCTTGGCGGGGAGGGTAGTGAAGCTAGAGGCGAAGCCTCGTAGCGAAACTGGGGAGGGGGGAGACGCATACCGGTACCGGGCTGTCCGCACCCCCTCCGAGCTTCGCTAGGGCCTTCGGCCCAAGCTCCGCTTGCCTCCCCCGTCGAGGGGGAGGTGGGTGCCGACTGCGGGCCCGGTGCTTGGGGCCGCCCCCTTCCGTCGCCTTTTCTTCCGCTCTGGCCGATCGATCCCAAGCGGGCTCGCTCGGCCAACCGCAATTGGCGGCACCTCCCCCGCACGCGGGAGAAGGGCGCCGACTGCGGCGACAGTGCAGTGGGACCGTGCCTCTTGGGCAACACATGGCCCGCTCAGGCTCCGTTCATCCCCGCTGCCGTAACCACACGCCCGTGAACAGGTTGACCCCGTTACCGCATCCGGTTCAAATTGGGACAAACACGACAGAGTACCGATGAAAAGCTTCTCCGCTTCCAGTTTCGCGTCCGACAACGCCGTTGCGCTCGAATATGCCGCCGAGGCGGTTCGGGATAATCCGCAGGCGCTGTTCACCAATTTCCAGTGGTTCCTTTATGCCGGCCGGGACACCGTGTTCTTCACGGCGTTCTCGAAGACCAGCATCGACAAAGAGACGCTCAAGGGCATGGTGGAGCAGATGGTGGCGCTGGCGCCGCAACTGACCCATGGCTTCAAGGGCGCGCGGCCGGGGCATCAGTTCTCGCAGGCGATTCTCGAGGCGATCACCAGCGTCGAAGAAGTCGACAGCTTCGACGGCTATCCGGACAAATGGCTGTCCAGCAGTCAGGACGTGTTCGAGCATCCCGAACTGCCGCTGTTTCGGATGATGGTCGCCAACCTGCGCAACGGGCCCGATGCGGAAGGTCGCATGTCGATCCTGCAGGTCCGCTCGGCGCATGCCTTGCTCGAGGGGTCGGACGCGGCGCTGCTGACGCGCTCGCAGACCGCCAATCACGGCATTCAGTCCAACACCGGCAATAAGCTAAGCTGGTTCAAGCGCTTCAAGGGCTCGGTCAGCGGCTATCTGATGGCCACCGCTTTTGCCGCTGCCGGCAATCTGATCAACCCGCCCGAGCGGCCGCTGTTCTTTAGGACGCTGGCCCTGCCGCGCCAGCGCATCCGCGCGCTGGCTGCCAAGCTCAAGGTCAATCAGCGCTCGCTGTATTTCGCGCTCACCACCTTTGCGCTGCTCGAGGAAAAAGAGCGCCGGGTGAAGGAGAAGGTGATCACTGCCGCCTACACCATGCTCGACACCAACCGCACCGCCTCGGACGACGATTTCTTCCGGGTGCGGGCGCTGCAGGCGAACTTCCCGTTCTCGAGCGACTTCGTGACCTATGCACGCGCCGTGGACGCCGAGATGGCGACCAATGAGAACAAGGACATGTCCAAGTTCCAGCTGACCGTGCTCGCCATGATGGCCGCGCTGCGCAAGCTCGGCACCTACATGCCGTGGATGATCAACGACAAGGTCTGGCGTTTCCAGGGGACACAGGCCGATCTGGTGCTGACGCTGGTGCCGCCGCACCGCAGCATGGGCCCGCTGAGCGACTGGATGGTCGAGCCGATCTATTGCGGCGCGTTCCACCAATCGACCAACATCGTGACCTTCTGCCCCGGGCGCGAATTCATGACGGTCAATTTCGTCGTCGAAGAACGGCATCTCAGCCATGTCGATCGCATCGAGAAGCTGATCGCCAGCCTCGAAGCGATGTAGGCCAGATTGAGGCTGGCGCACCGCGCGCCGGCCAAATAGCCTCCACGCCTGACGCGGGGGTTCACGATGGCCGAACGGCAGATGCGCTTGACGCCGGAGCTGGTGGCAAAAGTCCTGCCCTACACTGGCGAGTATCGGCCGCAGGCCAGCGTCAAGACTCCCGATGAAGTCTATGAGGCGGCAGCCGATGCGATCCTCAAGGATCTGCCTTCGGACGGACGGCTGTGGATTTTCGCCTATGGCTCGCTGATGTGGAAGCCGGGTCCCGAATTCGGCGAGCGGCGGCCGGGAACTGTGCAGGGCTGGCACCGGGCGTTTTGCCTCGGCTGGGACCGTGCGTATCGCGGCAATCCGATCAATCCTGGACTGATGCTATCGCTCGACGAGGGCGGCGAGTGCACCGGCGTGGCGCTGGAGGTAATGGCCGGTGAGGCTGGTCAACGCGCCAATCTTCTCGCCATCCTGAAGCGCGAACCGCCAGGCCCGCCCTGGGTGACGGTGGAGACCACCGAAGGATCGCTGCAAGCGCTGGCCTTCGCCAATGACCGCAACGGCCCCAACTATATCGGCGGTCTGACCAATGCGGAGATCGCCGACGCGCAGGCGCAGGCCAGCGGCAAGTTCGGTTCGATGGCGGACTACGTGTTCAACACCGTCAAGCATCTCGAGGAACTGGGCATTCACGACGCCCATCTGTGGGAGATGCAGGGGCTGATCGCCGAGCGGCTCGAACGCTTGGACGGCCCTGCGGCCTAGCCGCTTCCCAAAAGCGGACACTGGTGCTAGTGACCCTCGCCAACCCGCGGGGGCGACCGAGTCGCCGGCGCGGGCTTCCTGTTTTCCAGATGCGAAATGGAAGGGCCTGCCCTTGGCGAAGATCATTACCTCCATCACCGGCGATTCCGCGCTGACTTTCGACGACGTGCTGCTGCAGCCGGCGCGCTCCGATGTGCTGCCGACCGAAGTCAGCATCAAGAGCCGGGTGACCAAGGACATCGAGCTCAATCTGCCGCTGATGTCGGCGGCGATGGACACGGTGACCGAATATGAGATGGCGATTGCCATGGCGCAGGCCGGCGGCATCGGCGTCATTCACCGCAATCTCGAACCCGAGCAGCAGGCCGAGCAGGTCAGGCAGGTCAAGAGCTTCGAAAGCGGCATGGTGGTGAATCCCATTACCATTGGGCCGGACGCGACGCTGGCCGACGCGCTGGCGCTGATGCGGGCCAACAATATTTCGGGCATTCCGGTGGTCGCCAATGGCGGCGCGGGCGGGCGCGTGACGGGCAAGCTCGTCGGCATTCTCACCAATCGCGATGTGCGCTTCGCCAGCAATGAGCGGCAGAAGATTTCCGAACTCATGACGCATGAGAACCTCGTGACGGTCCGCGACGGCGTGGGCAAGGACGAGGCGAAGACGTTGCTGCATCGCCACCGGATCGAAAAGCTGCTGGTGCTGGACGATGCGGGCAACCTCGTCGGGCTCGTGACGGTGAAGGATATCGAGAAGGCGCAGCTCAACCCGATGGCTATAAAGGATCTGCAGGGGCGGTTACGCGTCGCTGCGGCCTCGACCGTGGGCGACAAGGGCTATGAGCGCTCGATGGCGCTGATCGATGCAGGTGTCGACCTTCTGGTGATCGACACGGCGCATGGCCATTCGGTGCGCGTGGCCGAGGCGGTTGAGCGGGTGAAGCGCGAGAGCAACTCGACGCGCATCGTCGCGGGCAATGTCGCGACGGCGGAAGCCGTGCGGGCCCTGATCGATGCCGGCGCGGATTCGATCAAGGTCGGCATCGGGCCGGGCTCGATCTGTACGACGCGGATCGTCGCCGGTGTGGGCGTGCCGCAGCTAGCGGCGGTAATGGCATGTGCCGAGGAAGCCGACAAGAGCGGCGTTCCAGTGATCGCCGATGGCGGCATCAAATTTTCGGGCGATCTGGCGAAGGCTCTGGCCGGCGGTGCGAGCTGCGCGATGATCGGCTCGCTGCTGGCGGGCACCGACGAGAGCCCGGGCGAGGTCTATCTCTACCAGGGCCGCAGCTACAAAGCCTATCGCGGCATGGGCTCGGTGGGCGCCATGGCGCGCGGTTCGGCCGACCGCTACTTCCAGCAGGAAGTGCGCGACCAGCTCAAGCTCGTGCCCGAGGGCATCGAGGGGCAGGTGCCGTACAAGGGCCCGGCGGGCAATGTGCTGCATCAGCTGGCGGGCGGGCTGCGCGCGGCGATGGGCTATACCGGCGCGCACACGCTCGAGGATTTTCGCGAGAACGCGACGTTCGTCAAAATCTCGGGCGCGGCGCTGCAAGAGAGCCATGTGCACGATGTGACGATCACCCGCGAGCCGCCGAACTATCGCGGCGGCGTGTGATGAATGGCTATGCCTATGCGCTGATCGGCGCCGTGCTCGCGCAGGGCGCGATCGCCATCGTGCTGGTCTATCTGCTGGGTTCGATCCGCGTGCCGATGGTGGCGAGCGGCAAGATGAAGATGCGCGACATCGCGTTGTCGCGCGAGCCGTGGCCCGAGCATGAGAAGAAGGTCGCCAACGCTTTCGACAATCAGTTCCAGCTGCCGGTGCTGTTCTATGTCGGCTGCGGGCTGTCGCTGTATTTCGGCACGATCTGGATCGAGGTGATTGTCGCCTGGCTGTTCGTGCTGACGCGCGTCGTGCACGCGGTGGTGTTTGCAACGACCAACCGCGTGCAGCATCGGTTCTTCTGGTACACGGCCGGTCTGGGTATCCTCACCTTTTTCTGGCTGGAGCTGATTGCCCGGCTGGTGTTCTTCGCCATCTGGAACCGCGTATGAACCTTCTTCCGTCGGTTCGTCATGGGACTGCGAATGCCTGATGCGGGCGATGTGGATTGGACTCAGCTTAGTTATTGTCGCCGTGGTGGGGCTGGCTCTGGCGTTCGGCCTTTACATAGGTTCGGGCGCCTTTATGAGGGACGGCTACGGGACTGCCACCGGGATCGGCTTTCGAGAAATCATCTCCTACCGCGTCAATGGCGAACCGAAAGTCGCCAGTAATGTGCTGCGTTTGAAGCTAGCGGTGGGAAAATTCGGACAGATATCATCCGGCCCACAGATCACCAGCCGGATCGAGGGGGAGGCCATTCTGCTGGATCTTGGCAAGTTTGGCGTCGCCGTAGCACTGACGTTGTTGTCTTCCTCTGACGGAGGACCGATAGCGAAAGCTTGCGGGCTACCCGCCACCACGGACCCGCACCCCGAAATCATGCGCCAATGGATCGCCAAAGTTGCGGCCTTCAAAGATGTGTGCGAGCTGGCTAGGGAGTCCTGGCCAATCATCCTTTATTTCCCGGATGCGAGCAGTCCGACAGGGGCGAAAAGGCTGGAGCCCGAAGAGATTGCTGCAAGATTTGGAGATGCCGTTGAGATTGCCACTATCTCCGTCGAGCCAAGCAATGATCTGCCGACTTTTAGCCTTGCGAACAAGCTAGCGTGGCTCGATGGTGCAGAGATGAAGTGGTCGTCGTTGCTTCCGAGACTTCCGTCACCATTTCCGGATCGGCGCCTAGAGCGCAACGACTTCATTAGGGCGAGGGCGACCAATTGAGCTTTCCCGTCGGGGCATTGGTTCTGGGTATGGCCCTTTTGTCGACCGCAGTTCTTGCGATCCTTGGCGCGGTCGTCACTTTGCCATTCCGGTTCGGTGCCCTCGCGAAAGGCGCGCGATGAAACTGCCGGGCCGCCTGTCAGCTGCGATCGAGGTGCTCACCGATATCGACAAGCGGCATCGGCCGGTGGCCGAGGCGCTGAAGGCGTGGGGGCTCAACAACCGCTTTGCCGGGGCAGGGGACCGCGCGGCGATCGGCAACATCGTCTATGATGCGCTGCGCAAGAAGGCGAGCCACGCTTATGCGATGGGGAGCGACAGCGCGCGGGCGCTGGTACTGAGCGTCATCGTGCGCGATTGGCGCGAGACGCCCGAGCGGCTCAACGATCTGTTCGCCGCCGACGATCATGCGCCCGAGATTCTGAGTGCCGATGAAGTGCGGCGGCTGAGTGTGGCTGATCCGCTGGAGGATGCGCCCGAACATGTGCGCGCCGACTTCCCCGAATGGGCCGTGCCGTCGTTGAAGGAAAGCCTCGGGCCGTATTGGCGCGAAGAGGGACGGGCGATGGCCGGGCGGCCGGCGCTGGATTTGCGGGTCAACAGTCTCAAGGCGGATCGGGCGCGCGTGCTCAAATCGCTGGAGCGGGTCGGCGCGCAGGCGGCGGCGATCTCGCCGGTTGGTGTGCGCGTGGCGGCGGGTGGGCAGGACAGCCGGACGCCGAATGTGCAGGCCGATGAGGGCTACCTCAAGGGCTGGTTCGAGGTGCAGGACCAGGGCAGCCAGATCGTGGCGCTGCTGGCAGGCGCCAAGCCCGGCGAGCAGGTGCTCGATTTGTGCGCCGGAGCGGGTGGCAAGACGCTGGCGATGGCGGCGGCGATGGGCAACAAGGGCCAGATCTTCGCCTATGACAGCGACCGCCACCGGCTGGCGCCGATCTATGACCGGCTGAAGCGGAACGGCGTGCGCAATGTGCAGGTGCGGGCGCCGGGCGAAGGCGTGCTCGACGATCTGGTCGGGAAGATGGACCGCGTCGTGCTCGACGCGCCATGCACCGGCTCGGGAACCTGGCGCCGGCAGCCGCATGCCAAGTGGAAGCTGACGGCCGAGCAAATGGCGGCGCGAGTGGCGGAGCAGGCGGCGATTCTCGAGGACGGCGCGCGCTATGTGAAGCCGGGCGGCACGCTGGTCTACATCACCTGCTCGATCCTGCATGACGAGAATGGCGGGCAGATCGCCGACTTCCGCGAGCGTCATCCTGAGTTCGAGGCGATCGACGCGGCGCCGCTGCTCGAAGCGCTGTCGCCGGGTGGGGGACAGCATGTGCATATGCAACCGCAGGGTGGCGTGTTGCTGACGCCGCTCAAGACGGAAACCGACGGCTTCTTTGCTTTTTTAATGAGACGGCGGTGACGAACGCTCTATTAATGTGAACCGAGTTTCGGTCGCGTCCGTTTATGGGGCATGGATTCCGTGATTTTGGATTATCGCCGCCCAAGGGCACTAGTGGTGATGGCGATCTTTATCGCTATCGTGGTCGGCGTTGGCGCCGTCATCGGCATCAGCTCGTCACCCGATGGCTGGTACCAAGCGCTCACCAAGCCGCCGTTCAATCCACCCAACTGGATCTTTGCGCCGGTGTGGTTCGCGCTCTATGTGCTGATCGGCATAGCGGGCGCGCGGACTTATCTGCGCGACGCGTCCAGCGCGCCGTTCTTCCTTTGGGTCCTGCAGATGGTGCTCAACTGGGCTTGGTCGCCGACCTGGTTCACGCTGCATCTGCTGTGGCCGGCCTTCGCCATCATCATCGCGATCCTAGCGCTGATTGTTGCGTTCATCGTGGTGAAC
The DNA here is from genome assembly GCA_039918675.1 of Devosia sp. Classification (GTDB taxonomy): domain Bacteria; phylum Pseudomonadota; class Alphaproteobacteria; order Rhizobiales; family Devosiaceae; genus Devosia_A. The sequence continues at coordinate 7,385 of JBDSHC010000080.1, forward strand.
TGGAAGACGGATCGGACGTCGGCACTATTGTTCGTGCCTTATGCCGCCTGGGTGGCGTTCGCCTCGTCGCTCAATTTCTCGATCGCGATTCTCAACTAGCGCCGACGCTCATCCCGCTGCAGGCGAGAGCGTGGGCGATGCCGGGATCGGCCGCCGTTCCAGTCCGCGCGCCCAGCGGATGATTGGCTCTTCGAGGAAGCGGTAGGAGAGCGTCGCGATGACGAAGCTCAGCACGAGGACGATGGCGCTGATCCAACCCCATTGGACGACGTCGCGCATGCCGAAATAAACGTAGCGCGGCTGCCAGAGGATGCGGATCGTCTCCATCAGGAAGTAGTGCCAGACATAAACGCCGAACGAGACGCGCGCGATGTAGCGGATCGGCGCGATCTCGGTGATGCGGCTCAACAGACCGGAGTTGGGCACGGCGATGAGCACGAGGCCGATGCCCATCGGGAACCAGGGATAGCCGTAGGGGATGTTGCCCAGGCCCTGACCCTCGGCGGTGGGGTAGTGGATGGCGATGCCGTAGATCGCGAGGGCGAAGCCGCCTAGTGCGAGCAGATCGAAGGCGAGATTTCTGGCGGCTGGGAGGCGGGTCTGAATGCCGGCCGCGAGCGCGCCGATAGCGAAGATGGCGAAGAAGCCGATGGGGTTGTAGTTGGGCCACCAGACCTTGGCCCCGCCGACGAGGCCATAGTTCCAGCTTCGGCGGAGTTCATCGGGCTGCAGATAACGCAGCGCGAGGAACTGCGCGCCGACGACGAGTGCGATGATGCCGACCCAGACGAGCCGCGCCAGCCAGCCGCGCGCCATGGGCAGTTTGAAGATGGCCAGTAGGCCAATCGGCAGCAGCACATAGGACGTGATTTCGCAGCCGATCGACCACAGGGGCGCATTGATCTCGACCGGGAACCACGTCGACCAGTGAAGATCGGCAACGAGGAACACGCCGGCGAGGAAGCGCAGCACCAGCGAGAGATCGAATTTTGCCTGGAGGATTGTGAAGCTGAGGAAGAACGCGACAGTCAGCGCCAGATAGAAGCCCGGCAGGATGCGGGCGGCGCGGCGGAGGATGTAGGTGCGGATCGACGGCATGGGCTGGCCTGCGTCGAGCGCGAGCCAGAACGGCCGCGCGAGCAGATAGCCTGAAAGCACAAAAAACGCGCCGACGCCGAACGCGCCCATAGTGACGACTGTCGCGGTATTGGCGCCGGCCCGGCCAAGCGCATTCGGATCGAGACGTTGCGCCATGTGATGCCCGAGCACCATGAGACAGGCGAGCGCGCGAACGAAATCGGCACCGGCAAGGCGGTTATCGGACATTTCCCCTCCATCGGGCGCAGGTCCTCGCGCGCCCATCTAAACCATTCCATCTGAGGAGGATTCCCGCAACCCGCGCGGCTTGACGACGAAACCGGGGCATGGCCCTCTCCCGGCTTGGGGGCGCGTTCATGTACGGACTGCTGGGGTTGATCGCGTTAGGCTTCCCGGTCGCGGTGGTCGTGCTGGTCGTCGCGGCGGTGCGGCAATCGACGACCAACCGGCGCGTCGCGGCGGAACTCGCCAGGCTGGCAATGCGGCTCGAGGGGCTGCAGCGCAACGGCGTGGTCAGGCCGGTAGGCGAGGTCGCTGATGCGGTGCCAGTTGTGGCGCCCGTGACCCCGAGCGTTGTCCAACAGGCGGTTGTGGATGTGCCGAAGGCTGAGCCCGCTCCGGTCCCTGAGCCGACGCCGGCTGCGCCCAGCGGAGCGCCGGCTGAGACGATGCCGCCGACGCCCGAGGACCAGACGCCGCCTTTGCTGATGCCACCCACCGAACCGCCCAAGCGGTTCGACTGGGAGCGCTTCGTTGGCCTGCGCCTGCCGATCTGGCTGGGCGCGATCGCACTGTCGATCGCTGGGTTCTTCTTTGTCAGCTACGCCATCGAGAGCGGCTTCTTCACGCCCGAAATGCGTGTGCTCTCGGCGGCGGCCGCGTCGCTGGCCTTCCTCGCGGGCGCGGAGTTCGTGCGCCAGCGGGTCAAGGTCGGCAATGCGGCGGCGCTGGCCTCGGCCCTCGGGGCGGCGGCAATCGCGACCGCCTACGGCACGGCCTATCTGGCGACCAAGACCTACGGGCTCGTGCCATCGGGCGCGGGCTTCATCGTCACTATCGGCGTCAGCATCCTCGCGCTTGCGGTCGCGCTCGCCTATGGGCAGATCGTGGCACTGGTCGGCATCATCGGCGGCTATGTCGCGCCGGTGGTCTATGGCGGCGGCGAACCGAACGTGGCGTTCTTTGCCCTCTATGTCATCGCACTGACGGCGGTGAGCTTCACCGTGATCCGCCTGAAGGATTGGTGGCGCTTGAGCGTGGTCGGGCTTGTCGGTCCGGCGCTGTGGGGCCTCATCTGGATGCTGAGCCCGCCGCTGCTGGCAGCGCCCTATTGGGGGAGCGTCTTTCTGCTGGCGCTGCCGCTGATCGTTCTTGTTGCGTCATGGCCCGGCTGGCGTGAGGACACCGATCTGGTGAGCCTGCGCGGCTTCACCGGGCCGGTAACGCCGCAACGTGTGTCGCTGGCTTCGGCAGTGATCCTCGCCGCCATCGGCTTCGTGCTGTTCCTGATGTCGTCGGACTTCGCCATCGGCTATTGGCAGGGCCTGGTCATCTTCGCGGCCGCCGCAATCGCCATCGGCTTCGTGTCGCCGCCGCATCGTGCACTGCAGCTGCCGATCCTCATCGCGTCGGCCGCGGCGTTGCTGATGTGGACCTCGCCAGAGCGGACGCCGGCGTTCATCGTCATCGGGCTGTTCGCGATCGTATTCGGTTTTGGTGCGCTCGATCAGTTCCGCCGCTTGCGCGAGCCCGGCCTGTGGGCCGGCGTGTTCGCGATAGTCATGGTCGGCGCCTATGCCATCGCGCTGTTCAAGTTCGCCGGCTGGGGTGAGGTGCAGCTCAACAAGCATGTGTGGGCGCTGGGTGGACTGGTGATCGCCGCGGCATTGATCGGGTTGCTGCGCTATTTCGCGCCGCGCATCGGCGACGAAACGCAGCGCAGTCAGGTCTATGCGGCATGGGGCGGCGCGGTGACGACGCTGGTGTCGCTGGCCGTGGTTCTCGAGCTAGACCCGCTCTATTTCCCCGCCGCGTCGGCGCTGGCTATCCTGGGCCTCGCCGCCGTGCATGTGAGGGCGCCGGTGCGCGGGTTGCGCATCATATCCCTGCTGTATCTCGTGATCTACATACTCTTGGTTCTCGGGGCCTTCAGCTATGCCGACAAGATGGCGTATCACCCGATCTACTACGGGCAGATTTTCGCGCGCAATCTGCAGGACCACGCGCTGGTGCTGCTGGTGTTGCCCGGTCTGGCATTGCTGATCGCCGGAACGTTGTTCCAGTTGGTCCGGGCGAAGGAGACCAGCATACTGGTCACCGCAATGGACATCGTCGGCCTGTTGGTCGAGATCGCGGGCGTGTTCTATCTCTTCTGCTGGCCTTATGCCGGGACGCCATGGTCGGACACATTGGTGTTGGCGGCACGGGCAACCGCGCCCGAGCTTGTGATCGCAGCGGCTGCGATCTATCTGGGCCGGCGATTCGATCGGCCGGCCGCATTGACGGGGGGCATCATTCTCACCGGGTTCGTAATTGCCGCGATGCTGGGAGCGACGATCATTCCGCTCCTGTGGTTCTGGCCCGCCTATGCGGTGCCGGGGACGATCGTGTTCAACATCACGCTGCTTGCCTACGCGCTGCCGGCAGCGCTGCTCTATTTCATCGGCTGGCACCTGCGGCACGACGCGCGCAAGGGCATCCACTATTACGGGATCGTCGTGTCGCTGTTCGCGGTGCTGGTGACTTATGCGATGATCCTCGTCGATATCCGCCAGGCTTGGCATCTGGGCGCGCCGACGCTGGCGGGGGATATTTCGCAGTCGGAGTTCTACGCCTATTCGATCGCCACGCTACTGTTCGGGCTGGGGCTGCTGGTCGGCGGCGTGGCGTTCAGGCATCGCGGGGCGAGGGCGGTGAGTTTCGTCTTCGTGCTGGCGGCGACGATCAAGGTGTTCCTGTTCGACGCGTCGGAACTGGATGGACTGTGGCGGGTGCTGAGCTTCCTGCTGATGGGCCTCAGTTTCCTCGGCATTTCATGGGCCTATGCGCGGTTCGTGTTTGGGATTGGGTTGCAAAAGCCGCCAGAGCCGCAGTCTGGCCTCCCTCCCCCTTGAGGGGAGGGAACGAGGGTGGGGGTTGGCCTCGCGCTCAGCGTTTGCGGCCAACCCCGGCCCCCAGCCCCTCCCCTCAAGGGGGAGGGGGGCGACAGGCCGGCGCATCCAACCCTGATATCTTGCGGAATCTGGCGGGGACCTTTATTTCCCCGCCATGACAGAGCCAGCCAAGCCGCCAGTCGACTCCATCCTGATCATCGATTTTGGGTCGCAAGTGACCCAGCTCATCGCACGCCGCCTGCGCGAGACGGGCGTCTATTGCGAGATCCATCCGTTCAACAAGGCTGACGAAGCCTATGCGCGGATGAAACCGAAGGGCGTGATCTTTTCGGGCGGTCCCGCATCGGTGAGCGACGAGGGAAGTCCGCGGGCGCCGCAGTCGATCGTTGACGCGAATGTGCCGATCCTCGCCATCTGCTACGGCCAGCAGACACTGGCGCTGCAGATGGGCGGCAAGGTCGAGGGCGGACATGCCCGCGAGTTTGGCCGGGCCGATGTGGAGATCAAGGCAACGAGCCGGCTCTATGAGGGCATCTGGGACGTCGGTGGGAAGTATCCCGTCTGGATGAGCCATGGCGACCGGGTGACCGAGATGCCAACCGGCTTCAACGTTGTGGCGACGTCGCCGAACGCGCCGTTCGCCATTGCGGTGGACGAGGCGCGGGCGCGCTATACGACGATGTTCCACCCCGAAGTGGTCCATACGCCCGACGGCGGCAGGCTGCTGAAGAATTTCGTCCACAATATCGTAGGGCTGAAGTCCGACTGGACGATGTCCACCTATCGCAGCCGCATGATCGAAAAGATCCGCGCGCAGGTCGGCAAGGGCAGGGTGATCTGCGGGCTGTCGGGTGGCGTGGACTCATCGGTCGCCGCGGTGCTGATCCATGAGGCGATCGGCGAGCAGCTGACCTGCATCTACGTCGACCACGGCCTGATGCGGCTCAATGAGTCCGAGGAGGTCGTGACGATGTTCCGCGACCATTACAACATCCCGCTCATCCATGTGGATGCATCGAAGGAATTTCTCGGCGCGCTGGCGGGTGAGAGCGACCCGGAGACGAAGCGAAAGACCATCGGTCGGCTGTTCATCGAGACCTTCGAGGCCGAGGCCAAGAAGATCGGCGGCGCGCAGTTCCTCGCGCAGGGCACGCTCTATCCCGACGTGATCGAGAGCGTGAGTTTTTCGGGCGGACCATCAGTGGTGATCAAATCGCACCACAATGTCGGTGGCCTGCCGGAGCGAATGAACATGCAGCTGGTCGAGCCGCTGCGCGAGTTGTTCAAGGACGAAGTGCGGGCGCTGGGACGTGAGCTTGGGCTGCCCGAGAAGTTCGTCGGCCGGCATCCGTTCCCGGGACCCGGTCTCGCCATCCGTCTGCCGGGCGGCGTGTCGCCGGAGAAACTCGACATCCTCCGCAAGGCCGATGCGATCTATCTCGACGAGATCCGCAAGGCCGGACTCTACGACAAGATCTGGCAGGCCTTCGCCGTGCTGCTGCCGGTGCAGACGGTGGGCGTGATGGGCGACGGGCGGACCTACGAATTCGTCTGCGCACTGCGCGCCGTGACTTCGGTCGATGGCATGACAGCGGATTTCTATCCGTTCGACATGGGTTTCATCGGGCAGGTGGCGACGCGCATCATCAATGAGGTGCGCGGCATCAACCGCGTGGTCTACGACATCACGTCGAAACCGCCGGGCACCATCGAGTGGGAGTAGCGGGGAAACGGCGGAAATAGTATAGTTTCGGCGGCCATTTGCGCTGTGGTCTCGCTGCCATTTCCTTCCATTCCTGTTGCTCATTGAGACGCACCTGGCCCTCTCTCGAATTCGCACGGGAGCTCGCCGTGTAGGCCTGCGAATCTAGTTCAGGCTGCTGGCGACGCCGATCAAGGCGCAAGCTCCAAGTAGCAGGGCCACGCGCATGATCGTCGCCGGCTCCCCCAGGAAGACGATGCCGACTAGGACGAGGGCGAGCGGTATCACCGCGGCCGAAATCGGTATCAGGACACTCGTTGTTCGCGCTCACGGCGAAGCTTTTTCAAAAATGGAAAGTGATGTGAGCAGGGGGCACTTTGGCCTCCTGCCCGTCTGCTGCCCTCGACGCCGTGCCTCACCAGCCCCAGAAGGCGTCTTCCTGTTCGGGGTTTGACGAGAACAGCCACACTTCGACGATCTTGCCGTCCGCGATGCGCAGCAGATCTACACCGGGCTGGTCGACCTTGGCGCCGGCGCGCTGGCCGGCGAAGTCGATCTCGATGGCGACCAGATTGCCGTTGGCGAGATAACGGTGGGCGTGGGTGATGGCAAAGGTGCCGCCAGACTTCGTCATCATGGCGCCCATCATGGCGCCAAATTCGGCGATACCGTTCTTGGTGCCCGAGAACTGGTTGTTGCCCGGCTGATGCCAGACGACCTGCGGGGAAAGCAGGCCGCCAAGCGTCGCTTGGTCGCCGGTCTGGACGGCTTTGATGTAGCTCTTTGCGATGTCGATATTGGTCATTTCTATCTCTCATTGCAGATGGTTAAACCCGCTGCGAAGTGAGCAGCGCCGTTCATGGTCGTGATAATAAAGGGTTGAACGCAGCTCCGTCGTGGTGGTTTGGTGCCGAAATCTGATACTTATCGGACAATGTGTGCGAGCCGACGGAGCCACAATGGCGAGAACCCGGGCAAAAATGGACCAACTCGACTACCGCCCGCAGGGGCGCGAACTCGACGTCGAGGTTTTCCGCTTCTCCGACTTGCGGCGGCGCTTTGCCTCGGAGCAAATCCTGGCGCTCTACCACTATTCCTTCCACACGCTGATCTGCGTGACCGAAGGTGAAGTGACCCAGTTGGTGGACTTCCAGCCGGTCATTTGCTCAGCCGGATCGCTCCTCGTGTTGCGGCCCGGCCAGGTTCACAGCTTCGGCAGTGATGAAGGCTGGGACGGATGGATGGTTCTGTTCCGGGCCGAATTCCTGCCCTCGGAGACGCAGACCACCGCCGACCTGCTGCCGGCTCTCGGTCTCGACCGGTTACCGGACCACCTGTCCCTGTCGAAGGGGGATTTCCAGACAGTCAGCGAGGTCATCACCCGGATGCGGCTCGACGCTGCAAGCGATGCGTCACCCAAAGACGTCCACGCCCTCCTGCGATACCAACTTTGTGGATTGCTTCTGCGCCTGACCATCCTACAGGAACGGCACGTGGGCAACGCGATCGCGCGAAGCCCTGGCGTGCAGCGTTTCACCAAGTTTCGTAAGCTCGTCGAACAGAACTATGCTGGTTGGCATCAGGCATCTGCCTATGCGGCGGCATTGGGCTGTACCGAGAAGAGCCTGACACGAGCCGCGCTAGAGGCGACCGGCGGAAGCGCCAAGAGCGTCATCACGGCTCGTATTGCCCTCGAGGCGAAACGCCTGCTGGTCCATACCGACAGCCCCATCTACCTCATCGCCGATGGCCTGGGCTTCGCGGAGGCAACCAACTTCGCCAAGTTCTTCAAACGGGAGACGGGTGGCACTCCAATCGGTTTTCGACGGCAGTACAAGGACTAACCGGCTGGCCCGGCGAAGAGCGATCGTTGGACAAATGTCGCAGTCGACTATCCTTTCGCCGCGTGGCGCTGCGTCGGCACTGGTTCGAAAGCTGTGCCTTCACGCAACCAGACGTTTGCCAACAGGGGGCTGTCCCAAAGACCGTCTTGGCGGTCGCGCGCCTGAATACGGATGGCCTACCGGGGGGGTTCGAGGACCCGCCTACGCCCGCTAGCGTTGAAAGCTGCCGCGCTTGAACAGCGCGTTGGCTCCGGCCAGCCGCAAAAAATGCGGACTTCGTCGCGGTTCTGGTCTATGCCGACCGTGGCTGCCGGCCCGCCGGCCCTTTTTTATGACCTGGTCCACAATTGAAGCGACCCTCGACGACCTCCAGCCTTTTGCGCCGGCTAAATCGCTCTGCCGTGCTTGATCTGATGCGCAGCGAAGGTGTGGTTTCGCCCTCGAGCCTCGCCGAGCGGCTGAACATCAGCATGCCGACGGTGATGCGGGTGATCGAAGATCTGATTGCCGAGGAT
>JBDSHC010000081.1:0-11072 GCA_039918675.1 Devosia sp.
GCGAGCTCGAAAACGCTGCAAGTGCAGTGGTTGCGTGCCGAATGTGGTAGACATCATCACCTCGGTCACAGAAGAGTACCACCTCCAGTTGGCGGCGACAGCCGGTGGCGCTGATGCGATTCCGCCCAAGCCTCCCGCCCTGCGGCGTAAACGCTTAGGAGGTCGCCATGAAGGGCGAAGCACAGGTCATCGAGCGGCTTAACGAGGCCCTCTTTCTCGAACTTGGCGCGGTCAACCAGTACTGGGTGCATTTCCGCATCCTGGACGACTGGGGTTTCAAGAAACTCGCTGCCAAGGAACGCGCCGAATCCATCGAAGAGATGCATCACGCCGACAAGCTGATCGAGCGTATTATCTTCCTCGAAGGCCACCCCAATCTGCAACGCGTCGCGCCGCTGCGCATCGGCCAGTCGATCAAGGAAGTGCTCGAGGCCGATCTCGCCGGCGAGTATGACGCGCGCAAGGCTTATAAATCGTCGCGCGAGCTCTGCGAATCGATCGGCGACTATGTGAGCAAGAATTTGTTCGAGGAGCTGCTGACTGACGAGGAAGGCCATATCGACTTCCTCGAGACGCAGCTGCAGCTTCTGAACTCGATCGGCCAGGAAAAATACATCGAGCTCAACTCGGTGTCTGCCGACAAGGCCGAGTAAGGCTCAGTAGCCCGGCCCCTCGCGGCCGAAGCCCGTCAGATCGATATCGCCATCGACCGCCACTGAGCTCAGCAGCGCGATCTGCTGCTCGGCGTCGTTGACACCCGAGCTCAGCGCGCGCTTGAACCACTCCAGCGCCTTGGCTGGATCGGCCTCCACGCCGACACCACTGGCGTAAGCCATCGCCAGCACATACTGCGCGAGGCCGAAATCCTTGTCGGCAGCCGCCTGATAAAGCTCGACGGCTCGTGCCGGATCGACATCCACTCCAAGCCCGCCCACCAACAGATCGCCATAGACGACATTGGCGAGCACATTGCCCGCCGCCATGCCCGCTTCAAGCAGCGGCAGCGCGTCGGCATAGCGCTCGGCCTTGGCATAGGCGCGCGCCAACCATACGCCGTCGCCCACATTGCCCGGATTGAACTGCAGCGCGTTCTCGCAGGCCGCGATGGCCGTGTCTGGATCGATGGCGGCGAACTCGACGCCATGCCCGATATTGCCCGGCTCATATTGCGAGCCCGCGACGTCGAGACAGGCGATCTCGGCCTGGATGATCGGAATCTCATCAGTGGAATACTGGTCGCCACCGGCCGACCCCGCCTGAAAGTGGAACAGCGCATTAGACAGATCGCGCGGTGTCCCCAATCCTTCCGAGAACATATAGCCGAGGATACCTTCGGCATAGTTCACGCTCTTCTGCTGGGCCAGCCACGCGAGATCATAGGCCTTGTTGGGATCGACTGCCGTGCCCTCGCCGTAGAGATAGTGAAGCGAAAGAGCCGCATAAGCATAGCCATAGCCCTGCCCCGACGCGTCGGTGAGCAGCGCGAACGATTTGTCGTAGTCGCGTTCAACGCCGAGCGCCTGCTCATAGAGATAGGCCAGCGCGGTCTCCGACATCATCTCGCGCTTGTCGGCGGCAAGCTGATAATACTCGGCGGCCTTGGCGTAGTTCTGCTCCTGACCCTGGGCATACTCGTACATCTGGCCGAGACCATAATTGCCCAGCGGTTCGCCCGCATCGGCAGCACGCTGGTAGAAATCACCGGCAGCCTTGTAGTCGATCTCAAGGCCCAGACCGTAGTGGTTCAAATAGCCGAGCTTATACGTTGCGGACGTGTCGCCATGCTCGGACGCGCTGCGGTATAGCTCGATCGCATGCACATAGGCGCCATCGGCCTCGAGCCGCGCGGCAACTTTGCTTTCCGCCGGCGCAAAGCCCGCATCGGCCGCCTGGCTCAGCAATTCGGCGGTCCTGTCCTCGTCGCTGGTGCGATCGCTGAGGAGAAACGCCGCGAGCGCATTTCCGGCCGCAACGCCCTGCTCGAGCAAGGGCACCGCATCGTCGGCGCGACCGATAAGGATATAGACCCGCGCCAGCCATGTTGCGGCATCGGCGGAGTCGGGCACGGCACTACGCGCCGCCTCGCACGCCGCGAGCGCGCCGTCGAGAAATACGGCATCGTCGAGCAGACCACGGCCATCGCGGCCGGGCTCGAATGGCGAGGCCGCGAGATCGCCGCAGGCCGCAACAGGATCGTCCGATACATCGCCGCCGCCGAGTGTGATGACCTGCGGCGCAGCGAGCACCGGCGTGGTCGCCAGCAAGGCCGCGAGGACGAGCATCGTGAACTGCCGCGCCATCGTCACTGGAACCCCGCCACGGCGCGCGGCTTGTACGGCGCTTCGAGTAACTTGATCTCTTCGGCGCTGAGCTCGACATCGACGGCGCCAATGGCGTCGACAAGTTGCGGCAGCTTGGTGATACCGACGATAGGCGCTGTGACAGTCGGCTTGCTCAGGAGCCAGGCCAGCGCGATCTGCGGCATCGTCACGCCCTTGGCCTTTGCGACAGTGGCGACGGCACCGTTGATGGCCTCATCGTCAGCCATATTGGCCTCATACAGCGACTTCCCAAAGGGATCGGTTTCGGCCCGCTTTGTGACCTCGCCCCATGGGCGGGCCAAACGGCCGCGTGCCAGCGGCGACCACGGGATCACGCCGATCTTTTCGTCGGCGCAGAGCGGCAGCATTTCGCGCTCTTCTTCGCGGTACATCAGATTGAGATGGTTCTGCATCGACACGAAGCGCGACCAGCCATTCTCATCCTGCGTCTTGAGCATCTTCATGAACTGCCACGCCCACATCGACGAGGCGCCGACATAGCGCGCCTTGCCGGCCTTCACGACGTCGTTCAGGGCCTCGAGCGTTTCCTCGATCGGCGTTGCGTGGTCGAAGCGGTGGACCTGGTAGAGATCGACATAGTCGGTCTTCAGCCGCCGCAGCGAATTGTCGATCTCCGCCATGATGGCTTTGCGCGACTGGCCGCGGCCGTTCGGCCCCTTGCGCATCTCGCCATGCACCTTGGTCGCGAGCACGATTTCGTCGCGGGGCGCCAGTGCCTTCAAAACGGTGCCGACGATCTCTTCGCTGGTGCCGGCGGCATAGACATTGGCGGTGTCGAAGAAATTGATGCCCGCTTCCCACGCCGCCCGGAGGATCGGACGGGCGCCGTCGATCTCCATCGACCATTCGCGGCCGAGTTTGGGATCGCCGAACGACATGCAGCCGAGGCAGATGCGGGAGACTTCAAGCCCGGTCTTGCCCAAACGCGTGTACTTCATCGCCGTCTCCTCGATCCTCGGGAGACGATCCTATTCGTTGAAGCGCTTGCTTTCCATGGGCTGCAGCACTGAATCGAGCCGCTGAATCGTGGCTTCGATATCGGTCGAGCCCGCCGGCGCCTCGGGGGTATAGGCCTGCTTCGGCGCACCGCTCGGGAACGCCCCGAACTGGGTGAAAAACGCCACCATGTCGGCCAGCACCGGCGCGCGCCAGCGCCACATCGAGCCCATGGCGAACACCGGCTCCATATGGCCGAGCCCGTCATAATATTTCTCGGTCACCCAATCGCCGGCTTCGCGCATCTTCTCGGCAAAGTGCTTGGTGTTCTGCATCCTCACGATCGGGTCCGATGTGCCGGAAACGACGAGCATCGGCGGCCGATCGGGCGCAACGAGGTTGATAGGCTGCGTACCCTCGGGATTGTCGTTCTGCCCGAAGACGTTCCGCACCTCGTCATACTCGAATGGATAGAAATCATAGGGTCCAGAGACGGCGGCGATGGCCTTGATCGGCATGGTCACCTTGTAGTCGGCGAGGAACGACTTCTCGAGCCCGAGCATCACGGCGTTGTAGGCACCGGCTGAGTGACCAGCGATGAAGAAGCGCGATGTGTCGCCGCCATACGTGCCGATATTGTCTTCGATCCATTTGACCGCCTGGGCATTGTCCTCGAGGAAGTCCGGATAGCTGACCTCGGGGTAGAGCCGGTAGTCGGGGATGACGACGATGAAGCCGTTGGCGGCCAGCGCCCGGCCGACGAATTCATAATCCTGCCGCCGCCCCTGCTTCCACGATCCGCCATAGATGAACATCACCACCGGCGCAGGACCGGTCAGTTCCTTGGGCCCGTAAATATCGAGGCGTTTGCGGTCGCCATCGGCATAAGCAAGGTCCTTGGCGATCACTGTCGCATCATCCATCGCCGCCCCCTGATTGAAAGGGGCCATGATGTCGATCTGGGCGTGAGCGGGGGCCGCAAAGGCGACGAGCGCCAGGGCAAAAAGGGCAAGACGAAGCATGAAGCGGCTTGTGCGGGCGAAACCTGAAGATTCTGTGGCGAGCTGGAGCCAGGATTGAATTTTTGGCCTCTGCTGTCGATTCTTGTCACGCCCGCTCGTCATGAAGATGCTGGACCATTCGCGAGGATAAGGTGACCAAGCTAGATACCGTGATTTCCGCCCTCAAACTCGGCCTTTCCGGCAATTTGATCATGCCCGGTGATGCCGGCTACGAGGCCGCTCGCACCGTGACCTATGGTGGCATCGACAAGCATCCGGGGGTCATTGTGCAGGTCGCAAATGCCGCAGATGTGCAATTGGCGGTGAATGCGGCGCGCGACAACGGCATCGAGTTCGCGGTGCGTAGCGGTGGCCACTCCAATGCCGGCCATTCGACCATCGAGGGCGGGCTGGTGATCGATCTGCGCGCGATGAAATCCATCAAGGTGGATGCCGCCACCAAGACCGCGACGGTGGCAACCGGCGCGACAGCCGGCGAAGCGTGTGAGGCGGCATTGGAGCATGGGCTTGTCCTCGGCTTCGGCGACGCCGCGACCGTCGGCGTTGGCGGCATCACGCTGGGCGGCGGCGTGGGCTATCTGGTCCGCAAATGGGGCCTCACCATCGACTCGCTGCTGAGCGCCGAGATCGTTTTGGCCGATGGCAGCCTGAAGGCGGCGAGCGCCACCGAGAATCCGGATCTGTTCTGGGCCCTGCGCGGTGGCGGCGGCAATTTCGGCATCGTGACCTCGCTCGAATATCGGCTGCACGATCTCCCCGAATTCACCGGGGGCATGATCTGCCTGCCCGCGACGGCCGAGACGATTGCCGGCTTCGTCGCTGCGGCCGAAGCCGCGCCCGACGAGCTCTCGACCATCGCCAATGTGATGCCCGCCCCGCCGATGCCGTTCCTGTCGCCCGAACTGCACGGCAAGCTCGTGATCCTCGGCATGCTGGCTTTCGCCGGCGACGCCGCTTCGGCGGAAAAAGCCATCGCGCCATTCCGCGCGCTGGCCACGCCCTACGCCGACTTCATCATGCCTGGCTCGTACATGCAGATGTATCCGCCCGAAGATCCCGACTACCACCCGACCGCCGTCGCCCGCACGATGTTCATGAATCGGATCGGCGAGTCCGAGGCCGCCATGCTGCTCGATACGCTCGAGAAATCAGACGCGATGTTTCGTGTCACGCAACTGCGCGTATTAGGCGGGGCCGCCGCGCGCATCGCACCCAACGCCACGGCCTATGCTCACCGCAACAGCCGGATCATGGTCAATGTTGCCGCCTTCTACACGACCCCCGACGACAAGACGAAGCAGACTGCCTGGGTCGAGCACTTCGCCGCCGCACTCAAGCAGAGCGACGATGGCGCCTACGTCAACTTCCTCGGCCTCGAAAGCGAAGCCCGCATCCGCGCCGCCTACCCCGGCGCCACTTGGGACCGCCTGCGCGAGGCCAAGGCCAAATACGACCCAGCCAATCTGTTCCGGCTGAACCAGAACATCGTTCCGGCAGGAGCGTAGGCGAGCATACACGGCCTACCTCACCCCCGCCGTCATGGACAGGTCTGACCCTGTCAGGGTCTAAGCGAGCAGCACGACCCAACCCCCCTCGTCGTTATGGCCGGGCTTGACCCGGCCACCCAGCGAGGCGTGCAGTTGGGTCCCCGGGTCAAGCCCGGGGATGACCAACGGTGGGTGCTGGATGTCGTCACAATTCCGGCCTCCCCCACAGGAGGCCCCGAGACGCGACGACTGCGCTCGTGGCCGCCCACCCTCAGTCGTCTCAAGCGCTACCTTCTCTGCATGGGGAATGGGCCTGCTGACGAGGCACGCGGTCAGGGCTTGCTCTTTGCGTCGATCGTGTCGAGTTCGGCGATCCCCTCCTGCGCTTTCGCGAAGCCCATAGCGATCGCCTTCTCGTAGAGTTCGCGAGCCTTCTTCAGGTCACGCACGACGCCTTTGCCGTAGTGATAGTATGAGCCAAGGTTCGCGACAGCGACCGCAGATCCCTCGGCCACTGCCTTCTCCGTCCAGCGCAACGCTTGGGCATAATCGACATCGACGCCAAGCCCTTCATCATAGACGCTGCCCAGCATGGCATCGGCGTCGACATTGCCCATTTCGGCTGCCTTCAGATAAAAGCCGAGCGCTTGCTTGTGGTCGACCGGTCCACCGATGCCGCTGGTATTGACGTAACCCAGATTGTAGTAGGCCGGAGCGTGCCCGCCTTGCGCCGCCGCGCGATAGAGGCGGATCGCCTTAGGGATGTCTTGGCTGACGCCGAGGCCATGCTGGTACAGATAGCCGAGACTGTTCTGTGCAAATGCATCGCCGCCAGCAGCTGCCCGTTTGTAGTAACCCGCGGCTGTTGCATCGCTTTGCGTGACGCCCTGCCCGAACTCATACATCGAGCCCAGCTGTGCCAGGGCCTCGATATTCCCCGCATCGGCGGCGACCACGTAGAGCCGCCGCGCCTGCTCATAGTTTTGCTGCCGGCCTGCGCCATCCTGATACATGCCGGCGAGAAGCACTTGCGCCTGCGGAAAGCCACCCACCGCGGCAGCCTCGAGCCAATTCGCAGCCGTCTCGATATCGACCGGGCCCCCCTCGCCATTGCGCAACATCCGGCCGAGCACATACTGACCCGGCGCGAACCCCGCTTCAGCAGCCCGCAACGCCAGAGCGCGCGATCTTCTGACGTCCGCAGGCGGAGCAAAAGGGCTGTTCAGCAGTTCGGCCAACACCGTCTGCGCGAGACTGTTCCCCGCGGCCACGCCCTCGTCCAACAGCGGGAGCGCCTCCTCGCGGCTGGACCACGAGTTGTCGGCCCAATAGGCAAAGGCGAGCCAAACTTTGACTTCCGCCGCCCTGGGGTTTGAAGCGACGGCAGCCATGCACAGAGGGATCGCGTATCGCACCTCGATCTCATTGAGATCTCGCCCGATCCTGCGACCGCCTGGCTCATACTTGGACGACGCCTCATAGGCGCATTTGTCGTAGTCAGCCTTGGCACTCTTAGCCGACGCAGCTTCGGCCGCCTGAGCGGTTCCGCCCACAATAAGGGCAAGCAAAAGCAGTCGCAGACAACGCATTTAAGCACTCCGCGCTAAGTAGTGACTTTATGAAAACCGGATATTGTTTATGTTTTGTTCACGGCTTGTCAAGCAGCGAATCTACGCCTCGGTCATCGTCCGCTCGATCGTCATCCATCGTCCATCGTGCCATTCGCGGACGCGGATGCTGATGGTGTCATGCTCGATGTCGATGACGTTGTAGGCATTGGGCTCGCCTCGCAGCCGCGTCGATATCGTGGAGGACGCCTGCGCCACGAGGATCGGCGCCGCCGCAGATTCGCGCGGGCCGTCAGGAATGCCGGTGCGGACTGTGCCGTCCTCGTAGCGCCTTACGAAGCTCAAATGGAAGTGGCCCGACAGGACGAGCCGGACGCCAAGTTGAGCGAAGGAGCGCAGCGCCAGCTCCGAGCGGCGCACCGCCATCGTAGTCTTCAGCGTCGGCCCTTCGGGCTGCATTAGCGGGTGATGGGCGACGATCACGCGCAGCGCGCCCGGCGAGGCCCGCTTGAACGTTTCCTCCAGCCTCCCGAGCTGCTCGTCATTGATAGAGCCATTCGACCAGTCGCGATCCGCCAGAGCCCGCCGCGTCGTGTTGAGCCCCGCCAGCGCCACACCGCCGACCTCGAGGAACGGCTCGATGTCGGGCGCGATATACTGGCGGTAGTACCCATAGGGATTGAGGAAGCGCCGGATCAGATGCTTGCCGAGATCATGATTGCCAGGGACGGCGAACACAGGCACCGCGACGCTGTCGAGAAACGCCCGCGCCAGCTTGAACTCTGCAATCGTGCCGCGCTGCGTGAAGTCGCCGCTGGCGACCAGCACATCGGGGCACTGCGTCGCGACGTCGGCCGCGAGCGTTTGAGAAATGATCGGGTCGTGACGACCGAAATGGAGATCTGAGACGTGAACGAGGCGCATTGGATCCGGCCTTTTCGGTCCCAACGCCGGATCTCGCTGAATCGTTCATCCAAAAGGGCGCCGCTCCCATTTGAGCGGCGCCAGTCTGCCGGGCACTGGAGGATCCGGCGTTCAATGATCAGGGGCGCGTCGTGCCGTACGATTCTTCGAGCTTTCCCAGATCGGGGCCGGGCTTAATTCCGAGCTTGTCCCAATCCATGAAGAAGTGCTCGTAGCCGCCGGGGCTGAAGATCGTCAGGATTTTGCCGGCGGTCTTATTGATGAAGCCGTGGGCTTGCCCGGCATCGACCGCGACGAATGTGCCGGGACCACCATCGAAGACCTTGTCGCCGACGTGAAATTCGTGGTGCCTTCGAGCACGTACCAGAACTCCGCCTGGCGCGAATGCACGATGGCGGGGCCGGGGCCTCCGCCGGCAGCTGGGTCGGAGAGGATGACGATCCCCAGCTGCCCGCCGGTCTGCTCGCGCGTCGCAAGGATTTCGTCCAGGGCCCCGTTGGGGTGGATCTGCAAATGCTCGCCGGGGAGCGAGATGATGGGCTCGAACGCTCCCGCAGAGGACGGAAGGGCGAGCGTCAGCAATGTTGCGGCGGCCGCCGCCAGTTTGATCGACATAGGTTATTCTCCACAGAGCCCGCATCTGGGCTTCCGCGTGGGAGCCAACACCGCCGCAAAGATGATGTCTTGAAGTCGGGCCGAATTCTTCCGAATGTCTGCCCCGGAGGCTTCTATGGTGCAGTCCGGATTTGGTTTCGGCGCGTTTCATTTCGACCCCCGACAGAAACTTCTGTTCCGGGGCAGCGAGATCATGCCGCTGGGGCGTCGCGGCGCGACTATTCTCGAAATCCTGTTGACCGAGCGCGGCACAGTGCTGCGCAAGGAGCAACTGATCGAGGCCGCCTGGCCGGACGAAGCCATCGAGGAGAGCAACCTCTCGGTGCAGATCGCCAAGCTGAGGCGGACGATCGGTGCCGAGTGGATCCGCACCGTCGAGCGGGTAGGCTATCAGTTCGTCGGGACCAGCCCTAACACGGTGATAGCGGGTGGACGCCGCGAGTTGGGCGACGCCTTCCCGGTCCTAGCGCTGCTGGCGCTTGAGCAGAGCGACGACGCGGCGCTCGATTACACCGCCCGGGCGCTTCGTGCCGAGTTCATCGTTGCACTCACCCGCTATCGGTCTCTGCATCTGACCACGCCCGAGACAGGCGACCGCGTTGCCGACTACCATTTGGCACTGTCGCTGCATGCGCGTGACGACCGGCCGGGCCGGGCCATGCTGAAGCTCTCGGAGGCGATGTCAGGGCGGATCGTCTGGGCGCAAAGTTTCGATGCCGGCAGGAGCGCTATCGTCGAGTCGATGGTAGCGGGTGTCGAATCCGCCGTACAATCAGCGGAGTATCGGGACGGACCGCGCGGCAATGCGCCCGGCGCCGAGGCCTATGGCCATTATCTCACGGGCAGGCGGCTGCTGAATTCGTCGCTGGCGCGGGATAATGGCTTCGCCTTCGCCCGCTTCATGGCCGCCGTTACCCTTGAGCCTGAAAACGCAACCTATCTCGCCGCCGCGAGCGAGGCCATGCATCACCGTCTTAGTGTTGGCTGGGAATGGCTCAAGCCCGACGACAAGCAGATTGCCCGCGACCTCGCCTATCGAACGCTGGCCCTCTCAAGTGACGACGCGGTGTCACTCGCCCTGGTGGGAAACACCATGTTCACCGTCGATGAAGAGGATCTCGGCCTCACGCTCAGCCGGCGAGCGGTAGCGATGAACCCCCATAGCCAGCTTACCCTCGCCTGTGGCCTTCATGCCGAGCTTTGGGGAGGATCGCTCACTATGCATGAGCGGCTCTCTCGCCGGGCGGCCGCACTGGCTCCGAACGATCCCGGGCAACGCTTCGCACTCAATGGCAGGGCGACGGCCGCACGGCTCCGCGGCGACGACGAAGCGGCGCTCAATTGGGCGCGACGGGCGCTGGCAGTGGGTAGGGGCTATTCGAGCGCGCACTGGAATACCATCGCAGCGCTGGTCGCCCTTGGACGACAGGACGAGGCCGAGCGTCATCTGAGGCGCTATCTGATCATCGCACCCGGGGTGACCCAGCACAGCATCGAACGAGGCCAGCACGTGGCTGACCGTTCGCGGCTGAAGCCACTGTTCAGCCGGCTGCGCCAGGCCGGGCTGCCGGCGCGCTGACGATCCATCGAACAAACAAAAACGCCGCCCCGGTGAGGAGCGGCGTTTTGATATTTATCTTTCGAGATCGTTTGAGATCAGATGTTTTTAGTAGACCTGGCAGCGACCTACTCTCCCAAGCCTTAAGACTTAGTACCATTGGCGCAAAGAAGTTTAACGGTCGAGTTCGGGATGGGATCGGGTTCTGGGCCTCTCGCAATAACCACCAGATCGACTAAAAACATCTGAGTGAATTCTGGTTTCTAGAGCTGTACTCTAGATTTTTGATTTAGGTGCTTGTGTATCCCATGCAAGTTACACGACACCGAGTGTCTGAGCCGATCGTTTCGTTCAAAGCCGTGACACGCACGGACATTGATTAATGAGAACGATCAAGCCAATCGAGCTATTAGTACCGGTCAGCTTCGCACATCGCTGCGCTTCCACATCCGGCCTATCAACGTGGTGGTCTTCCACGGCTCTCAAGGGAATGCTCGTTTTGGAGGAGGCTTCCTGCTTAGATGCTTTCAGCAGTTATCCCGTCCGAATATAGCTACCCTGCAATGCGGCTGGCGCCACAACAGGTCCACCAGAGATTCGTCCAACCCGGTCCTCTCGTA
>JBDSHC010000082.1:0-36417 GCA_039918675.1 Devosia sp.
CGCTGCGCCAGATTGCCGAAATTGTTGGCGAGGTCGGCATTGTTGCGGTTGACGAATTTCTCGCGGCCCCAATCGCCATCCTGCCCCCACGAGATTTCGCGGAGGAAGTAATAGCGGACGGGATCGGCGCCGAATTCGTCGACCAGCGCGAACGGATCGACCACATTGCCGAGCGACTTCGACATCTTCTTGCCTTCCGACGTCAGGAAGCCATGCGCGAAGACGCGCTTTTGCACCGGCAGGCCGGCGCTCATCAGGAAAGCCGGCCAATAGACCGTGTGGAAGCGGATGATGTCCTTGCCGATGACATGGAGATCCGCCGGCCAGTATTTCTGGAACTGCTCGCCCTTGTCGTCTGGGAAACCGGCGCCAGTGATGTAGTTGGTTAGAGCGTCGATCCACACATACATGACGTGGCCCGGTGCGTTCGGAACCGGGATCCCCCAGTCGAACGTCGTTCTGGAGATCGACACGTCCTGCAGTCCGCGGCTGACAAAGGAGACGATCTCGTTGCGCCGCTCATTGGGCGCGATGAAATCGGGCTGCTCCTCATAGAGCTTCAGCAGTCGCTCCTGATAGGCGGAGAGCCGAAAGAAATAGCTATCCTCCTCGACCCATTTCGCCTCGGCGCCCGATGGCGCAAACTTCTTGCCGCCTTCGCCGTCGGTGAGTTCGTCTTCGTCGAAATAGGCCTCGTCGCGCACCGAATACCAGCCCTTGTAGGTCGACTGGTAGATGTCGCCATTGCTAGACGCTGCCATCCGCCGCCAGATCTCCTGCGCAGACTCGAAATGGCGCGGCTCGGTGGTGCGAATGAAATCGTCGTTCGAGAGGCTCAGCGCCGCCGCAAGCTCCCTGAACCGGCTGGAATTGCGATCGGCAAGCGCCTGGGTCGAGATACCCTCGCGCTCGGCGGTCTGCACCATCTTGAGGCCGTGCTCGTCGGTACCCGTCAGGAAGAACACATCGCGCCCTTCCAGCCGCCGCCAGCGGGCGATCGCGTCGGTCGTCACCATCTCATAGGCGTGCCCGATATGGGGCTCGCCATTGGGATAGGAGATCGCGGTGGTGACGTAATAGGCGTTCCGGGTCATCGGGCTTCGGCAAGTGAGAGATGGGTCTGGGCGTGCCGCCTGATCGCGTCGAACAGTGAAATCAGCGTCTGCCGTGCGTCGAGATTGTATTCCTCGGCGTCGGCAAACAGGGCGGTGGCCTTGTCCCATAGCTCACTAGCCGAGGCAAGCCGCGGTTTTCCGCCCGATTGCGCGGCATTGCGCGCCTCCGCAGCGATCCAGTCGAACAGCATCTGACGGCCAAAGGCAAAGGCGGCGCCTTCCTTCTCCGCCGCGAGGGTTTCTGCGATCCCGATATGGACGCCGGCGGCGCCATTGGCCGGCGCCCGCAACCAGCCCTGGAGGCCGGTGAGACCCTTGTTGCTGCCCAAAGCAAGCGCTTCGAAGCCGCGGCGCGGCCGGCCCTCGGCAAGCGCAATTGCCTCTCCCGCGCCCTGCGTATCGCTGAGGATGTCGCGGACGTCGGCATCGCTCAAAGGACGCAGCGCCACAGCGTGGCAGCGCGACTTGATGGTCGGCAAGAGGCCACCGGGACGATGCGAGATCAGCAGGAACAGCGTCTCGGCCGGCGGCTCCTCCAAAATCTTGAGTAGCGCATTGGCCGATGACGGATTGCAGTCGTCGATCGCGTCGACGATGACGATGCGAAAACCCGCCCGACCGCGCGTCATGCGCGACTCTTCGATCAGGCCGCGGACCTCTTCGACGCGGATAGCGGTGTAAAAGCCCTTGCCGGTGTCGCGCGGCGCTTTTCGCAGCACGCGGAGGTTAGGATAGGCGCCCGCGGCCATCTGCGCGGCGACGTGAGCGGGCGTTTCGTCGCCGGTGCGGGCGACAATCTCGCGGGCGATGTCGAAGGCCAGCGTCGCCTTGCCGATGCCGCGCGGTCCGTGCAGCAGAATGCCGCCGGGGAGCCGCGCCGCGTTCAATGCTGCGAGGATGTTATCGCGCGCCTCGGAATGCCCAACCACACGGTCGCGGCTCTCGGGCAGCGGCACGCCATCGAGCTGGTCCGGTTCGCGGATATCGTCGTCGCTCACGCCGTCTGCTCGAATTGCAGCTCGGGGAAACGGCGAGTCAGCACGTCCCAGATTTCCTGCTCGAGCGCGTCTTCATTCTGGTTTGCCGGGATCACCACGCAGCGCTCGGCATTGTTGCGCGAGATGGCGAGGAACGCATCGCGCAGGCGGCGATGCCATTCGAGATCTTCCTTCTCGAAGCGGTCGCCGGTCTCGGCCAGCACGGCCTCGGTTTCGCGCTCTACGACACGCCGGAACGCGATCTCGGGGTCCATGTCGAGGACGATGGTGAGGTCAGGCCTGTTGCCGTTGAGGGCGAGAATTTCAAGCGCATCGATGAGCCGCACATCGACGCCTCCGGTAAGGCCCTGATAGGCGCGAGTCGAATCCGAGAAGCGGTCGGAAATCACCCAGCGGCCCGCCCTGAGATTGGGGGCGATGAGTTCGTTGACGTGATCGAGGCGCGCCGCAGCGAACAGCACCGCCTCGGCGCCCGCCCCCCACACTTCGGAGCGCCCCTGCAGGATGAAGGCGCGAACTGCCTCGGCCTTGGATGTGCCGCCCGGCTCGCGGGTTCGGATCGCGCCGATCGACTGCCGATTGAGCGCAGCGATCAGCCGCTTCACCTGGGTCGATTTGCCGACGCCTTCGCCGCCTTCGAAGGTGATGAATCGTGCACCGGTCGTGGGACGGTCGAGCATCAGGGCAGCCAGCCGAGAAGCAGCTGTTTGGCCGCGTCGGTCGATTTGCGGATGAGGTCGCCCTCCTCCACCGTCGAAGCGGCATAGAGCGGCGTTTCCTGCACCAGCTTGTCGGCGCAGAAGATGTTGAGCTTGCCGATCTGCTGGCCCTGCATCACCGGCGGCCGCAGCGGCCCGCGATAGGTCACCGTCGCGATTGGGCAGTTCTCGGCGCCCTTGGGCAGGAACAGATCGATCTTGTCACGACCGATCAGGCCGACGCTCGCTGACGTCCCGCCATACACATTGGCGTAGGCGACGATCTTGTCCTTAGGGAACACCGGCAGCAGCTCGAAGCCGCGCATACCCCAGGTGATGAGCTTGCGCGCTTCCTCGGCGCGTTCGCGCATCGAGGTCAGCCCGTGCAGCACGGCGATAAGGCGCCGACCATCGTTGGGCGCCGAGACGACCTCGCCATATCCAGCGGCATCGGTGTGGCCCGTCTTGAGGCCATCGACGCCGACGCCCAGTTCCAGCAGCGAATTGCGATTGAGCTGCCGGATCTTGTTCCAGGTGAACTCCGGCATCGAGAAGATCGGATAGTATTCGGGGAACGTCTTGATGAGGTAGCGGCTGAGCGTCGCGAGGTCCCGCGCCGTTGAATACTGGTCGGGGTCCGGCAGGCCGGTCGAATTGACGAAATGCGAGCTGTTGAGGCCGATCTGTTTGGCCAACTGGTTCTCGATCTTGGAGAACGTCAGCTCGGTACCGCCAATCCCCTCGGCGAGGGCGATCGCAGCATCATTGCCGGATTGGATGATGACCGATTTGATCAAATCCTCGACGCGGATCTTTGAGTTGAGTTCGGCGAACATCGTCGAGCCGCCCGAGGAGGCGCCACCCGTCCGCCAGGCATTCTCGGAGATGAAGAACTCGTCGTTGATGTTGAGCTTGCCCTGCTGGAGGTAAGTGAAGACCACAGCGATGGTCATCAGCTTGGACATGCTGGCCGGCTCGAGCCGCTCGTCGGCATTCTTGTTGAGCAGCACCGTCCCCGACTCATAGTCGATCAGGACGGCAAATTTGGCCTTGGTCTCGAATTCCTGAGCGAAACTCGTCGCCGTGGCGGCAAGCCCCAGGGCGCAGGCAAGAACGAGGTGGACCAGACGAAACCGCATCATTCCAACCAATGCGCCGGAGGTGGCGCGTTTCCCGACTATTAGAGGCTAACGCCGGTCAATCCAAGTTTTCGCGCGAGCGACACCACATCCTCGCGCCCGACGCCCGGCTTAAGATGGGTCAATGTCAATCGTGTGGCCGGATTGCCGCCCAGATCGAGCGTTTCCTCGTCCACGGCCCCCAGCATGGCAAACTCTTCGGCGATCGAAATGGCTGCCACCCGGTCGTTGAAAATGCCGAGCTGGACATGAACCGCCCGCGCATCGGCATCGACAGCGTTCTTCCACTCGTCGAGCGCCGGCGTACTTGCCGCCATCGCTTCGGTCGCGGCAATCGCCCCATTCACCGACTGATTGGTTTCGCTGTAGCCGAACAGATTGATGATGTCGCCGATCAGCCCGCCGGACAGCGGGTCGCGGCTGGTCGGCGCGTCGGCCATCGCAATGCGGGTGTCGCCCTGCTGCTCGATGCGGGTCGTCGAGTTGATCGAGGCCATCAGCATCTTGTTGTCGTCGCCATTGAGCGGAGCGGGGCCGACGTAACGGACTTCGACATCGGTGCTGCCGCTGGCGCGGTAATCCAGCACTTCGGCGGCCTGGTAGCTCAGATCGATGATGCGGCCCGACATGTAGGGCCCGCGATCGTTGATGCGGACCATGACAGAGCGGCCATTCTTGAGATTCGTGACCCTCGCATAGCTCGGGATCGGCAGGACAGGGCTCGCGGCAGTCAGATAATAGGCGCCGAAGATCTCGCCATTGGCGGTGCGGCGACCGTGAAAATCCTGGCCGTACCACGAGGCCTTGCCGGTCTGGGCATAACCCGGCCCGGCGACCGGCTGATAGGTGACGCCGCGGACCTTATAGGATTTGAGCGGCATCTGCCGCCCGCCCCCGCGCGGCGGAAATTTGGCCTTGCTGACGCGCGGCGAGACGCCGACGCCGAATTCTTTGGAGGTAAACGCGGCGCGCTTGACGCCCGAGTGTCCCACATTATTGGCGCAGGCGGCCAGCACGGGCGCGATCAGTATTGTGAGCGCAAGGATGCGCCAGAAGCGGAAACTCGAAAACAACAAACGCACCTCAGGCCCGACCCAGGAAGCATTTTAGCAACACCGCCAAGGCTTTCGGGGACCATCGGAGATCGTGGTTGCGACCGGGTTAATTTGAGACAGATTTGAGCGATCTGGACGCTGCCGCGAAAAATCTCGGGCTTTGTCGATTTGCCGTAGCAGCAAGCGATTAACCGCATCAGCTTGAGCCAGAAGGAGCCCAGCATGCAGTTTCATTGCCTCATCTATTTCGATCCCAAGACCGTTTTTGACGGCAGCCCGGAGGCCAATTCGGTCCTCGACTATACCGGTCCCCACACCGCGGCCCTGACCGCGAGTGGCAAGCTGCTGTCGTTTCAGCCACTGAACATGCCGCAGACCGCGGTGACCGTTCAGACCCGAAACGGCAAGGTCTCACGCAGCGATGGCCCGTTCATGGAGACCAAGGAAATCATCGGCGGCACGGCGCTGATCGAGGCCCGCGATATCGAGGAAGCCATAGAGATCGCCGCCGGTTTCCCGCATGCGAGGCTCGGTTACATCGAAGTGCGGCCTGCCATCGATTTCAGCAAACCGAGGCCCAAGGTCTAGGCCGCTGCCCATTCCTTGAGGGCGGCATTGACCAGGTCGGGCTGCTCGATGAGCGACATATGCCCGGCTCGCGGGATGATCGCGAGCCGGCTGCCACTGACGCCCTCATGCATCTCCTTGGCCATTTCCGGGGGCGTGACCTGATCGCCCTCCCCCACGATGATCTGCGTCGGAATGGTGATGCGGGCGAGATCGGGCCGGGAGTCGGGACGGGCCATAATCGCCTGCTGGTGCTGCACGTAAATCTCGGGTCCATTGCTCGCGCTCATGGCGCGGTGGATCGAATAGAAATCGGCATCCATGACATGGTCAGGGTGAAACGATGTCGGGAACGACTGCTCGATAACGGCGGAGAACTTGCCCCCCTGCACAAGCGCACTATTGCGCCGGCGATTTTCGGTCGCTTCCGCTGCGTCAGGCCGCGCTGTCGTATCGATCAGCGCCAGTTTCAGAACACGCTGCGGCGCTTGCCGGAGAATTTCGAAGGCGACATAGCCGCCCATCGAGAATCCCCCCAGCGCGAACCGCTCGGGCGCCACGGTGAGAATCGCTTCCGCCATCGCACCCACACTGTTCCCGGTCTGATGGTTCGCAATCGTCACCGGGCCGAAGGGCCACAGCACTTGCGTTGCGTGGGAATAAACGCGGGCGTCGCAATTGAGGCCGGGAATGAGCAGAAAGGGCGTCGTCATCAACCACCTGGATAAGCATTTCATGATCAATGCGTAGCGCAAAAAGCCGTTGCTTGCCCGCGCTCTGGCAATCATATAAAGATATCTTTATATCCCATCTGACTGAAACCGGCGCGGTTGATCCGCGAGAGGATTTCCAATGACCAGTCTGTCCGTCCATTCCGATGTTCGTGCCACCCTCACGGCGGCCGCCAAGGAGCGCATTCTGGTGCTCGATGGCGCCATGGGCACGATGATCCAGCAGCTCAAGCTGACCGAGGAAGGCTATCGGGGCGAGCGCTTCAAGGACTGGCACAAGGATGTGCGCGGCAACAACGATCTGCTGATCCTCACGCAGCCGGACGCGATCCGCGCCATCCATCTCGAATATTTCCTTGCTGGGGCTGACATCTGCGAGAGCAACACCTTCTCCTCCACCTCGATCGTCCAACTGGACTACGGGATGGAAGCGCTCGCCTATGAGCTTAATGTCGAAGGCGCCCGGCTGGCGAAGGAGGCCGCGCAGCTTGCATTCGAGACGGACGGTAAGCAGAGGTTCGTCGCTGGCGCGCTTGGCCCGCTCAACAAGACTGCATCGATGTCGACAGACGTCAACAATCCCGGCTACCGCAACATCACCTTCGACCAAATCGCCGAATCCTACGCCGAGGCCATCAATGGGCTGATCGATGGCGGCGCCGATCTGCTGCTGTTCGAGACCATCACCGACACGCTGAACACCAAGGCCGGCATCTTCGCCGCCCAGAAGATATTCGCCGAGCGCGGTTTCGAGCTGCCGATCATGATATCGGGGACCATCACCGATCTGTCGGGCCGCACCCTCAGCGGGCAGACGCCGTCGGCGTTCTGGTATTCGATCCGTCACGCCCGCCCGTTCACGATCGGGCTCAACTGCGCCCTCGGCGCCAACGCCATGCGCCCGCACGTCGCCGAGCTCAGCGACGTCGCCGACACCTTCATCATGGCCTATCCCAATGCGGGCCTGCCCAACGAGTTCGGCGGCTACGACGAGAGCCCGGAATTCATGGCGCGGCAGATCGAGACGTTTGCGCGCGAAGGGCTGGTCAACATCGTCGGCGGCTGCTGCGGCACGACGCCCGACCACATCCGCGCCTTCGCAGAAGTCGCCGCCCGCCACAAGCCGCGCCCGATCCCGGAGATCGAGCCCTTGCTGCGGCTGTCAGGTCTAGAGCCCTTCACTCTGACCGAGCAAATCCCCTTCGTGAACGTCGGCGAGCGGACCAACGTCACCGGCTCGGCGCGCTTCCGCAAGCTGATCACCGCTGGCGACTACACCGCCGCGCTCGAAGTCGCCCGCGACCAGGTCCAGAACGGCGCGCAGGTGATCGACGTCAACATGGATGAGGGGTTGATCGACTCCGAAAAGGTCATGGTCGAGTATTTGAACCTGCTCGCTGCCGAGCCTGATATCGCCCGCGTCCCGCTGATGATCGACAGCTCCAAATTCGCCGTCATCGAAGCCGGGCTGAAGTGCGTGCAGGGCAAGCCGCTGGTCAATTCGATCTCGATGAAGGAAGGCGAAGAGAAATTCCTCGACGTGGCCCGCCTCGTGCGGAGCTATGGCGCCGCCGTGGTCGTCATGGCGTTCGACGAGCAGGGCCAGGCCGACACCGAGGCGCGCAAGGTCGAGATCTGCACCCGGGCCTACAAGCTGCTGACCGAAGTGGTCGGCTTCCCGCCCGAGGATATCGTCTTCGATCCTAACGTCTTCGCGGTGGCGACCGGGATCGACGAGCACCGCAATTACGGCGTCGATTTCATCCAGGCGACCAAGCGGATCACAGAAACGCTGCCGCATGTCCACATCTCGGGCGGCGTGTCGAACCTCAGCTTCTCCTTCCGCGGCAATGAGCCGGTACGCGAGGCCATGCACTCGGTGTTCCTCTACCATGCCATCAAGGTCGGCATGGATATGGGCATCGTCAACGCCGGCCAGCTCGCCGTCTATGACTCGCTCAATCCGGAGCTGCGCGACGCCTGCGAGGACGTGATCCTCAACCGCCGCGACGACGCGACCGAGCGGCTGCTGGAACTCGCCGAACGCTACAAGGGTGGCGCGGGCCAGGAGCAGAAGGCCAAGGATATGACCTGGCGGACGAAGCCCGTCGCCGAGCGCATTTCGCACGCGCTGGTCAATGGCATCACCGAGTTCATCGACGAGGACACCGAGGCGGCGCGGCTCGAGGCCGTGCGTCCACTGCATGTCATTGAAGGCCCGCTGATGAGCGGCATGAGCGTCGTCGGCGACCTTTTCGGCTCGGGCAAGATGTTCCTGCCGCAGGTCGTCAAATCGGCGCGCGTCATGAAGCAGGCCGTGGCCCACCTCCTCCCCTTCATGGAGGCGGAGAAGGACGCCAATGGCGAGGCGCAGGGCGTCCGCTCGGCCGGCAAAATCCTCATGGCGACAGTCAAGGGCGACGTCCACGACATCGGCAAGAACATCGTCGGCGTCGTGCTCGCCTGTAACAATTACGAGATCATCGATCTCGGCGTCATGGTGCCGACCGCCAAGATTCTTGAGACGGCGAAGCGCGAAAACGTCGACGTCATCGGCCTCTCGGGCCTCATCACGCCCTCGCTCGACGAGATGGTGCATGTCGCCTCCGAGATGGAGCGCGAAGGCTTCGATATTCCCCTCCTCATCGGCGGCGCAACAACGAGCCGCGTCCACACGGCGGTGAAAATCCACCCGCAATATCACGGCGGGCCGACCGTGCACGTCCACGACGCGAGCCGCGCCGTCGGCGTGGTGTCGGCACTGCTCAGCAAGGAGCAGCGTCCCGCCTATGTCGCCGACGTGAAGGCCGAGTACGAGAAGGTCGCCAAGCGCCACGCCGAGGCCGAGCTCGAAAAGCAACGTCTGCCGCTGGCGGCCGCGCGCGCCAGGGCCCTCAAGACCGACTGGGCCAACTATGCGCCGCCCAAGCCGAGCGTCCTCGGCACGAAGGTCTTCGACAGCTACGACCTCAGCGATCTCGCCCGCTACATCGACTGGACGCCGTTCTTCCAGGCTTGGGAGATGAAGGGTCGCTACCCGGCTCTGCTCGAGGACCCAGTTCAGGGTGAGGCCGCGCGCCAATTGTGGGACGATGCGCAGAACATGCTTCGCGAAGTGCTGCAGAAGAACTGGTTCCGGCCCAAGGCGGTCATCGGCTTCTGGCCGGCCAATGCGGTGGGCGACGATATCCGGCTCTACTCCGACGACAGCCGCAACGAGGAACTGGCAACGCTTTACACACTGCGCCAGCAGCTCTCGAAGCAGAAGGAAAAGGCCAACCTCGCTCTGTCCGACTTCGTCGCGCCCGTCGGCACGCCCGACTATATCGGCGCCTTCGTGGTCACCGCCGGCCTTGAGGAGCAGCTCATCGCCGAGCGTTTCGAGCGCAAGAACGACGACTATTCAGCCATTGTCATCAAGGCCCTTGCCGATCGCTTCGCGGAAGCCTTTGCCGAGGCGCTGCATGAGCGCGTCCGAAAGGAGTTCTGGGGCTATGCGCCGGATGAGGCGATCCCGGTCGACGATCTGCTGCAGGAGAAGTATCGCGGCATCCGCCCGGCGCCCGGCTATCCCGCGCAACCGGACCATACGGAGAAGACCACGCTGTTTCGGCTGCTCAACGCCAAGCAGCGGATCGGCGTCGAGCTCACGGAATCCTATGCCATGTGGCCAGGCTCCTCCGTCTCCGGCCTCTATTTCAGCCACCCCGACGCCTATTATTTCGGGGTCGCAAAGGTCGAGCGCGATCAGGTGGAAGACTATTCCAGACGCAAGGGCATGGCCGTCCGCGAAGTGGAACGCTGGCTCGGGCCGATCCTCAACTACACGCCAGTGGCGGACAAGGCCGGCTCGTGAGCACCCCGTTCGACAAAGCGACATCCTCGATCCCGGTGACGGTCGTGACGACCGCCGAGGCACGAGGCTTTGCCGAGCCCGGTGCCGCCATGCTGCGGCTTGAACCGGCGCTACACGAGCACGAACCGGGCAGTGAATGCGTCGCCTGCGCGGCGCGCGGCGATATCCGTGCGCTGCTGTTCGATCTGCTGCAGTCGTCTCGCCAGCCGGGGAGCAATCCGGTGCTGTCCGTGGTGGTCGACGCATCACAGCTGAGTGATGCAAAGCCGGTGATCGATCGTCTGGAGCGCGGTGTGGTCCCGGCCTTCGGCTTGCGCGACCACACCGTGGCGCGCAGCTTTCATCTGAGCCGCGTGATCTAGGCCGAACGCGCCGGGATATCCCCCGCGACGCTGTTGACGCGGTTCCGGCCGCTCTGCTTGGCGCGATAAAGGCATTTGTCGGCGCGGTCGAAGAGGCTGGCTATGCTCTCGCCCTCGGCATATTGCGCAACGCCGATCGAGATGGTGACGCCTCCCAGCACATCCGCGCCGATGGCCGAAGACAGATCGCTGGTGATGATGTTGCTGCGAATGCCATCGGCGACATTATGCGCCGCCGAAAGCCCGGTTCCCGGGAAGATCACGACGAACTCGTCGCCGCCGGTTCTGCCGACGATATCGTGGCCGCGCGCCGAGGCGAGCAGGACCCGCGTGACGATCAGCAGCACCTTGTCACCGACCTGATGGCCGTAGCTGTCATTGAGCGATTTGAAATGGTCGATGTCGATGACGGCGCAGCTGATCGGCTCGCCATTCGCCGACTTCACCAGCCGTTGCAGAACGGAGTCGAGGCCGCCGCGGTTTGCAATTCCCGTCAACGGGTCGCGCAGCACGCTTTCGCGCGATCGCGAGATTTCCGCGCGGGTGTCCTCGAGCTCGTCGAGCGCCATATCGAGTTCGTCGGTGAGCGCCGCATTGGCGCGCTTCATACGCTGATTGTGCACGTCGAGGCGCAGCACCCAGTCGCGCAGCAATTCCGTGTCGATCGCACCCGACAGCTCAGCCGTCGCGCTGCGCAGCGACTCCGAATGCTCATGGGTCGCCTTGGCGCTCTCGCCGATCAGCTCGTCGATGGTCCCGAGGCGCTGCACCATCTGGGCGACGGCGTGCTCGAGCGGCTGCTTGTTTTCGTAGGGCGCGACGAATTCGGCGTAGAGCTTGTCGCCAAGGCTGCCGCTTGCCGAATTGTCCTGCGCGAGGATATCGCCAACCTGGCTGGCCATCAGGCCGCGCACCCCGGCAACATAGTCGAACAACAGCTTATAGAAGACCGGAAGCGGCGGCACCTGCGCCCGCTCAAGGACGGCCAGCACAGCACTCGCACGATTAGCGCTCAGATCGAACGACGCACTCGACCCGTTCAAGGGAATCCCCCAAGCGCCTGTTCTGGGCGCCTGCCCGAGTGATAACTCGCAATCCGTTCAAAAAGCCTTACGGCGTCAAGTCTTTAGGGGGCAAAAGACCGTTGATAAGGCTCGCCGTCGTGACCGTATTGGCGAGGAGGCAGGCGATGGTCATGGGGCCAACGCCCCCCGGCACCGGCGTGATCCAGCCGGCCACCGGCAACGCGCTGGCATAGTCGACATCGCCGACCAGCCGGAACTTGCCCTCACCCTTGTCCGGTGCAGGAATGCGGTTGATGCCGACATCGATCACTGCCGCCCCCGGCTTGATCCAGTCGCCAAGGATCATCTTGGGCCGGCCGACGGCAGCGACGACGATGTCCGCCTGCCGAACGATGCCCGGCAGATCCACCGTCCGCGAATGTGCAACCGTGACGGTGCAGTTTTCGCGAAGCAGCAGCTGGGCCATGGGCTTGCCGACGAGATTGGACCGCCCGACGATCACCGCATGCTTGCCGGCCAGATCGCCCACGAAGTCGCGCAACAGCATCAGGCATCCCAGCGGCGTGCAACTCACGGGGCCAGGCAGGCCAATCTGCACCCGGCCGACGCTTTCCGGCGTGAAGCAGTCGACGTCCTTGGCGGGCGAGATGGTGGCGATGATCTTGTTGGCATCGATGTGCTTCGGCAGCGGCAGTTGAACGAGGATGCCGTGGATTTTCGGGTCCGCATTGAGCCGTTCGACGAGCGCCAGCACCTCGGCTTCCGGCGTGGTCTCAGCCAGCTCGTACTTCTCGGAGTACATACCGACTTCGACGGTCTGCTTGGCCTTGTTCGAGACATAGACCTGGCTCGCCGGATCGTGCCCAACGATCACTACGGCGAGGCCCGGGGTGAGGCCGTGATCGGCCCGTAGCCGCGCTACATGCCCGGCAATCCGCCCGCGCAGTGCTTCGCTGTAGGCTTTTCCGTCGATGATGTGTGCCGTCATATCCACCTCGCTGCCGGGGCTATTTCACAAGGCGGCGCGTATCTCAACCCCCGCGGATGCAAGGCCCGCCCTCACAGCCCGTGCGATCTCGACCGCGCCCGGCGTGTCCCCGTGAATGCAGAGGGATCGCGCGTCGGTCCGAAGGGTGCTTCCGTCCGCCGCGACAAGCTGGCCCGACGTGGCGAGCCCCACCGCCCGGCGCGCGATCTCTGCGCCGTCATGCAGCACCGCGCCCGGCATCTGCCGCGGCAACAGCAGACCGGAGGGCTGATAGGCCCGGTCGGCATAGGCCTCGCGAATGACGCGGAAGCCGAGCGCCTCGGCAACGTCGGCCTGCGCCGAGTTGTCGATGGCGAGGATCGCCAAATCGCTCAGCAGACCCTCAACGGCCGCGAAACACAACGCGGCAATTGCCGGCTCCTCCGCGGCCATGTTGGCGAGCGCGCCATGCAGCTTCACATAGCGCACTGGCCAGCCCTCCTCTTCGCCCAACTCGACGAGCCGGCGGGTCTGCGCGCGGATGGTTGCGTCCAGATCCTCGGGCGACAGCATCATCCGCTTCCGGCCGAAATTCTCGCGATCGGGGAAACCTGGATGGGCGCCGATGACCACCCCGCGAGCCTTTGCGGCACGGATAGCGGTCCGCATCGTGTCCTCGTCGCCGGCATGTCCGCCGCAAGCGATGCTGGCCGACGACACGATCTCGAGCATCGCTTCATCGTCGCCAACGCCCTCCCCCAGATCGCCGTTGAGATCGAGCCAGTTCATCGCCGCACCGGCTGAAAATTGAGCGGCGTACCGGGCCGCATCTGGGCAAAGCGGTCGAGATCGGCGCTGACCAATGTGGCGATGCGCGGGTAGCCGCCAGTCGGCTGATGGTCGCGCATCAGGACGATCGGCGTGCCGTCGCCGAGGATCTGGATGTCGCCGGGGACGATCGCATCGGAGACGAGGCCGAGCTTGCGTTGATCGCGGAAGAGGCTTGTCGGGTCGTCGAGGCGCACTCCCATGCGGTCGAGGCTGGTGGTCACGGTGAACATTGTTTCGATGAACCGAGCACGGAGTTTTGGCTCAAACAGTTCGGCATGAAGGCCCCAGACGACGCGTATCGGTCCCTCGTTGCCTGCAACCGGTGCCACGATAGACGCAGCCGAGCCCACATCTCCGAACGGTACCCGGTCGCCCGCGCGAAGAGCCCTGCCCTTGTAGCCTCCGAGTCCAACCGTAACATTGGTCGATCGGCTGCCAAGCACCGGTGGCACCTCGATTTCCTGGTGAAACCTCACATAGCCGTAATTGCCGCTTCCGCCGGGCGATATCTCCACCTTCGCACCTGCCGAAAGCCTCAGCGCAGATGCCCACGCGCGCAGCTTGCCGTTGACCAAAATCCGGAAATCTCCCCCCGCCGTCGCGAATTGCAGCGCAAAATCCGTGGTGAACGCAAAGCCCTGGCTGAACTCGATCGCCGTACTTCCGGCGCGCTCCAGCGTAGCGCCTGCCGCAGCAAAAGCCCCGCGATCCATCGGCCCGGAGGCGCTGATGCCATGCCGCAGCATGCCGAAACGGCCATCGTCCTGAAGCGTCGTCAGTGGGCCGGCCTGCGTGATGGTGATGCCCGTCAAGCCAACGCCTCGAAGCGGATGCTGTCGCCGGCCTTAAGGATGGTCGGTGGGTCGGCGGATGGATCGAAGTTCTGGAACATCGTTCTCCCGATCACATGCCAGCCGGTCCGGATCGGCGTCGCGGCGATTGCCGTCTGCCCTGCTGCGAACAGTACCGTCCCCGCCGGCACCATGGCTCGCACCGACTCTCGGCGGGGAACGACAAGTGCATCGGGGTGGAAGCCGCAATAGACGAAACCGGGCGCGAAGCCGGTCGCAAGAACGCGCAACGGTGACGCATTGTGCTTGGTGACGAACTGAGCTTCGGTCAGCCCGATGAGAGCGGCGACCTCCGCCAGATCCTCGCCATCGAAAGCCATCGCGATGGTGCGGCCAGCAGCCGATTGCCGTGGAACATGCCCACGCACCCGGAGCCGCAACTCTCCGGAAATCCGCCAAAAGTCTGTCCCGGGCCTCGTCCGCACCAGCACCGAGACCAACCCCGGGGCGATTTCCTCCACCCATTCCGGCGTGTCGGCGCCTAGCCGCGCCGCGAAATCAATAGCCAGCCGATTGGCCTCATCCGACAGGGTCTCAGCGAACCTGACGAGAATAGCAGCGTCTCCGAGGGGGAGGATCGAAGGGCTAGGCATCTCGAATGAATCGCTTCACGGCGATCGCCTTGCCAGACCCTGATTTGAAGTACAGCTCAAGCCGTCGGGCCCGCTTCGCATCGTCGACTGCAACGTAAGAGCGAAGGCTCATGGTCGGAAAGCTTTGGTCGATGCAACGTCGCCGCGTTCATGTGCCGCAAAACGCTCCTTAAGGTCGCCGGCCGACCCCACATAGATGTCGCCGTTGCTCAGCTCCAGGAAGTAGACGTACCACAACCATCAGTCTCCCTACGCCAAGGCTCCGGGAGCCACTCCTACGCCCAAGGTGCGGTTCCGGGTGGCATGCCACCCGACGCCCGCAGGGCGTAGGGTGGCGGGCAGGGAGGGATTCGAACCCCCGGAACGCTTGCACGTTCGCCGGTTTTCAAGACCGGAGCAATCAACCGCTCTGCCACCTGCCCGTTGGTCTGCGTTTAGCCGCTGGGGCCGCGCGCGTCCAGTCAGGGGATGAGCAGCGTCGCGCCGGTCGTGTTGCGCGCTTCGAGCGCCCGATGGGCCTCCGGCGCATCGGCAAGCCCAAAGCGCTGATTGATCTGTGGCTTGATCTTCCCCGTCCGTACCGCGCCGAACACCGCATCCATCGTCCGGCGCAAATCCTCCGGCGTGCTGTGATAATGGCGCGTCGTTGGCCGCGTGACGTAAAGCGAGCCCTTGGCAGCCAGGATCCCGAGGTTGGGGATGTCGACGGCGCCGGACGCATTGCCGTAGCTGACCATCAGGCCGCGTGGGCGCAATGTGTCGAGCGAGGGCTCGAAGGTGACCTTGCCGACGCCGTCATAGACTACGTCGACGCCCCTGCCCCCGGTCGCCTCACGGGCCTGCTGCGGCCAAGCTGCATCCTTGTAGCTGAACGCGAATTTAGCACCGTGAGCGCGAGCAGCTGCTAGCTTCTCTTCCGACCCAGCAGTCGCGATCACCGTCGCGCCCATCGCCGACGCCCATTGCACCAGCAGCGACCCTACGCCGCCCGCGGCGGCATGGACGAGGATGCTCTCGCCCGCCTTCAGCGGCCACGTCTCGAACAGCAGATAGTGCGCCGTCCCACCTTTCAGCATCACCGCGGCGGCGACATCGAAACCGATATCGTCCGGCAAATGCACGGCCTTGCCGGCCGGCAGCAGCCGCTCCTCGGCATAGGCGCCGCTCGGCCCGGTGTAGCCGACGCGATCGCCCGGCCTGAACTCCGTCACGCCCTCGCCGACCGCGACGACCTCGCCCGCGCCCTCATTGCCCGGCGTGAATGGCAGATCGACCTTGTACATGCCCTTGCGCTCATAGACGTCGACGAAATTGATGCCGATCGCCTTGTTGCGCACGAGAAGCTGGCCGGCCCCCGGCCTGCCGAGGTCGCGGTCCTCGAGCACCATCGCCTCCGGCCCGCCGGGTTGGCGGACGATGAAGGCCTTGCTCACGGCTTCTTCCGGGGCGCCGATTTGGGCCGCGACTGCGATCGGGTGG
This sequence comes from Devosia sp., assembly GCA_039918675.1. Taxonomy (GTDB): domain Bacteria; phylum Pseudomonadota; class Alphaproteobacteria; order Rhizobiales; family Devosiaceae; genus Devosia_A. The sequence goes on from JBDSHC010000082.1 coordinate 16,268, forward strand.
CTGCCGTCTTGGTCTTGGGCTTGGCCGGGGTCGCAGACGCGACGGCCATCGCCGGGGCAGCCTTGTTCTCGATCGCCGGCTTGATATGCGCCGCCTGCTCACGCACCGCATTGCCTGCTGTCGCGTGGACCTTGCCGCCATGCGAGAGCTTGCGCTGCTTGGCGACGATGTTGATTGCCTCCACCAGCACGGCAAAGCCCATCGCGGCGTAGATGTAGCCCTTCTCGATATGGAACCCGAGCCCGTCGGCGACCAGCGACACGCCGATCAGCAGCAGGAAGGCGAGCGCCAGCATCTTGGTCGTCGGATGACGCGCCACGAACCCGGCAATCGGGCCGGAGGCGACGAACATCAGGCCCACCGCCACGATAACGGCGGCGATCATGACTTCGACATGCTGCGCCATACCCACGGCGGTAACGATCGAGTCGATCGAGAACACCATGTCGATGATGATGATCTGGACGATGATGGCCGAAAACGCAGCCTTGGCGGTCTTCGCGAGCCCCTCTTCCGGCGGCTCCTCGATCTCGGCGTGCATCTCGTGCGTCGCCTTGTAGATCAGGAACAGGCCGCCGGCCAAAAGGATGATGTCCTTCCAGGACAGTCCCTGGCCGAGGATGTTGATGACATCGGCGTCGAGGCCGATGATCCAGCTCAGAACCAGCAACAGCGCGATGCGGAAAACCAGCGCCAGGGCGAGCCCGAGACGCCGGGCCTGATCGGCCTGCTCTTTGGGCAGGCGCGACACCAGCACCGAAATGAAGACGATGTTGTCGATGCCCAGCACGATCTCGAGGACGGTGAGGGTGCCGAAGGCGGCCCATACGGCCGGATCGGACAACAATTGCATCATTAGGTGCTCCCGCGGAATGTGTGTGGCCGCAATCTAGGTGGCGGGCTCGCAGGTTGGAAGTGTCACCAGGGCGGAAATCGTTCGACGAGCGTTCCTCCGCGACCACTGGCCGCGGAATAAATGCCTTTCGCCTCCGCTGGTTGCTGCAATTGCCGGGTGCTAGACTCGAGCCAATCCCCTCGCGGAGTCCACAATGGAACACTTCACTCCCCTGTCGGCCGCCATTGGCGGCGCGCTGATCGGCCTCTCGGCCGCGCTGCTTTGGCTTGGCAATGGCCGGATCGCCGGCATCTCCGGCATTTTCGGGCAATTGCTGCCCCCGGCCCGCACGGTGGTCTGGCGGCTGGTCTTTCTCGTCGCACTGGTCGCCGGCACGTTCATCGCCTCGCTGCTGTTCCCGGCTCTGGGCAACGCCCCACAATTGGCAGCGCCGCCCAATTGGTTCAGTGCCGGCACGCCGCTCTGGATCGCGGTTTCGGGACTCCTCACCGGTTTCGGCACCAAGATCGGCAATGGCTGCACCTCCGGCCACGGCGTCTGCGGTCTCGCGCGTCTCAGCAATCGCTCCTTCGTCGCCGTCGGCATCTTCTTCGGCGTCGCTATCCTGACCGTCGCCGTTACGGGGATCGTATGATGACCAAGTCTCTGAGCCTCCCCTACCTCGCGGTCGCTGCAATCGCGGGCCTGCTTTTCGGCTTCGGCCTCTACATCTCGCAGATGGTCGACCCGCTAAAGGTCCTGCGCTTCCTCGATTTCACTGCCATCCCCACCGGCGGCTGGGACCCGAGCCTCGCCTTCGTCATGGGCTCGGCGCTGATCGTCATGTTTATCGCGGTGCGCATCGGCAGAACCCGGCAGGCGCCTCTGTTTGACGTCTCGTTCCATGAGCCCGAGTTCAACAGGATCGATGCCCCGCTGGTAATCGGCGCCGCGCTGTTCGGCGTCGGCTGGGGCATGTCGGGCATCTGCCCGGGCCCGGCGATTTCGTTGATCGCCTTCTGGCCGTCGAATCTGCTGATCTATCTGCTGGCCCTGTTCGTCGGCTCCTATGGCGGCTCGTTCATCATCCCGAGTGGCCGCGACAAGCGTCTGGCCGTCGCCTGATGAGCAACGCCGTCGTCGTCGGTGGTGGACTTGCGGGGCTGGCCGCGGCGGTCGCTGTAGCCAAGGCTGGCCTGGAGACCGTCCACCTCGTCCCCAAAGGGCCGGCCGACCGACGGACATCGGCACTAATGCAGCCGGCAGTGGACTACCTCAAATCAGCGAGGCTGGTGCCCGATCCATCGGCCATCGGCCATCCACTGACGCAGATCCGCATCATCGACGCGACGCATCGGCTGATCCGCGCGCCCGAAACCCTGTTCGACAGTGCTGAAGCGGGTTTGACAGCGTTCGGGTGGAACCTGCCGAATGTGAAGCTCGCCGAAGCGTTCGAAGCTGCGCGGACCGCCCTGCCCAACCTATCCACGATTGAAACGACGCTGGACGATCTCGAGGTCGGCCCCGCAGGATCGACGCTCGAACTCGGCAATGGGGAAACGCTCACCGCCGACCTCGTTATCGGTGCAGATGGCAAGAAATCCCGTGTACGCGAAAGCGCCGGCTTCCGGGCGCGCGAGAACGGCTTCACCCAAGCGGCGCTGGTCTGCGACCTCGGCCTCGAACGGCCGATCCGCGGCACCTCCGTCGAATTTCACTACGAAAACGGCCCGTTCACGCTGGTTCCCGCCGGTGGTAATCGCGCCAATCTGGTCTGGATCGATGAGCGCGATACCCTGAAATCGGCTCAGGAAAGCGGCAAGGAGAATCTCGCCGCGCTCTTCCGCGAGAAATCGCAGCGCCTGTTCGGCGCCATCGAGCTCCTGACCCCGACCCATATGTTCCTGCTCTCGACGCTCACCGTCGACATTGCCGGCAAGGATGGCGTGGTGCTGGTCGGTGAGGCGGCGCACGCCTTCCCGCCGATAGGCGCGCAGGGCCTCAATCTCAGCCTGCGCGACGTCGCCGATCTCGCCGCGTCGCTCGCGGCGACGGATTTGACCCAATCCGGCTTCGCGAGGATCGTCTCCGACGACTATGCCCGGCGACGTGCTGCCGATCTGGCCCGCACCGGCACTGTCGTCGACACCCTGTTCCGCTCGCTGCTCGCTGAATTCCTGCCGCTGCAGACGGTCCGCGCCGGCGGCCTCTGGGCGCTGAAGCTCGTGCCGCCGCTGCGTAAGGCGGCCTTCGACATCGGCATGGGCGCCCGCTAAAGCGCGTCGCGATCTTTCAGATTTGCTCAGTGCGCTTTAGCTCTTGTTCTCTCGCATGTCTTTGACCCGAAACCGGGGCCACTTTCGGTAGACATGCCGTGGCGCAAACAAAAAGGGCGCCTCAAGGGCGCCCTTTCGTCAATCTGTGGTGCGGCTCTTACTGGGCCGGCGCCGGCGGGGGCGTCGTCGCATCGCCAGCCAGCTTCTTGCGCGCAGCTTCGGCGCGATCCTGGAGGATCTTTTCGAGCGCCGCTTCACCCGACGCGTTCTTGTTGAACTCGTCAAAGGTCAGCGCGGCTTCGCCGTCATAGACGCCAGTGAACCCACCAAGGTTGATGGTGATCGTCAGATCTTCATTCTTGCGGTTCTTGGCGGTCAGCGTGAGCTTGCCGCCCTTTTTGAGACTGTTGACGTACGCCTCGTTGACAACCAACTGGGTCGCGCAGGACTGCGGATCGCACAGCATGTAGGGCACGCGGATCGGCTTGCCGCCATCGATCTGCCAGGTCACGCCGAACGGCAGCAACACCCCCAGCGGCACGGCCGCAACGGCGAGCAGACGGCTTTCCTGGCCCGGATCGTCGCGCAGCAGGAACGAGCCGAGAAACTGGTTGTTATTGGTGACGATGACCTGGCGCATGATGCAGGCCTGCTTGCCGCCATCGATAGGGTCGCAAATCTTGAGCCAGTTCTGCTCCGGCGTCGCGGCAGCGGCGGTTCCGGGATCAGCCACGGGCGCCGCAGGATCGGCGGCAGGCGCCGCGGGGGCCGCAGCATCCTGCGCCCAGGCAGTGGTCACCGGGAGCACCAGCGCGGCACAGATCAGGCCGGCGGCAAGAAGCGATTTGACGTTCATCGATATTCCTTGGGGTTCCCGAGCGATCCGACGGTTCTGTTGGCCGTCTTGCATTTAGCTGCCCTTCAATGGGCGAATTCGGGCAATAACATGGCCGGTGAGGCTTTCCAATTCTTTCTCCGGCGGGTTGTTGCGCGTCTGCAAGCGATCGCTCTCGCTGCTGTCGATGCATGAAACCTGCACGGGATTCCCGGCATCAATTTGACCCTACCCGGGCAAATTGTGTTGGCTAGAGCACGTTGGCACCGGCGAGCTTGGCCATCCGGCTCAGGATCGCCGCCGTTCCCTTGAGGCGGGAGGCCGCGTTCGGCCAATCGCGTGCGAACACCAGCTTCTGGTCGGGTTTGAGCCGCACCGCCATGCCGGGATCGGACACCATCTGGACCAGCCCCGCGGGATTGGGGAACTCGTTGTGGCGTAGCGTGATAACGGCGCCTTTGGGGCCGGCCTCTACTTTTTCGACATTGGCCGCCCGGCACAAAGCCTTGACCAGAATCACCTTGAGCAGCGCCTCGACCTCGTCGGGCAGCGGCCCAAACCGGTCGATCAGCTCGGCGCCCGCTGAATCGATCTCGCTTGCGTCCTTGAGATCGCCGAGCTGGCGGTAAAGCTGCATCCGGACTTGGAGGTCCGGCACGTAATGTTCGGGGATCATCACCGGCATGCCCAGCGAAATCTGCGGGCTCCACTCGTTGGAATCCTCGTAATCCTCGGCGCCGTCCTTGAGCGCCGCAACCGCCTCCTCCAGCATGGCCTGATAAAGTTCGAAGCCCACTTCCTTGATGTGCCCCGACTGCTCTTCGCCCAGTAGATTGCCCGCACCGCGGATATCGAGATCGTGGCTGGCGAGCTGGAAACCCGCGCCGAGGCTCTCGAGCGACTGCAACACGCCCAGTCGCCGCTCCGCGGTGTCAGTAAGCTTGCGCGCCGGCGGCACTGTGAACAGCGCATAGGCACGCTGCTTCGAACGCCCGATACGGCCACGGATCTGGTAGAGCTGCGCCAGCCCGAAATGGTCGGCCTGGTGGACGATCAGAGTGTTGGCGTTCGGGATATCGAGCCCGGATTCGACGATCGTCGTCGCCAGCAGCACGTCGAATTTGCCGTCGTAGAAATTGTTCATGATGTCGTCGAGTTCGCCGGGCGGCATCTGGCCATTGGCGATGACATAGGACACTTCCGGCACCTGCTCGCGCAGGAATTCCGCAATGTCCGGCTGATCCTTGATCCGCGGCACGACATAGAATGCCTGCCCGCCGCGATACTTTTCGCGCAGCAGGGCCTCGCGGATCGAGATCGGATCGAATGGTGAAATGAAGGTGCGGATCGCCAGGCGATCGACCGGCGGCGTCGCCAGCAGCGACAGATCGCGCACGCCCGTCAGCGCCAATTGCAGCGTGCGCGGGATCGGCGTCGCGGTCAGCGTCAGCACATGGATATTGCCGCGCATCTCCTTCAGCCGCTCTTTATGCGCCACGCCGAAATGCTGCTCCTCGTCGATGACGAGGAGACCCAGATTCTTGAACTCGACCGACTTCGACAGAAGCGCATGCGTACCGATGACGATATCGATCTTGCCGTTTGCGATGCCCTCCTTGGTCGCCTTCAGATCTTGCGCGCCAACGAGCCGCGATGCCTGCGCGACATTGACCGGCAGTCCGGCGAACCGCTCCTTGAACGTCTTGAAATGTTGGCGCGACAGCAGCGTCGTCGGCACCACGATGGCCACCTGCTTGCCCGATAGCGCCACCGCATATGCCGCACGGAGGGCGACCTCCGTCTTGCCGAAGCCGACATCGCCACACACCAGGCGGTCCATCACCTTGCCCGCGGCCAGATCGTCGAAGATCGCCGCGATAGCCGTGAGCTGGTCCTCGGTCTCGTCATAGGGGAAGCGCGCCGCGAATTCGTCATAGGCGCCCGACGACACATCCACCGGATCGGCCCGCACCAGCAGCCGCTGCGCCGCAATCTTGATCAACTGCTCCGCCATGTCGTGGATGCGCTTCTTGAGCTTGGCTTTCTTGGCCTGCCAGGCGACGCCGCCCAGCTTGTCGAGCATGACATCGCCGCCCTCCGAGCCGTAGCGGCTTAAGAGCTCGATATTCTCGACCGGCAGATAGAGCTTGGTCTCGTTGGCGTACTGGATCTCGACGCAATCATGCGGCGCGCCCATCGCATCGATCTGCTTGAGACCGAGGAAGCGGCCGATACCGTGATCGACGTGGACAACGAGGTCACCGGCAGCGAGGCTCGTCGCCTCCGTCAGCGCATCCGACGCCTTCTTACGCCGCTGCGGCCGCAGCAGGCGCTCGCCCAGAATATCCTGCTCGGAAAGGACGACGAGGTCGTCCATCTCGAAGCCGTTCTCGAGCGGCAGCACCACAAGCGCCGTAACGTTGGGCGAGGTCGTGACGGCATCCTGCCAGTTCTCGGCGATGCGCGGATTGCGCAGGCCATGGTCGCCCAGCAACTGCGCCAGACGATCGCGCGAGCCGTCCGACCAGCAGGCCACAACGGTATGGCGCTGCTTCTTGCCGTCGGCCCTCAGACGCTCGACGACGGCCTCGAACAGATTGGTGTCCGCCGCTGCCCGCTCCGCCGCAAAGCTGTGTCCGAGACGGCCACCGGCGTCTTCGGTCCGCTTCTCATCGGGATGCGCAAACGCCGAAAGCTGCACGGCGGGCGCCGCCGCAAGGCCATAGGGATGGCCGTCGATCTCGTAGAGCTGTCCCGGCGGCACCGGCTTATAGGGAGCGCCGCCCGCGGCCAGCTTCTTGTCGGTCCGCGCCAGATCGCGGGCTTCGTAATAGTCCTTGATCTGCGCCTGCCGGTCGGCGAACGCCTCGCGCGCCTGATCGTCGAACACCAAGGGCGCATCGCCGGTGTAGTCGCCCAGCCGGTCGAGGTGATCGTAGAAGAACGCCAGCCAGTGCTCATGGCCCGGGAAGCGCTGCCCGGCACTGATCGCGCCATAAAGCGGATCGTCCACCGTGTTGCCTCCGAAGGCGGCCGTGTAGCGCGCGCGGAAGCGCTTGATCGTTTCCTCGTTGAGCAGCACCTCGCTCATCGGCGCCAGCGCGATGGCCGGCATACTGCCCGTCGTCCGCTGCGTACCGGGATCGAAGGTCCGGATCGACTCCAGCGCTTTGCCGAAGAAGTCGAAGCGGAGCGGCGTTTCCATGCTCGCCGGGAATAGATCGATCAGGCCGCCGCGCACCGCGAACTCGCCGGTCTCGCGCACCGTCGGCACGCGCAGATAGCCATTGAGCGACGCCCATTCGACCAGCCTATTGCTGTCTACCACCTGCCCAGCCTTGGCAGTGAAGCTCATGCCAGCGACGATCTCGACCGGGGGTAGCTTCTGCACCAGCGCATTGACCGCAGTCAGCACGATCGCGCCCTTGATGCTTTGACCCGCCAATGCCGAGATTGTCGTCATGCGTGCCGCGATCGTCACGCCATTGGGCGACACGCGGTCATAGGGCAGGCAGTCCCATGCCGGCAGCGTCAGGATCGTGTGACCCGGCAGCATGGCGCGCAGCACGTCTTCCATGCGCTGCAGGCGCCGCCCGTCCCGCGCCACGAACACCGCAGCAACCTTCGCATCCGGGGCGGCCTTGAGCCGCTCCTCGACGAGGCGTGCAAGCACTACGGGCTGCATGCCATCGGGTACGTTGACGATAGTCCGGGTCGGGCGCGTGAGTTCAGTCATGGGAGGCCGTCTTGAAGTCGATGATGGTCTGGAGGAGCGCGTTGTCGATGCCGGCGGGCACAGGTTCCTGGCCCATCACCCATTTGAGGAGATCGGTGTCCTCCTCATCCATAAGGGTCTCGAGCCGGTCGAGTTCCGGCGCCCCCAAGCCCTCGGCATGCGCGTCCGCAAACGGCCCCAGAACGAGGTCCATTTCCTTGGTGCCGCGATGCCAGGCGCGGTAGCGCAGCCGGCGCCGGCGCATAGACAAATCTTCACCGGCGTCTTTTTGGGGAGCCATGAGCGGGGTCGTCTCGGGGATGTGGGAGAGGTGTTTACGCCGTTCCCCACCGGGTGTCATCCCCGCCAAGATGGGTCCCCCGCTTTCGCGGAGATGAGATCTGTGGGTAGGGTCGCACAGGAGAATCCATGCCGCGTCCGTCTGCCCTCGACCCGCTGTTCCGCTCGCTGCGCTCGATCAAGGGCGTGGGCCCGCAGCTCGGCGCGCTCCTCGACCGCTATTTCGGCGGCGACGGCGAGGCTATCGCCCTCGACCTCCTCATGCACATGCCCGTCGGCGTGATCGACCGGCGGCGCATGGAAGGTATCGCCGGCACCTTCGTCGGCCACACCGCCACCCTCAAGCTCCACATCGACAGTCACGCGCCACCGCCGCCCACTCGCGGCAAATCCAAGCAACCGCATCGCGTCTTTGCGCATGATGAAACGGGCGAGATCCAGCTTGTCTACTTCGGAGCCAGCGGCGGTTGGGTCGAGAAGCTGCTCCCCATGGGTGAAGAGCGCTACGTCTCGGGCACCATCGGCTTCTTCAACGGCACCAAGCAGATCAACCATCCCGACTATGTGGTGCCCGTCGAGAAATTCGACGACATGCCGCTGGTCGAGCCGGTCTACCCGCTCACCCAGGGCCTTACCCTCAAGGCGCTCACCAAACTCGTCCGCGCCTCTGTCGACAGCCTGCCCGATCTGCCCGACTGGATCTCGACGGATCGCATGACGCAATTCCGCTGGCCGAGCTTCCAGGCCTCCATGAATGCGGTCCACACGCCCAAAGAGCCGGTGGACAGCGACCTCGCCGGCCCTGCCCGCATGCGGCTCGCCTATGACGAATATCTCGCCGGCCAGCTCGCTTTGCTTATCGTGCGCTCGACGCTTGTGTCGGCGCGCGGAATCGCCCGCGTGTTCACTGGCGAGATCACATCGCGCGTCGAGGCCGCCCTGCCCTTCTCGCTGACCGGTGGCCAGCAGCTTGCCATCTCGTCTATCCGCGACGATCTCGCGGCGCCGACCCGCATGTCCCGCCTGCTGCAGGGCGATGTCGGCTCCGGCAAGACCGTCGTCGCGCTGATGGCCATGGCCGCCGTGGCGGAAGGTGGCGCGCAATCGGCGCTGATGTCGCCGACCGAACTGCTTGCAGCCCAGCATTACCGGACGTTGAAGCCACTGGCCGACGCGTCCGGGCTCGGCATCGCGCTGCTCACCGGCAAGCAACCCGCAGCCGAGCGCCGCGCCATCCTCGCCGGCATCGCCTCGGGCGACACGACCATTATCGTCGGCACCCACGCCCTGTTCCAGTCTGGAGTCGAGTTCCACAATCTAGGGCTTACGGTGGTCGACGAACAGCACCGCTTCGGCGTCGCGCAACGTCTGGCGCTCTCCGACAAGGGTAAGCATGCCGATCTGCTGGTGATGACCGCGACGCCCATCCCGCGCTCGCTGGTCCTGACTCACTTCGGCGACATGTCGGTCAGCGTCTTCCGCGAGAAACCGCGTGGCCGGCAACCGATCGACACGGCCGTGCTGTCGATCAACGAATATTCCCGCGTCCTCGCGCGGCTCAAGGCGCGCATCGATGAAGGCGCGCAGGCTTTTTGGGTGACGCCGCTGGTCGAGGAAAGCGAGACGCTGGACGTGGTGTCCGCCGAAGATCGCTTTGCCGAACTCAAGTCGGTCTTCGGCGATCAGGTGGCGCTCGTCCATGGCCGAATGTCGGCAAGCGCCAAGCAGGAAACCATGGACCGGTTCCTCGCCGGAGAGACCAATATCCTCGTCGCGACGACCGTCATCGAAGTCGGCGTCGACGTCCCCAACGCCACCATCATGATCATCGAGCATGCCGAGCGCTTCGGCCTCGCCCAGCTCCATCAGCTGCGCGGCCGCGTCGGACGTGGCTCGCAGCGCTCGGCCTGCCTGCTGCTGTTCAAGGAGCCGCTGTCGGAGACGGCGCAGGCGCGACTCGAAACCATTAAGGACACCGAGGACGGCTTCGTCATCGCCGAGCGCGATCTCGAGCTCCGCGGTCAGGGCGATCTGCTCGGCACCCGCCAGTCCGGCATGCCCGGCTACCATCTCGCTGTACCCGACGTGCATCGGCACTTGCTCGAATACGCGCATATGGATGCGAAGGCTTTGCTGGCGCGAAACCCTGGCTTGAGCGGCGACGAAGGCGAGGCGGCCCGCACCCTGCTCTATCTGTTCCGCAAAGATCTGGCGCTGCCGCTGATCCGGGCCGGCTAGGCGTCAAGCATGTCCATCAGCTTAAGCGTCGTCTGCCAGCTGCGGATGGTCATCGATTTGTAGATCGGATCGGCCATCATCTTGTTGAGCCGTGTCTGGGTGCGCTTCGCGGTCAGCCGCTGGTGATAGATGACACCCTTACCCGGCCACACCTCATCGGCGCCTTCACGCGGATCGAACGCCTTCATGGCCTTCGCGACTGTGGCGTCCATCATGAAAATCGCGTCGGCATTGTACTTGCCGGCCGGTTCGGAAAACCCCTTGGGCTTGCCTTTCACCATGGCTTTGAATTTCGCCGCGCTCAGCGCCAGCACCTTGATCAACTCGCTGTCGAGGTTGAACGCCTTGGGCAGTGCGGTCTCGATCTCAGCCGCAACGGCGCTCGCGGCTTTCGACGATCTGAGCACCAGATTGCCGCTGGCGAGCAGCGTCGATATTTCTAAGTAGCCGAGGTCCTCAAGGCATTTCTTCAGCGCAGACATGCCAACCTTGTTCTTGCCCCCGACATTGATGCCACGGACGAGAACAACGTAAATCGCCATCGGGATCAGGCGCTCTGTCGCGCGTCGGCGAGAGCTTTGAGGTCAGCCGGCTTTAGCGTCACGCTCTCGCCACAGCCGCATTCGCCCGTCTGGTTCGGGTTCTTGAAGGTGAAACCGGACTTTAGCATGTCCTCTTCGAAATCCATCACCGTCCCCAAGAGGAACAGCGTCGCCTTGGGCTCGACATAGACGTTGACGCCCTTGTCCTCGACATGGTCGTCGCCTGGGATCGGTGCCGCAACATAGGCCAGTGTGTAGGATTGCCCGGCGCAGCCGGCGTCTTTGATGCCGACGCGCACGCCCGTCACTGGCGTGTCGCTGTCTTCCATGATCTCGCGCACCCGCTCCGCGGCTGCATCGGTGAGGCTCATGATCTTGAGGGGCATCTTTTAGACTCTATCGTAAGTTGACGATATAGTACGCCTACCACCAGTTCAGCGCAACCTGCGCCTCTTCAGACATCCGTGACTGGTCCCATGGCGGGTCGAACACCATGTTCACCGTGACGTCCTGGATGCCTTCGACCGAACGGGCGGCATTCTCCACCCAGCCAGGCATTTCGCCGGCTACCGGGCAGCCCGGGGCGGTCAGCGTCATGTCGATGACGAGGTTCCGGTTGTCGTCGAGATCGACCTTGTAGATGAGCCCAAGCTCGTAGATGTCGACCGGGATTTCCGGATCGTAGACTGTCTTCAGCACGCCGATCAGATCGGAGGTGATGCGCGCCACCTCATCCACCGGAATGGCGTCGGAGACGGTCGGCACGATGCGGTTGCCCTCGGTCGTCTCAGCGACGGGGGCAGCGGTTGCGGCGGGGATTTCAGCGGGTTCGTCGGTCATGCGAAGAATTTCTGTGCTTTCTCGATGCCTTCAACCAGCGCATCGATGTCGTCCTTGCCCGAATATAGGGCGAGTGAGGCCCGGCAGGTAGAGGTAACCCCAAATCGTGTCAGCAGCGGCATGGCGCAATGGGTGCCGGCGCGGACGGCAATGCCGTAGCGGTCGAGAATCGTCGCAACGTCATGGGCGTGCGCGCCCTTGAGCTCAAAGCTGAAAATCCCGCCCTTGCCCGGCGCATCGCCGATCAGCCGCAGCGAATTGATCCGCTTCAGCCGCTCGGCGGCATACTCCGCCACCTCATGCTCATGCGCCGCGATGTTGTCGCGCCCGATCGCCTCGATGTACTCGATGGCCGCGCCAAGCCCGATGGCCTGGACGATCGGCGGTGTCCCAGCCTCGAAGCGATGCGGCGGAGAATTGTAGGTCACGGTGTCCATCGTCACGACATCGATCATCTCGCCGCCGCCCTGATAGGGCTGCATTGCCGCCAGCAGATCGTGTTTGCCGTACAGCACGCCGATGCCGGTCGGGCCGTAAAGCTTGTGGCCGGTGAAGACGTAGAAATCCGCACCGAGCGCCTGCATGTCTACTGCATGGTGCACCGCGCCCTGCGAGCCGTCGATCAGCACCGGCACGCCCTTGGCGTGGGCGATCTCGATGATCCGCGCGATCGGGTTCACCGTGCCCAGCACGTTCGACATATGCGTGACCGCGACCATCTTCGTCCGCGGTCCGATGGCGGCCTCAAGGGCATCCATATCGAGCACGCCGTCATCCTTGACGTCGACGAATTTCAGCACCGCGCCCTGGCGTTCGCGCAGGAAATGCCACGGCACGATATTGGAATGGTGTTCCATGATCGTCGTGACGATCTCGTCGCCCTCACCCACTCGCGGAGCCACGAAGGACGAGGCAACGAGGTTGATGGCTTCGGTCGCGCCTTTGGTGAAGACGATCTCTTCGACCCGGGCAGCATTCAGAAACCGCGCCGCCGCCCTGCGGCCCTCTTCATAGGCCTCAGTCGCCCGGTTCGCGAGCGTATGCAGCCCACGATGCACATTGGCGTAAGCGTGCCGATGCGCCCAATCCATCTTGTCGAGCACGGCATTGGGCTTCTGCGCGGAGGCCCCACTGTCGAGATAGACCAGCCGGTGCCCGAAGATTTTCTCTTCGAGGATCGGAAAATCGCCGCGGATGGTCTCGAGGTTGAAGCTCACTTCGTCCCCTGGAGCCACTGCACGACCACGCCCTCTAGCGCCTCATGCAACGCCTCGTCCGCGATCGGATCGAGCACTTCCTCAAGAAATCCCCGCACCAGCATCGCCTCCGCCTCGGCCTGCGGAATGCCGCGGCTGCTGAGGTAGAACATGTGGTCGTCGTCGAGCGCGCCCACAGTCGAGCCGTGCCCGCAGACCACGTCGTCAGCAAAAATTTCGAGTTCGGGCTTCGACAGAATCTGCGCCTCGTCCGACAGCATCAGCCCCTGCATCATCAGCTTGGCATCGGTCTTCTGGGCGTCACGGGCGACAATGATCTTGCCCTGGAACGCCGCCACCGAACGCCCGCGCGCGATTTGCTTGAACAGCGGCTTCGACGAGCAGCGCGGCACCGCGTGGTTCAGTTCGAGCGTGATGTCCGAATGCTGCCCCTCGGTGACGAGGTTGAGCCCGGTGAAATCGCCATGCGCACCCTCGCCCTCGAACCGAGCGAACAGATTGATCCGGCTCAGCACCGAACCCGCATGGATCGTCACCGTGCGGATCTTTGCACCCGCCGCGACATGATACTCGGCACTGGCAAAATTCGTGGCCTGAGCCGCGCTCAGATCGAGCAGGATATGCGTGACCTCGGCGTCCTTGCCGACCGCGACATAGCTCGCATGGTTGCTCAGATGCGCCTCATCGGTGCCCGAGAACGTCTCGATCACCGTCACCTTGCCGCCGTCCGCGACGAACAGGTGCACACTGTCATTCATGTGCCCCGCATCGCCCTCGGTGCGGCGGTCGATATGGATAACCGACCCCACATCGCCATTGATTTCGAGCTTCAGCGTCTTGGCCGCGAGCGCCATGTTCAGGCGCACGAGAAGGTCATCGCGCTCGCTGAGCGAACTGCCGGGCACCATCGCGGAACGGAGACCCTGCGGCTCGGCACCATCGAGATCGGCGACACCATTGGTCATCGGGATTCGATGCGCGCCCGGAATACGCAGTGCCGGCTCACTAATCGCCTTGGTCGCGTCAGCCAGTTCCGGCACGGACCGCAGCAGCATTTTGAGATCGGTGTAATGATAGCTCTCGACCTTGCGCGTCGGCAGGCCGACGACGCTCAGCCGCTCGGCCGCGGCCGTCGCGCCGCGTGCGCCCAGCTGCTCGATCAGCTTGACCTCGGCAGGGCCGATGCGGACGGGTGTGTGGATGCTCACGCCGCGGCCCCGCTAGTGGGCTGCTCGTCAAACCCGGCATAGCCCTTGGCCTCGAGCTCGAGCGCCAGTTCCTTGCCGCCGCTCTCGACCACGCGCCCATCGGAGAACACATGCACCAAGTCTGGCACGATATGGTTCAGCAGCCGCTGGTAATGGGTGATCACCAGCATCGCACGACCCGGCCCGCGCAGCGCGTTGACGCCCTCTGACACAACCTTCAGCGCATCGATGTCGAGCCCGGAATCCGTCTCGTCCAATACGCACATTTTCGGCTTCAGCAGCGCCATCTGCAAAATCTCGGCGCGCTTCTTCTCGCCCCCCGAAAAGCCGACATTGAGCGCGCGCTTCAGCATGTCCGCATCGATGTGGAGGTCACGCCCGGCGTCCTTCACCGCGCGCATGAAATCCGGTGTCGATAGCTCACCCTCGCCGCGCGCCTTGCGCTGCGAATTGATCGCCGCCTTGAGGAAGGTCATGGTCGCGACGCCCGGGATCTCGATCGGATACTGGAACGCGAGGAAGAGGCCCTTACTGGCACGCTCGGCGGGATCAAGTTCGAGAATGCTCTCGCCGTCGAGCAGCACCTCACCCTCGGTGACCTCATAGTCTTCCTTGCCGGCCAGGACGTAGCTCAGCGTCGACTTGCCCGAGCCATTGCGGCCCATCACGGCATGCACCTGCCCAGCCGGAACGATGAGGTTCACGCCTTTGAGAATCTCACGGTCCTCGATCCGCGCATGAAGGTTACGGATTTCGAGCATAGGGGTGGTCATTCAATATTGCTTTCTTCGGAGCCTGGTTCGCCGTCCCAATAGTCGACGCCCTTGTGGTCGAGATGCTGGAGATGGCGGATCGTGGAGGGGTCGTAGGGATTGCGCGTGTGGCGGCTGAACACGCCGAACTTGCCGGAGTCCGGATACTCGCAGACATCCGCAATCGACATCGTCGAAATGCTGTAATAGCGCAGCGGCACAGTGCCGGTATTTGTGATCTGATGCGCGGTATCCTGGCCGCCAGCCGGCGCGCCGAGGACGCTGCCCGCCCTGATCGGATAGGTCTGATCGCCAAACCGATAGACACCCTCACCTTCGAGGACGATGAACATCTCATCTTCGACGTGGTGATTGTGGAACGGACAGCCGGACTTCCCCGGCGGCACTTCCGAATAGGAAATCCCGAGGTCCTTGACCCCGATCATCGGCCCGATGCGAACGTCGGCGCCGGCATAAAGCGAGCCGCGCTCCCAGCTCTCGAGCTTAAGCTCACCGATATTGACGATGGGACCGGTCACTTCAGCAGCCCCGCGGTCTGATAGTCGGCGACGGTCCGGACCGGGTCACTCTTGGTCATCCCCGCCCAGATGAAGAAGGTCCCACCGGCAATGGCGCAAACGACAAAGACCGAGACGCCGGCGAAGGCATATCCGGCAAGGCCGAGGAGCAGCATTGCGAGTCCGCCACCGATCATGGCGCCTGCAAAAGCCGCGATCGCTGCGATGCCCTGCCAACGGAGCGCGCGCAGCCCGCGACCGACAGGGTTGAGCTTGTAGCGAGCGAACCAATATTCGCTGTCGGCCATCAGCCCACGCTCCCCTCGAGCGAGATCGAGATCAGCTTCTGCGTCTCGACCATGAACTCCATCGGCAGATGCTGCAGCACGTCGCGCACGAAGCCGTTGACGATCAGCGCCACAGCTTCCTCCTGGCTCAGCCCGCGCTGCTGGCAATAGAACATCTGATCGTCGGAAATCTTCGACGTCGTCGCCTCATGCTCGAACACGGTCGAGGCGTTGCGGCTCTCAATATAGGGAACCGTATGCGCACCGCAGGTGTCGCCGATCAGCAGGCTGTCGCACTGCGTGAAATTGCGCGCGCCCTTGGCCTTGGCATGCGACGAAACCTGGCCCCGATAAGTGTTGTCGGAATGGCCGGCGGCGATCCCCTTACTGATGATCCGGCTCGTCGTGTTCTTGCCGAGGTGCACCATCTTGGTGCCGCTGTCGACCTGCTGATAACCGTTCGAGATGGCGATCGAGTAGAACTCGCCACGTGAATTGTCGCCGCGCAGGATACAGCTCGGATATTTCCAGGTGATGGCGGAACCGGTCTCGACCTGCGTCCAAGAAATTTTCGAATTGTCGCCCCGGCAATCGCCGCGCTTGGTGACGAAATTATAGATGCCGCCCTTGCCGTCCTTGTCGCCCGGATACCAGTTCTGGACCGTCGAGTATTTGATCTCGGCATCCTTCATGGCGACCAGTTCGACCACGGCCGCGTGCAGCTGATGGGTATCGCGCATCGGCGCCGTGCAACCTTCGAGATAGCTGACATAGGCGCCCTCGTCGGCGATCAGCAGCGTGCGCTCGAACTGACCGGTCTTGGCCTCGTTGATGCGGAAATAGGTGCTGAGTTCCATCGGGCAGCGGACGCCCTTGGGGATGTAGCAGAACGACCCGTCGGTGAAGACCGCCGAGTTCAGCGTCGCATAATAATTGTCGCTCACCGGCACGACCGAGCCGAGATACTGCTTCGCGAGGTCGGGGTATTCGCGGATCGCCTCGCTGATCGAGCAGAAGATGATGCCCATCTTGTTGAGCTCGTCGCGGAACGTCGTCGCCACTGACACCGAGTCGATCACCGCATCTACGGCAACGCGCGGCTGCTCGACGCCGGCGAGCAGTTCGCGCTCCTTCAGCGGCACGCCGAGCTTCTCGTACATTTCGAGCAGCGCCGGATCGACCTCGTCAAGCGACTTCGGCCGGTTCGCATTCTTGGGCGCCGAGTAATAATACATGTCCTGGAAGTCGATCTTGGGGTAGTGCACCCGCGCCCAGTTCGGCTCGTCCATGGTCAGCCAGCGGCGGTAGGCTTCGAGCCGCCAGTCCAACATCCATGCCGGCTCGTCCTTCTTGGCCGAGATGAACCGGATCGTATCCTCGCTCAGCCCCATCGGCGCACGGTCGGATTCGATCTCAGTCTCAAAGCCGTATTTGTACTTGTCGACGTCGAGCGCCAGCACGCTGTCGACTGTCGCGTGGTCGATCTCGTCCTTCAGCGTCGGGATCGCATCTTTGTAGTTCGTCTCGGCCATCTTCTATACGTCCTAAGCCGCTCTGCCGCGGCGTTCCCGGTGCCGTCCAAGCACCTCACTAAACCCTTCGAGGAAGGCTTCGATATCCGCCTCGCTCGTATTCCAGCCCACGCTCAAACGCATGGCGCACTCGCTAAGGTCGGGACTGACACCCATCGCCTTGAGCACGTGGCTCGGCCCGACCTTGCCCGACGAACAGGCCGAACCCGACGAGACCGAAATCCCCTTGAGGTCCAGCCCCATCATCGCCACCGAGCTCTTCAGCCCTGGCACGGCGAAATTGCTCACATTGCCGATCCGATCGGCCTTCTCGCCAAACACCACCAGATCCGGCGCCATGTTCCGCAGCGCTTCCTCAACGGTGCGGATGCGCTCGCTGACATTGGCGGCGTAGAACCGCGCTGGAAACGCTTCTGCCGCCGCGCCAAATCCTGCGATCAGCGCACTGGCCTCGGTGCCACCCCGGCGCCCCGTCTCCTGGCCGCCGCCCGGGATCAACCGGACCTGGTCGGCATGCCCTTTCATCAGAAGCGCACCGATGCCGGCGGGGCCGCCAATCTTGTGGGCGCTCACCGCCATCATATCGGGTGCGCGGGTCGCGAATTCGAGGTCCATCTTGCCAAGGGCCTGCACCGCATCGACGAACAGGAAATGCGGCGAAGCGCCAACCAGCACCCCGATGCGATCGACCGGCTGGATCACACCGGTCTCGTTGTTGACCAGATGCACCGCCACCAGCAGCTTCTGCCCGGCCGCATCCGCCCGAACCATTGCCGCGGCGATCTCGTCGACCCGGATCAAGCCATCCGCGTGGAGCCCGATCAGCGTGACCGGCAATCCGGTCGACTCGGCCGCCTTGAGTGCTGCCGTGTGGTCGCCCGCCGATACGACGATTCCCCCGACTCCAAGTGCCTTCGCACCCCCGACGATCGCCTGTGTGATCGCTTCGGTCGCCGAACCGGTGAAAACCACCTGCTCCCGCGTCGCTCCCGCCAGTTTCGCGATCTTGGCCCGCGCATCGTCCACGACAGCCCTTAAGACGCGCCCATGCGCATGCACCGATGACGGATTGCCGTGCAATTCCAATGCCTTGAGCACGGCTTCTCGAGCTTCGTGCAGCAAGGGCGCCGAAGCGTTGTGGTCGAGATATGTCGCGCGAGCCGTCATCGGAACACTTTTGGGCGCCTTGCAGCGCCGCTTCGCCTCAAACTTCTTGAATTTTCGCGGGCGCTTTCTGTAGAAGGAGCGCTCGCCAAACCCGGCCAACGGGCATCTTCAGCGTCCGTCGGCCATCGTGAAGTCAGTTTCGAATAGTTCTAATCTGACTTTTCGGGCCTTGTTTTAGGGAGCGGCGGCCCCTTCGTCAAGCCGGACAACCGGCCCCCGAGCGGCGGTTTGACGCCCTGCCTCGGCCAATGGAAGCGACCGATGCCAGAAGTTATTTTCAACGGGCCGGAAGGCCGCCTCGAAGGCCGTTATCAGCCCGGCAACAGCCCCAATGCACCGATCGCCATCGTGCTTCATCCGCATCCGGAATTCGGCGGCACGATGAACAATCAGATCGTCTATAACCTCTTCTATATGTTCGCAAAACGCGGCTTCTCCGTGCTTCGCTTCAACTCGCGCGGCGTCGGCCGCTCGCAGGGTCTGTTCGACCACGGCATCGGTGAACTTTCGGACGCGGCGTCCGCGCTCGATTGGCTGCAGTCGCTCAACCGCGAATCGCGCGGCTGCTGGATCGGCGGGTTCTCGTTCGGGGCATGGATTGGCATGCAGCTCTTGATGCGCCGCCCCGAAGTCGAAGGCTTCATCTCCGTGTCGCCGCCCGAAAACCTCTACGACTTCTCCTTCCTCGCCCCCTGCCCGTCTTCGGGCCTGATCATCCATGGCGAGAAGGACCGCGTCGCGCCGCCGGCGTCCGTGCAGAAGTTGGTCGACAAGCTCAAGACGCAGAAGAGCATCACCATCAAACAACAGATCGTCGACAACGCCAATCATTTCTACGAAGGCAAGATCGACGAACTGACCGAGCGCTGCGCCGAATATCTCGACCGTCGCCGCGCGGATATCGCGGCGGGCAAGGGGCGCTAGCCATACGCCCCATCTGACCCCCACAATGTCATTCCCGCGCAGGCGGGAATCCAGGGGCCAAGACCACTGACCAGCGTTTGCGGCGCTGGATTCCCGCCTGCGAGGGAATGACACCGTGAGACACAAAGGCGTCGACGATGGCCAAATACAAATCCGACTTCCTGAACGTCCTCGATCAGCGCGGCTTTATCGCCCAATGCAGCGATTTCGATGGCCTTGACGCGCTCGCGGCAAAGGGGCCGATCACCGGCTATGTCGGCTATGACGCGACGGCGACCAGCATCCACATCGGCAATCTCATCACCGTGACGATGCTGTACTGGCTGCAGGCCACCGGCCACAAGGCGATCAGCCTGATGGGCGGCGGCACCTCGATGGTCGGCGACCCCAGCTTCCGCGACGACCAGCGGCAGCTTCTGACGCCCGAGAAGATCAACGCCAACATCGAGAGCATCAAGCGCGTTTATGCCAACGTCCTTCGCTACGACGGGCCGAACCCGGCCATCATGGTCAACAATGCCGATTGGCTGCTGAAGCTCAACTACGTCGAGTTCCTGCGGGACGTGGGTCGCTTCTTCTCGGTCGGCCGCATGCTGAGCTTCGACTCGGTGAAGACCCGCCTCGACCGCGAGCAGTCGCTGAGCTTCCTCGAATTCAACTACATGATCATGCAGGGCTACGACTTCGTCGAACTCAACCGCCGCTATGGCACGGTGCTGCAGATGGGCGGCACCGATCAGTGGGGCAACATCATCAACGGCGTCGACCTGAGCCACCGCATGGGCGGGCCGCAGCTTTACGCGCTGACGACGCCGCTGCTGACCAAGGCCAGCGGCGAAACGATGGGCAAGTCGGCATCGGGCGCCGTCTGGCTCAACGGCGATTTGTTCAGCCCCTATGATTTCTGGCAGTATTTCCGCAATACCGAAGACGCCGATGTCGAAAAGTGGCTCAAGATCTTCAC
>JBDSHC010000083.1:0-8776 GCA_039918675.1 Devosia sp.
ATGGGCGTTGTCGATGCAGTCCATCCAGCCCTTGAGCGTCTCGCGATCCATGTCCTGGTCTTCGAGCGGATTGCCGAACATGCCGAGGGTCGAGATGGTGATGTCTCTATTGCCAATCGCATCGAGCTAGCGCTTGCCCAGCTCAGCCAAATCCTGACCTTCCGTCGTCTGCCAGAAATAGGGCTCAAAACTCTCAAAACCCAAATCAGCGATCTCGCCAATCCGAGACGAGGCATCACCCCCGTTACCCCGCACCATGGTGCCGATGCGGATCGATTTGGCGGGATTGGTCAAATGGTTGTCCTTCAGGCTTTGATTTCGACGCGCTGGCGGGTGGCGGCGCTTTCGATCGCGCCAAACACCATGCCGAGGCTCTTGATGTTGTCATTGCTCGCCGTTTCCGGCGGCTGGTTCTCCCGGACAGCCGAAACGAACGCCCTGAGCACGCTTGTGTGCCCATGCGTCGTCTCGGTGTCGGCGGGAGGAGGAACTTCTAAAGTGGTGAGCTGACGGTGAAAGCCTTCATCGCCGGCAACGGCCTTCGCCTCAAAGTGATCGGCGCCGTCCCAGAGCAACGTTCCAGTACTTCCGGTGATGCGCCAGGCGCTCTCCCAGCTGGTCGGGGCGCCTTCGGCGCACCACGACCCGCGATAGGTGAACACTACGCCGTCGCTCATCTCGAACACGGCATTGGCAGAACCGCCATGCTTGTACCAGGAGCCGGCCGGATTGGTTTCGTAGCAATAGACTGCGAGGGGTTGCTTGCCCGACATGAAGCGAGCGGCATCGAAGGTATGGATGGACATGTCGAGCAGCAGCGGGCTCTGCATCTCGTCGCGGAAGCCGCCGAAATGCGCGCCGATGAAGAAATCGGCATGGAGGCCGGTCAGCGTACCGATCGCGCCGCTCTCGATGAAGCGACGGACGCGGCGCACTCCGGCGACATAGCGACGGTTCTGAACAATCGCATGGATCTTGCCGGCGGCTCTGGCGAGCCCGAGCAGTTCCTGCGCTTCGTCCATCGAGACCGCCATCGGCTTTTCGGATAAGACGTGACAGCCCGCCTGCAGGGCAGTCGCCACCACTTCGCGGCGCGCCGAGGGGATCACCACGTCGAACACCATGTCGGGCTTTGTCGATGCCAGTACCCTGGCCAAATCGGTTCCGGTTAGCGCTGCACTAAGGTTGAACTCGCCGCGGAGCTTTTCGGCTGCTTTGAGGTCGATATCGACGAGGCCGACAATCGTGATCTGATCGGCCAGCTCGGGCGAGGTTACGGCCTTGAGCCAACCTCGGGCCATGCTTCCACACCCCGCAAGAACGGCATGAAACGTCACCTAGGCAGTCCTCCCCGAAGTCGCCATGGCGACCCATTCGATGCTCGGGAACGGCCATTCAGCTCGTTTTCCCGTAAACGTTTACGACGATGTACCGGAAACGTTTACGAGTCAACCGGCGTCAAATGCTGCTGTATAGACAGCGGCAACGCTCGGGAGGAGCAGGCTCGCATGATCGGGATCAAGCATCTGGCGGAGCATCTCAACGTGTCGATCGGCACGGTGTCGCGCGCCCTCAATGGGCGGCCGGACGTCAATGAGGAAACTCGCCAGCGCGTGCTCGCGGCAGCAACAGAACTCGGCTACGTCGCCAACCAGTCGGGCCGCAGTCTTCGGCAGGGCACCACCAACGCCATCGGCTTCATGATCGATTCCGATGAAGACTCGGCGGGCAATTCCGACAATTTCTTCCGCGGTGTTTTCGATGGCGTGCAGTGGGTCTTCGGGCGCCACAATCTCGATCTGGTGGTGCTCCCCTGTGCCACCGATGAAGACCCCTACCAATATCTGTCGCGCATGGTGGCCCGTCGCATCGTCGATGCGATGATCATTTCGGCGACGCATCGCAAGGACCGCCGCATCGATCTGCTCAACACTGCGCGCATTCCGTTCATTGCATTGGGGCGTTCGAGCACCACGGGCAACTACCCGTGGATCGACCTCGATTTCGAAGGCATCGCCTCGCGCTCGATCGACCGTCTGGTTACTCAGGGTCACCGCAGGATTGCCGTCGCGGTGCCCAGCACCGACATCAATCTCGGCTTCATGTTCCTTGATGGCTACAAGGCGGGCCTCGCCCGCAATGGCATTGCGTTCGACCCCGGTCTCGTGATCCGGGCGAAGTCCTCTGAGCAAGGCGGCTATCAAGTGGGGCACGATCTCCTCGCGATGCCGGAGCGTCCGACAGCTGTGGTTCTCATCTATGAACTGATGGCCATCGGCCTCTATCGCCGCATCAACGAGGCGGGCCTCACGCCCGGGCGCGATCTGGCGATCATCGGCTTTCGCGAAGCGCCGCAATCGCGCTTCCTCTCCCCTACCCTCACCGCGCACCGGGTGTCGCTCCGCGATCTGGGCGTCGCGCTCGGGGAATCGTTGCTCGCCAGCATGCCGGCGCATGCCGAGGCTTACCCACAGGGCATCGTGCGCAAGATCTGGCCGATGGAACTCATTCCCGGCGAAAGCGACGCGGCCGTCGTAAAATAGCCTCCCTGCCTTCGCCGTCCACAATTTGGCCACTGCTCGCCCGCGGTCTATGGTCGGATACGCGACCGACTCGCGGCATAGGCAGAGGACGCCGGCGATGGTGGAATTGGGCGGGATAAGGCAAGCGATGCGTCAGGCTATCGTCGCTGACGATGCCGCGGTGCAGCGACTGATCGAGGCGGCGGGTCTCGATGCCGCGGCGCGAACCAATATCGCCAGCGACGCCGAGCGGCTTGTCGAGAAGGTGCGCGCCGGCCTGTCGACCGGCATGCTCGAGAGCTTCCTCAGCGAATACTCGCTATCGACCACCGAGGGCATCGCGCTGATGTGTCTCGCCGAAGCGCTGCTGAGAGTTCCCGATACCGGCACTATCGACGACCTCATCGAGGACAAGATCGCCTCGGCTCGCTGGCTCGAGCATTTCGACGCCGCCAACCCGCTGCTGGTCAACGTCTCGACCCTCGCTCTCACGCTCACCGGCCAAGTGCTGAAGGACGCAGGTGCAGGTCTCAGCGGCACGGTGCGTGGCTTCATCCAGCGCATGGGCGAGCCGGTGATCCGCTCGGCCGTGCTGCAGGCGATGCGGATTCTCGGCAGTCAGTTCGTCCTCGGGCGCAGCATCGAGGAGGCGACGATAATCGCTCGCAAGGCGGAGAGCGCGGGCTTCACCTATTCGTACGACATGCTGGGCGAAGCGGCGCGCACCGCGGCCGATGCGAAGCGCTACCGCGCCGCCTATGCCGAAGCGATCGCGATCATCGCGGCGCGCTGCACGGCACCGAGCGTGCGCGACAATCCGGGCGTGTCCGTGAAGCTGTCGGCTCTCCATCCGCGCTACGAATTCGCGAAGCGCGAGCGCGTGATGGAGGAACTGGTCGAGCGCGCCCTCGCCCTTGCGCTCATGGCCCGCGGGGCGAATATGGGCTTCAACATAGACGCCGAGGAAGCCGACCGGCTCGATCTGTCGCTCGACGTGATCGAAGCGGTGCTCAGCGACCCGCGTCTCGCCGGGTGGGACGGCTTCGGCGTAGTGGTGCAGGCCTATGGTCCGCGCGCCGGTTACGTCATCGACTGGCTCGCGGCATTGGCAGAAAGGCTTGACCGCCGGGTAATGGTGCGCCTGGTCAAGGGCGCATATTGGGATGCCGAGATCAAGCGCGCGCAAGTGCTTGGGCTCGACGGCTATCCCGTGTTCACGCGCAAGGCGGCGACCGATGTCAGCTATATCGCCAATGCGCGGAAGCTGCTCGAGCAACGCCGCCGCGTCTATCCGCAATTTGCAACGCACAATGCCCACACCGTTGCGGCGGTACTGCGTCTGGCGCGAGAGCTCGGCGCGGATACGACGCAGTTCGAATTCCAGCGCCTGCATGGGATGGGCGAGCGGCTGCACCAAATTCTCCGCGACGAGCACCGCACGACGACGCGTATCTATGCGCCGGTCGGCCGCCATGCGGACCTCCTTGCCTATCTCGTGCGGCGGCTGCTCGAGAACGGCGCCAATGGCTCCTTCGTCAACATGATCGCGGACCGCGACGTCCCGGCGGCGCGCGTCGCAAGCGATCCGTTCGATGCGGCGTTGGCACCGGGACGTATCGTTTCTCCTGCCGATCTCTTCATGCCGGTACGCCGGAACTCGAGCGGGGTCGACCTGACCGACCCCCTCGCCATCGCCGCGCTCGAAAGCGAGCGTTCGACCTTTGCCGGCAAGGTATGGTTTGCGGCACCGTCGAGTCTCGTAGCAGGCGATGCGGCGGAGACCTTTTCGCTCCTGAGCCCAAGTGATGGGACGCCGGTGGGCGACGCGATAGGGGCCGGGCCTCAAAGCGTCGAGGCGTCGATCGCCACGGCATCCGCCGCGGCGCCGGCTTGGGCCGCCACGCCGGTAGTCGAACGTGCTACGCGTTTGCGACGGGCCGCCGAGCTTTACGAGGAGAACGCGGCGGAGCTTTATGTCCTTTGCGCCCGCGAGGCCGGCAAGACATTGCCCGACGCTGTTGGCGAAGTACGCGAGGCGGTCGATTTCCTGCGCTATTATGCAGCTGAAGCGGAGCGCCTGCCGCCCCTCGCGCCGCTCGGGTTGGTCACTTGCATCTCGCCGTGGAACTTTCCGCTGGCGATCTTCACCGGACAGATCGCGGCCGCGCTCGCGATGGGCAATGCGGTCCTCGCCAAGCCGGCCGAAACGACGCCGCTGATTGCCGCCCGCGCTGTGGAGTTGCTGCACGAGGCGGGCATCCCGCACGGCGCGTTGCAGCTAGCGCCGGGGCGTGGTGCCGTAGTGGGCGCGGCACTGACTTCAGATCCACGCATCGACGGCGTCTGCTTCACTGGCTCCCTGCCCACTGCAAAGGCAATCGACCGGGCGATGGCCGAGCATTTGTCGCCGCATGCGCCGCTGATCGCGGAGACCGGCGGGCTTAATGCGATGGTCGTCGACTCGACAGCGCTGCCTGAGCAGGCGGTGCGCGACATTCTCGCCTCGGCGTTCCAGAGCGCCGGCCAGCGGTGCTCGGCCTTGCGGATGCTCTATCTGCAGGAAGACACGGCGCCCAAGATCATCGAGATGCTCATCGGCGCCATGGATGAACTCGCTATCGGTGACCCACTGCATCTCGCAACGGACATCGGGCCGGTGATCGACGCAAAGGCCAAGCTGAGGATCGAAGCCCATATCGAACGCTTCGCCGCGCGCGGCGATGTGCTGAAGCTCCTGGCGGCACCGAAGGACGGTACCTTCGTCGCTCCCACCGTGCTGCGCGTGAATGGCATTGGCGATCTGGGAGAGGAAATCTTCGGGCCCGTGCTTCACGTCGCGACGTTCAAAGCGAAACAGCTCGACAAGGTGATCGAAGCCATCAACGCGTCAGGCTACGGGCTGACGTTTGGTCTCCACACACGCATCGATGCTCGTGTCGAGCACGTCGCCGGCGCGATCCATGCAGGCAACATCTATGTAAACCGCAACCAGATCGGCGCCGTCGTCGGCTCACAACCCTTCGGTGGCGAGGGGCTCTCGGGGACGGGGCCAAAGGCCGGCGGTCCGCACTATCTGCAGCGGTTGGCGCGCCCGCGGGAGCGCCACGCCCCTTCCAATGCGGTCAATCCGCTCTCGGGGCTGTCGATCGGTCAGGCGATTGCCGCTGTGGACATGATCCGTGCCGCCTATGACAAGGTTCCGCACGAACCACAGCGGCAGATACTACCCGGGCCGACGGGTGAGTCCAATGTGCTCGAACTCCAACCTCGTGGCATCGTGCTCTGTGCCGGTCCCGACGAGGCGTCGGCGCGCCAGCAGGCCGAACTGGCCCTCGCTAGCGGCAATGGCGTCATCGTCGTTTCGCCGGGCGCGATGCGGATTGCCAATGAGTTGGGCGCCGATGGCGCCATCATCGGCGGTGTCGACAAGCGACTGGCGCCCGCTGCCATTGAGGCGGGCCTTGGGGTCGATGCCGTCATGTGCTGGGGGAACGACGACTCCCTCAAGCCGTGGCGGCAGGCGCTGGCGCGCCGCGAGGGTGCCATCGTGCCGTTGATCGCAAGCCCGGCCGATGTCGGCCGGCTGATCCTCGAGCGGCATATCTGCATCGATACGACGGCCTCGGGCGGCAACGCCGAATTGCTTGCCAATGCCAGCGGGACCTAGCCCTTCGGAATGATCCTGAAGTCGGGCAACTCGCGCAGTCCAAGCTCAGGACCTGCCGGCGAGTAGACGACGAAAAGCTGCATCGGCCCTTTGCCGGTGTTGAGCGTAGAATGGAAGCGGCTATCGGGAACGAATACGGTACAGCCCGGCCCCACTGTCTTGGTCACCGGATTGCCTGCCTCGTCTTCCACCATCTGCTCTCCCTCGCCCGAGATTACGAAAATGATCTCTTCCGACCCGGGATGATTGTGACGGCTATGCCCCTGCCCGCTGGGCAGATCGACGACGCCGCCGGAGAACGTCTTGGCGCCATTGACTTCCGGACCAACGGTCAGCGACAGGCGTCCCCAATCGAAACCGAACGCGTCGACATCCTTGGGGTAGAGAAAATACCGTTCCACTCCGGCCATTGTGAACCTCCTTCAGCCGCGCAGCGGCAATGATTTGAAATTCTGAACCTGCTGGGCGATCGCCTGTTCGACCGGCAGACGCTCCATCGAGCTCGCGCCATAAAAGCCGTGGCAATCGGCGCAGCGCGCCAGGATGTATCTGGCGTCGTCCGGCATGGCGATCGGCCCGCCGTGACACAGGACGATCACGTCCTTGCGCACTTCCTTTGCGGCAGCCGCTATGGCGTCGATCTCGCTCGCGCATTGCTCAAGCGTCTTTGCGGCCTTGGCACCGATAGCGCCACCCGTGGTGACCCCCATATGCGCAACGATGATGTCGGCCCCGGCCTTGGTCATCGCCCGCGCTTCGTCCGGGTTGAACACATAAGGCGTGGTCAGTAAATCGAGGCTATGCGCCTCAGCGATCATATCGACCTCGAGGCCGTAGCCCATGCCGGACTCCTCGAACGACTGGCGCATCGACCCGTCGAACAGTCCGATGGTGGGGAAATTCTGGACGCCGGAAAAGCCCATCGCTTTGAGTTCGGCAAGGAACTGCGGCATCAGCACGAATGGGTCCGTGCCATTGACGCCCGCGAGGACCGGCGTCTTCTTGACGACCGGTAGCACCTCGCGCGCCATGTCGCGCACGATCTCATTGGCATTGCCGTAGGCCAAGAGGCCGGCTGCCGAGCCGCGGCCCGCCATACGGTAGCGGCCGGAATTGTAGATGATGATGAGGTCGATGCCGCCGGCCTCCTCGGATTTTGCCGACAAGCCGGTCCCCGCGCCGCCACCGACGATGGGCCGCTTCTCGGCAACCATCGCCTGAAATTTCTTGAGGATGTCCGCGCGCGGAATTGCAGCCAATAATGCCTCCTAAGCCGTGATTTCGAGAAAGGTACGGGCCGCCGTTTCGGCGAAGACCGGATCGTTGATATGAAGTGGCAGTTGGATCAGCCGACGCCGGTCAGTCCACTCGACGGAACTGGCAATCGCCTCGAACAACGCTTCGTCCGCGGCGGGGTCCCAGAATGGGCCGCTCTCGATGTCGAGAGCGGAAACGCCTTTCTCGGGGATAAGAAACCGCACTTGCCCGTTGCAGGCATTGAGCTTGCGCCCGATCCATTCGCCAATTGCGCGACACTCTTCGGCTGTTGTCCGCATCAATGTCACATTGGCATTGTGCTGGTAGAACAGTCTTTCATTGTACTTGGCTGGTACCGTAGCGCGCGCCCAGAAATTGATCATATCGCAGGCGCCAACCGAGCCAACATAGGGGACGGACGTGCGGGCAATGCAATCGAGGCGATCGGCATGAGCCGGCAACACGCCGCCAAAGAGAAGATCGGCGATCTCGGTGGTGGTGATATCGAGCACGCCCTCGAGCAGCCCGCTGTCCACTAGCTGCTCCATCGTCCTGCCACCGGTGCCGGTGGCGTGAAAGATCAGTGCCTCGAAGCTTTGGCTCAGATGCTCGACCATGGCCGTGACGGCAGGGGTCGTGACGCCGAACATGGTGAGCCCGATTGCGGGTTTGCCACTGTCGGCGATCGCCGGGCTCGCGCTCATTGCGGCAATGGCTGCTGCAGCATGGCTCAGGACCACGCGGCTGATGCGGTTGAGGCCTGCAAGGTCGGTGACTGCTGGCATCATGACAATGTCCGACACGTCGACGAAGGGCGCCGTATCGCCGGACGCGAGCGTCGACACCATGAGCTTGGGAATGCCGATCGGCAGCGCGCGCATGCCTGCCGTGGCGATGGATGTGCCGCCGCCCCCGCCGATGCCCACCACGCCTGAAACGTCGGTGCGCGTGCGCATGAACGCCGCGAGAGCAACGGCCATTCCGGCGACCGCGACGCCGCGATCATTGCCGTCGAGCAATCCTGCCGCTCCATGTGCAACGACCGTCCCAGCTGTTATGTCCGGAGTGATGGCGGGCGCACGCGTGCCGACATCGACAATGAGCGGATCGCCACCGCGCAGGCGGATCTGCGCAGCCAGAAACGCCAGTTCCTCGCCTTTCGTGTCAGCGGTGCCGACAACGTAAATGCGCCCCATCCCCTCGCTCCCACAGCAGGTTTCGATTGTCCGGCGATGCCGCCCGAAACTCACGCTCTGGCGCTTTTATAGGCGCAGGATCGACAACGTTGCAAAGCATTTTGAGATGTGCGTATCATTTTGGTATGGGCGTC
>JBDSHC010000084.1:0-5987 GCA_039918675.1 Devosia sp.
ACTTTCGTCGAGCAATCCACGCAAGCCGACATGTACGCCGCCGCCGGCCTCGACCGCGCCGGCATCGTCGCCACGGTCCTCACCACCCTCGGCATCGCCGATGCAGCCGCGATCCGCGAAAAGAAAACCTGAGTCTCAGCCTGCTGTGAGACCCAGAAGGCTCACCAGCTCCCGCGCTGCTGCCGCCCCTGCCCGGTTGGCGCCCACCGTCGATGCCGACGGCCCATAGCCCACCAGATGGATGCGCGCATCCTTGGCCACCTGCGTCGCCAGCCGCCCGCTCATCGTGATTCCGCCCGACGCCTCGCGCAGTTGTAGCGGCGACAGATGATCCAGCGACGAGCGGAACCCCGTACACCAGACGATCGCATCGACGCGCTCCGTCTTGCCATCATCCCACACGACGCCATCCATCGTGATCGCACTGAACATGGGCCGCCGCTCGAGCGCGCCGCGCGCCTTCATCGCCGCAATTACCGGAGTCATTCGCAGCCCCGTCACCGACACCACCGAGTTCGGCGGCAACCCTGCGCGCACCCGAGCCTCAACCAGCTTTACCGCCGCGCGACCAGTCTCTTCATTGAACGGCCCGTCGCCGAATAGTGGCTCTCGCCGCGTTACCCAGATCGTCTCAGCAACGCGCGAGATTTCATCCAGCAGCTGGATCGCCGAAATCCCGCCGCCCACCACAACCACGCGCTTGCCCTCAAACATCTCCGCGCTGCGATAATCATGCGTGTGAATCTGAATACCGGCGAAACTCTCACGGCCGGGATAGTCCGGGATGAACGGCGACTCCCATGTCCCGGTCGCATTGATGATGCCCCGCGCCGAGAACAGCCCGCGATCCGTCTCGACCCGCAACCGCCCCGCCCGGTCGCACACCACCGAGACCTTCAGCGGCCGATAGACCGGCAGCGCAAACTGCTTCTCATACGCCGCGAAATAGCGGGGCACCGCCACGGCGGCCTCCACCGACTCTGCCGCTTCGGTCACGGTGTCGGCAAAGCTCATCCCCGGCAGATCGTGTACCCGATTGACCCTGCTCAGCGTCAGCGACGGCCAGCGATACTGCCACGCCCCGCCCGCCTGCACATTCTGGTCCAGCACGATGAAGCCGCGCCCCGGCTCCACGTCCCGCTGCTTCAGATGATAGGCGGACGACAGTCCCGCCTGCCCGGCGCCGATCACGACGATGTCGGTCTTCACCGCCACCCGCGGCGACTTGCCTCGCAGCTCATCGATCGCCACTAGATCGTCATTTTATTCGACGGAGATCGACGCGGCAGCGGCCATCAGAACTCGCTCCAGTCCTGCTGCACGGCAGTATTTCCCGCACCGAGATAGGATCGAGTGGCCGACTTTACCTTCTCCTGCAGCGCCCTGATGCCGCCTTTCGCCTTTGCGGCGGGCGCAGCATCCCGCTTGGGACCAGGTACATGTCGGACCTCGCGGTCGTTCAGCACGAACACGTCGACGATCCGGTCCAGTTCCCGGGCCTGTCCCTCGGTTTGTTCGATCGCCGCGTTGGTTTGCTCGACCAGCGCTGCGTTGTGCTGGGTCATTTCATCCATCTGCCGCACGGCAGTCGTCACCTGCGAGATGGCGCTCGATTGTGCCTGGCTTGCCGACGAGATCTCGTGAATGAGGGCGGCACTTTCCCGGACGGAGAGCCGCATCGCGTCCAGTTTCTGTGTCGCCTCCGCCACCAGCTTGCTGCCTCCGGCAACCTCCTGGCCCGATTGCTCGATCAGGACTTTGACTTCCGACGAGGCGCTCGCGGCCGATTGTGCCAGCCGCCGCACTTCCACGGCCACCACGGCAAATCCTTTGCCCGCATCGCCTGCCCTTGCCGCCTCGACCGACGCGTTGAGCGCCAGCAGATTGGTCTGGAAGGCGATATCGTCGATCAGCCCGATGATGTTGGAAATCTTTGCGGACGACGAAGAAATCCGCTCCATGGCGACATTGGATTTCTGCATCACCAAATCTGCCTCTTCGGCGCTGACCGAGACAGACTGTGCCTTGACGCTTGCCGATTCGGCGCGCTCGGCATTGTCGACAACGGTCGTGGCGAGTTGCTCCATTGCTGCCGACGTTTCCTCGATGGCCGCCGCCTGCTTGGTCGTCCGGTCGGCGAGATCGTTCGCCCCCGAAAGAATCTCTCCGGTCGCGGTCTTCAGCGCCCCCGATGTCTGCCGCAACTGGCTGACGACCTGGTTCAGATTGTCGACCACCGCGTTCGTATCGGCTTTGAGTTTGGCGAAGGCGCCCTTGTAGTCGCCCTCGACACGGTTCGTGAGGTCCGTGCGGGCCATCGCCGCCAATACACTGCCGGTCTCGGTGATCCCGCGGTCCACCGTCGCGACCAAATTGTTGACGCCGGCGGCGACGCTCGCCAGATCGGCGTCTGTCAGCTGCGCGTCGATACGCTGGGATAGATCGCCCTCCACCGCCGCATCCACCACGTGGCCAAGTTCCTTGACGAGGCTTGCCATGGCGGCAGCGCGGGCTCGGCTCTGGCCGGACCGCACTTCCTCGGCGGCGTTCATCTCCGCAACCTGAACGGCATTCTGCTTGAACACTTCGACTGCCGCCGCCATGCCGCCAATCTCGTCATGTCGTTCGCGACCCGGCACGTCGGTGGCGAGATCGCCCTCCGCAAGCCGCGACATGGCACCGGTCATCCGCACCAGCGGCTTTGAAATCGCCCGGGCGGTGACGAAAGCAATGCAGCACCCCAGGACAACGCCGAGCGCCAGCAGCGCCCATTGGGTGATCAGCAGCATCGAGACGTTGCTGGCGACCGCCTGCGTGTCGGCCTCGAGCATGTCGGTCTGGCTGTCCACCATACCTCCGACTCGTTGGCCGTCCGTACCGGCTGGGCCTCGCAGGATCGTCATCAGCTTGGCAGCCCGCGGCGCCGCTTCGGCGACCAGCATGTCGATTGCGGGCTTGGTGTCTACCGGATCGACGATCTTTTCGACCGCGTCCTGAGCCACCCGGAATTCGGCAAGGATCGTCTTGAACTCACCCCAGGCCGCGACATTCGCCGAATTCGTCCAGCGTGCCGAGAGCGTGTCCATCGTGGCGCTCGCCGCGGTCATGTCGGCCCATTGCATAACGCGGTCTGCTTTGAAGGCATCCTTCCCCGTGAGGATGTAGCCGCGCAGCGCCGCCAGTGACCCCTGGAGATCGGTCGTGAGCCGTTCGGCCGTCAGAGCGGTAGGGGCGCGCAAAGTTGCGACGCGCGTGCTGATCTGGTCGATCCCCTGGACCTGCCACAGCGCGGTACCGACGGCCCCTGCAAGCAGGAGTACCAGCACGGCGAAGCCGGCATACAGGCGATGTGCGATCTTGAATTTCTTGAGCAGTTGCAACACAACCCCCCCGCGATGCGCCGCGGCGAGCAATTGACGCATCACTCACGCCGGCGGCCGGTCACGCCCTGTTTCAGACGCGCCAAACTCCACTACAGCAGATCCTGGATAATTGCCGGTTAAGATTGTCAATTGGCCGGTGAAACAGCCCCATGTCCGGCGAAGCCACGGGAATGGCCGCTCATGCCCGCATCCAAAGGTCGCAGCCCGCGAACGACTAGACCGTTGCTCTATTCGTCGTCATCGTTCCGCGACTAATCGCGGTTGGCTGATCGGAGCACCTTCGTTCCGATCAGACAGAGCAATCATAGACTAAGCTCGCGCTCTACTCGTCGTCATCATCCCGTGGCGCCGCGGCCATGCCCAGCGCTGCCATATAAAGCTCGAGCAGCGCTTCCTGCTCCATGCGCTCGGCGTGGTCCTGCTTGCGAATGCGGATGATCTGGCGCAGCACCTTGGTGTCGAACCCATTGCCCTTGGCCTCGGCATAAATCTCCTTGATGTCGTCGGAGATCGCCTTCTTCTCCTCCTCCATGCGCTCGATGCGCTCAATGAAGGCGCGCAGCTGGTCCTGCGCCACGCTGTCGGAAGATACGGTCTGCTCTTTGGCCATCGGCTAGTTCCTTCTCGGAGCGCGCTCAGGAGAAGTGGTTACCGGTTCTCCGGCTCGAGCGCGCGACCACTAAAACGTAGGCGCCGGTTCAACCGCACCGGGGCCCTCAACTCAAGCGCAAACGGCGTCAATTCACATAACCCACACGCGAGGCTGCAATTCCGCCCAAACCGGCGATTATCAATTGACACCCCCAGCCGACGCGCGTTCAAAAGAGCACCTTCCATGATCTCCGGCCTCCTCTTGCAGCCCCTCCGCCTTGCCATCCTGCTCGCCGGTCTGGTGCTCACGGCCCTCTGCGCTTCTGCCGCCCCCGCACGGGCAGATTTGCGCGTCTGCAATCAAAGCGCCAACCAGGTATCGATCTCGTTGGGCTATCGCGCGGAAAAGGGCTGGCAGTCCGAAGGCTGGTGGGTCGCCCCCGCCGGAAACTGCGCTGTCGTCTACCAGGGCGACCTCAACTCGCGCTTCTTCTACCTCTACGTCGCCGACGATATCGGCGGCGGCGCCTGGGATGGTGCCGTTTTTATGTGCACCCGCGACGAGAGCTTCACCATCTTCGGCGTGGAAGATTGCCTCGCACGGGGCTATGAACGAACTGGCTTTTTCGAAGTCGATACGCAGAACCGCACCGACTGGACCTTGCAATTGAAGGACCCGGTCAATAACGACACAACCGGACCCGACACCGGCAATGACGTGCCGCTCGAGGGCGACCCGAACGCCCCACCGCCCGACGACCCAGGACTCGATCCTGCCGCCGGCGAAGGTGGCGACGCCACGACAGAATAGACAAACGCCTTGGGGGCAAAATGAGACGACTGCGCCGCGTTAAGATCATCGCCACGCTTGGCCCCGCCTCCAATTCCGAGAAGGTGATCGAGGAGCTGGCCCGCGCCGGTGCCGACGTCTTCCGCATCAATATGAGTCACGCCAGCCACGACCTCCTCAAGGAGACCGTGCAGAAGATCCGCAACGTCGAAAAGCTGCTGAGCCACCCGCTCGGCATCCTCGTCGACCTGCAGGGCCCCAAACTCCGCGTCGGCAAATTCGCCGAGGGCGCGGTGCAGCTCGCCGCCGGTGCCAAATTCACCCTCGACGGCTCGGACGAGCCGGGCACAATCACCCGCGTAAAACTCCCCCATCCCGAGATCATCGAATCCGTCTCGGTCGGCGACCGCCTGCTGCTCGACGACGGCAAGCTGCAGTTGAAGGCCATTCGTGTCGGCGGCGGCATCATCGAGACTGAAGTCGTCTATGGCGGCAAGCTCAGCGACAAGAAGGGCGTCAGCCTGCCCGATACGCTGCTCCCCGTCGGCGCGCTCACCGAGAAGGATCACGCCGATCTGCTCAAGGGCCTCGAGGCCGAAGCCGACTGGATCGCGCTCAGCTTCGTGCAGCGCCCCGAAGACATCATCGACGTGCGCAAGATCGTGCAAGGCCGCGCCGGCGTCATGGCCAAGATCGAAAAGCCACAGGCCGTCGAGCGCCTCGAAGAGATCATCAAGCTCTGCGACGCCTTCATGATCGCCCGCGGCGACCTGGGCGTCGAGATGCCCATCGAGCAGGTGCCCGGCCTTCAGAAGCGCATGATCCGCATCGCCCGCCGCTTCGGTAAGCCCGTCGTCGTCGCCACGCAGATGCTTGAATCGATGATCACCTCGCCGGTCCCCACCCGCGCCGAAGTCTCCGACGTGTCGATCGCCGTGTTCGAGGGCGCCGACGCCATCATGCTGAGCGCCGAATCTGCCTCGGGCATGTATCCCATCGAGGCCGTCTCGATGATGAACAAGGTCGCGATGTCGGTCGAAACCGATGCGCTCTATCGCGGCATCATCCGCGCCCAGGCCGCCGAGCCCGAAGCCACCGCCGCCGACGCCATCTCCGCCGCCACGCGCCAGGTCGCCGAAACCCTCGACCTCGCCGCCATCGTCACCTACACGAGCTCGGGCTCCACCGCGATCCGCGCCGCCCGCGAACGGCCGAGCAAGCCC
>JBDSHC010000085.1:0-17979 GCA_039918675.1 Devosia sp.
TCGATCCATGCCGGGATCGACGAGATCATCATGAAGCCGATGTCGCCACGCTATCTCGTCGAGCGCGTCCTTGCCCGGCTGGCCAAGCCGAAGCTGCCGGAGCGGCGCCGGCGCGGCTTCGACAAGCGGGACTGGTCGGCGTTCGGCGACAATATCGTCCCGCTGTTCGGCAACGCGCCGCAGCTCCAGCATTAGGCTGCGTTGGCAGCCCCTTGGTCGATCAGCCAGACAATCTTATTCCACATGTCTTCGACGGAATCCGCGAACTGCAGATAGCGGTCGTGGTTGGGAATCGAATTGGCGATGACGTCTGCGGCATAGCCTCGAACAACCTTGAAGGCCCCGTTCCGGTCGTAGAAGACCACCGGCTTTCGCCCTGCCCCGCCACCGCCCGCGACCCAAGTCTTGTAGAGGCCAATGGCCGAGCCTAGCGAGCCGGGAAGCGCGACGTAAACGGTCGAAAGCGCTGCGAGCCGAGCCATTCGGGCTTCGGGGGTCGCGATGTGCTCCACGGTGACGCCCTTTAGATACGATGGCTCGGCGTAGGAATCGTCAGCGATGAGCGTGACGTCGCCACCGGCTGTCCGGGCGCTGGTGATCAGCGGCACCGGGAGTTGGCTGTCATCTGCAAGGCAGGCAAGCCGCGCGCCCTTGCGGGCAAAATAGCTGCCGGCCTGAGACATGATCGCTGCCCGCTCGGCGTCGCCGGGGCCGTAGTCAGAGGCAAAAATGCCGAGAACAGGATGCGAATCCGGCGACATCAGCGGCCGCGGCTCAGGCTGCCGAGGATACCCCGGACCAGCGCCCGGCCAAGCGAGCTGGCAACGCTTCGGGCAGCTGATTTGATCGCCGCCTCGGTTGCTGTTTCGCGGGTCGAAGTCCGGCGGGCGGGCGGCGGACCGGCATTGTCGCGCGCCGGCGGTGGTCCTGAGCGGTAGTTATTGTCCTGATAGGTCGGCCGCTCCGGTGCCTTGGCGGCATCTTCTTCGGCCTTCTTGGCCGCTTCGGCGTCGGTCTTTTCCCTGGTCTTCTTGGTCAGCACTTCAAAGGCGGATTCACGATCCTCGACCTTGTCGTAGACGCCGACCACCGGTGACGCCCCGATGATTGCCTTGCGCTCCTCTGGCGTGATCGGACCGACCCGTGAGAATGGCGGGCGGATGAAGGTCCGCTCGACGATTGACGGAATACCCTTGTCTTCGAGCACCGAGACCAGCGCCTCACCGACCGCCAACTGCGTGATCGCGTCCTCTGTCTTGAACGCAGGGTTGGGGCGGAACGTCTCGGCAGCGACTTTCACCGCTTTCTGGTCGCGGGGCGTATAGGCGCGGAGCGCATGCTGCACGCGGTTGGAGAGCTGCGACAGCACCGCATCGGGAATATCGATGGGGTTCTGCGTGACGAAATAGACGCCGACACCCTTCGAGCGGACGAGCTTCACCACCTGTTCCACCTTGTCGACCAATGCCTTCGGCGCGTCGTCAAACAGCAAATGCGCCTCATCGAAAAAGAACACGAGCTTGGGCTTATCCGGATCGCCGACCTCTGGAAGCTCCTGGAACAGCTCGGACAGCATCCAGAGGAGGAACGTCGCGTACAGCCGCGGCGACTGCATCAGCTGGTCGGCAGCGAGGACCGAAATGACGCCGCGGCCATCCGTCGAGGTGCGCATCAGATCCGTGATCTTGAGGGCGGCCTCGCCGAAGAAATTGTCGCCACCCTGTTGCTCGAGCACCAGCAGCGAGCGCTGCACTGCCCCCACTGTCGCGGTCGCGACATTGCCGTAGCTTGCGGAGATTTCCTGCGAGCGGTTCTCGACCTCGATCAGCAAGGCGCGCAAATCCTTGAGGTCGAGCAGCAGCAGACCGTTGTCGTCGGCATATTTGAAGGCGACGTTGAGCACGCCTTCCTGCGTGTCGTTGAGATCGAGAATGCGGGACAGCAAAAGCGGCCCCATCTCGGACACCGTGGTGCGGACGGGGTGACCCTGCTTGCCGAACAAATCCCAGAAGATCACCGGGAACGGCTCGGTCTTCCAGTCGTCGAAGCCGATGTCCTTGGCACGCTTGACGATCCAGTCCTTGGCCTCTCCTGCCATCGATACGCCCGACAGATCGCCCTTCACATCGGCGCAGAAAACGGACACACCAGCGCGCGAGAAACCCTCTGCAAGCCCCTGAAGCGTCACCGTTTTACCGGTGCCTGTCGCGCCCGTTACGAGCCCGTGCCGGTTGCCGTATTTGAGCAGCAGATACTCTGCCTTCTTGCTGGTGCCCATGTACAAGCGGTCATCGAGAAGCATGTTGGGCACGGGACGCTGGCTCCGGATTCGGGGGATCGTCTGGTTTTATAGCCCCCGGCCACCAGCGCCGCCACCCCGGCTTGCGGGCCGCCGCGGCCGCACCATATGAACCGGCAGCTTGGAGGATCAGATGCTCGTCAGCACCACAGAAGAATTGCAGGGTTTTGAGATCACCGCCTATCTCGGTCTGGTCCATGGCGAGGTGGTTTCGGGCGCCAACATCCTGCGCGACGTCATGGCGACAGTGACTGATTTCGTCGGCGGCCGCTCGGCGGCTTACGAGGAAGAGCTGCAGAACTCCCGAGACAACGCGCTGCGGGAACTGACTGATCGGGCTCAGCGGATGGGTGCCGACGCGGTCGTCGGAACGCAGCTCGACTACGAGGTGATCGGGTCGCGCGGCGCCATGATCATGGTCACGGCCATCGGGACCGCGGTGCGGCTCAGGAAGCTCTAGCTTTACCAAGCTTCCCGACAAAGCTGGCGGACAAAGCCCCGAGCGGCGACAATTGGGGATGCAAAAGCTCCATTTCACCCGCCGCCAGACCCTGACCGGACTCGCTGTTCTTCTCGCCGCCCCGGCCATTGTCGGTCGAGCTGCGGCGGCAGATTTCATCAACCCGTTCGACTACGGCCTCAACAGCGAGACCGAGGGCGACCAGTCGCAGGCGATCCAGGCGGCAATCGACGCGGCAGTGACCTCTGGCAAGGATCTGCTCCTCCCCTCCGGTGAGTACACCGCGCAGAACCTGCAGTTCGCAGGAAATATGCGTGTCATCGGCAGCTCGCGCGGCACCTATCTCAATAGCCTCGATGGCGCGCCGGTCGGGCGCGTCGGCGCCGGCGTTGGCTTCGTGCTCGATGGCGTGACGCTCGGTGGCGCGGTCGACACTGCCGATCTGCTGCTGGAGGAGTGCGACGAGGCGACGATCCGCAATTGCAGCTTCGGCGGCCGAGGTGTCGGCATCGGCGTCAGCAATGCCGCTGCGACCGTCGAGAATTGCGACTTCTTCGGCTTGGGTGACGCAGCCATCCACAGCATGAATGGCAAAGGTCTCATGATCCGCGGCAATCGCATCAGCGAGTGCGGCAATGCCGGCGTCCGCATCTGGCGCAGCGAGCATGGTCCCGACCGCTCCATCATCACCGGCAACCGCATCTCCAAAATCGACTGGAAGGGCGGCGGTAACGGGCAGAACGGCAATGGCGTGAACGTCTATCGCGCCGACGAAGTGATCGTTTCGGACAATGTGATTTCCGACTGCGCCTTCAGCGCCGTGCGCGTCAATGGCGGGCACAACACGCAAATCCGCGGCAACACTTGCACCAACTCAGGTGAAGTCGCGATCTTCTCGGAATTCGAGTTTTCGGGCTCAATCGTCGCCAACAACATCATCGATGGCGCGGCCAGCGGGATCGACATCACCAATCTCGACAGCGGCGGCTACCTCGCCACCTGCACCGGCAACATCGTCCGCAACATTACGCCGAAGTCGGCGGTGAACCCGGACACAGTGCCGGTCGGCGTCTATGCCGAGGCGGACACCGTGGTCGCCAACAACACGATCGAGAAGGTGCCCGGCATCGGCATCGTCGCCGGCTTCGGCCCGTTCCTCCGCAACGTCGTGATCACCGGCAATGTGCTGAGCGAGGTCAATATCGGCATCGGCGTCACGGTTGTGCAGGCCGAGTCCCGCGGCGGCGCGGCGAGGGTCACCGATAACCTCATCGGCAAAGGCACGACGCACGGCATCGTCGGCATGGAGTGGCAGAAGATCGTCAGCGACGATCTGCAGCGCGACGCGGGCAACTACCCCAACATCACTGTGTCGGACAACACTGTGCTCTAGACCACCGGGCTCATCGCGGCCGTGGCGCGCAACGTACCAACCTCGATACTGCGGACATTGCGGATCGTCTGCGTCGCGAAGCGGTTGAGCACCTCGCGCTGGGCCGCGTCGGGATCGCTGATGGCGAGCAGCAATGTTGCGACCATGGCATGCGAGGCGGACATGTTGCCGTCATCGACCTTGAGGGCATAGCCCCAGCCCTTATTGCGGACCACGCCGCACTGGACGCCCTCGGCGCCGCCCTTCTGAAACAGTCGCCCGCCAAAGGCGCGCATCGCTTCGGTATCGAGGCTACCGGTACCACCGACAAGATGTGGGTAGGCCGTCGCCGCGTCGAAGATGCGATCGGCGGCTTTGGCGACATCGGCAGGCAACCCCTGCCCGGTCGCCATTTTGGCAAACCCCTGCGCGAAGGCGCGGAGCGACGCGGCCCAGGTCGGGATCGAGCAGCCATCGGTACCGCAGCGATCGACCGAGAGCGGTTCGCCGACGACGAGTTCGATACCTGCGCGCACTGCCTTTTGCACCGGATGATCGCGATCGATGTAATGCGCCGTTGGCACACCGAGAGCTTCTGCAACCGCCAGCATGCCGGAATGCTTGCCAGAGCAATTGTTGTGTAGCGCCGTCGGCTGTTCGCCGCGATCGCGCAGCTTCTCACGCGCCGGCGCGAAGGTTGGCGCGTGGGCGCCGCATTCGAGATCCGACGCGGCAAGCCCGATGTGACCGAGGAATGACGTAACGCCCGCGACGTGAAAGTCTTCGCCTTGGTGCGACGCGCAGGCGAGCGCCAGTTCCTCGTCCTTCAAATGAAACTTGTCGATGGCGCCGGAAGTAACCATCGCCAGGGCCTGCATCGATTTGATGGCCGAGCGCGGGAAGATGGCGCGCTCGATATCGCCGGCCCGCGCGATGATTTTGCCGCTTGCATCGATGACGACAAAGGCACCGCGATGGCGGTTTTCGACCCAGTTGCCGCGCACGAGTTCGGCAAGAATGGGGTTGGCGACATCCATAAAAAATTGGCCTCCGTGATGTCTTGGAGGGACATCAGGAGGCCGGGAAAGTCAATTGGGAGGAGGTCAGAAGAGGGAACGCAATTTTGCATGGGATCGGCTTTGGAGGCCGGAGGAGTCAGACCTTCGCAGTGAGGCGGAGATCAAGAACCATTTGAGCCGGCGCAGTCAGCTGGGAGGAGGCCTTGGCGCCGAAGCTCGAAGCAATCGCCGGCTGGATCGCGAATATCGCGGCACCGGCAATGATGACACCCGCAAGGGCGGCAACGAGCAGCTTTTCGTGGTTCTTGGTCATCTCAAATCCCCGGAAGGTTTGATTTCGATAATGCGTTTCTAGCGATCCCGGATTGAACCGCCTCTGAGATCAACATTCATTTTCAGTTCATTGGACGACCGCCGGAGCGGCATCCTTGGGTTGCGCGTTTCGGTGCCCGGTGAAATCATCGCCGCAGAGGAGACCGACATGACCAAAGTGATCGTCACCGGCGGCAGCGGGAAACTGGGCCGCGCCGTGCTCAAGGACCTCGTGGCCAATGGCTATGAGGTGCTGAACCTCGACCAGACGCTGCCAAAGGACCCGATCGTCCCAACCGTGCGAGTCGATCTGCGCGATTTCGGCGAGGTCGTTGCGGCGCTGAGCGGGGTCGACGAGCACAAGGGGCCGTTCGAGGCCGTCGTGCATCTAGCGGCCATCCCGGCCCCCGGGCTGTTTGCCAATGCGCGCACCTTCGCCAACAATGTGCCGGCGACCTACAACATCTTCGAGGCCGCACGGATCGTCGGCATCAAGACCGTGGTGTTCGCTTCGAGCGAGACCGTACTCGGCCTGCCCTTCGACAACCCCCCGCCCTATGTGCCCGTCGACGAGCACTCTTACCCGCGGCCCGAAAGCGCCTATTCGCTGGGCAAGCTGGTCGATGAGACGATCGCAGCGCAGTTCTGCCGCTGGGACCCCGCGCTCAAGATCGCCGGCCTCCGATTCTCCAACGTCATGGATATCGAGGACTACAAGGCGTTCCCCAGCTTCAATGCCGACCCGATGAAGCGGAAATGGAACCTCTGGGGCTATATCGACGCCCGCGACGGGGCGCAGGCCGTGCGCAAAGCCATCGAGGCCGAGTTCAGGGGATTCGAGGCCTTCATCATCGCCAATGCGGACACGGTGATGAGCCGGGCCAATGAATCGCTGATGGCAGAAGTCTTTCCGGGCGTCGAACACAAACCAGGAATGTCGTCGGCGGGGACGCTGCTCTCGATCGACAAAGCAAAGCGCATGCTGGACTACAATCCGCAGCACAGCTGGCGCAACCATGTGTAGCTGGCTTGTATGATTGGCTGGGGCGCTAGGATTCGAACCTAGGGATGGCGGTACCAAAAACCGCTGCCTTACCACTTGGCGACGCCCCAACGGCGCGGTTCCTACACGCTTGAGGTCAATCCTGCAACGCAGCCAAAACTAGGCCCGGATCGGCGCTTGAAACCCCGGAAGCACGCGGCTATAACCCCGCAACTTCAGCCGCCTCAGGGCGCCGCGAAGCCTTATCGGAGTATAGCGCAGCCTGGTAGCGCACCTGCTTCGGGAGCAGGGGGTCGAGTGTTCGAATCACTCTACTCCGACCAATTGAGCCCGGCCTTTCACGAGGTCGGGCTTTTCCTTTGCGACACCGTTCGCGACACCCAGGCCCTCCTTGGCCCCTTCCCCCGACAGGCTCCATCGCCGGCGGAGGATAGCGGTGGCCCGACGCTTTCATTATAGTTGAGCCGTCGCAGAATGCGACAGTTCGACAGACGGGGGGTCAAATACTCGTCATTTGGCGCATGTATATCACCGCCGGATGGCTGGTATGGCGAACAACATGAGCACACAAAATTCAAAACTATCGGCGGTCTGGACCGTCTTGTTGCTGGTCGGGTGGGCAACAATCGTCGGCGTCGTGATCGCCTTGGAAATGGTGTTTCTGGCGCCTTTCAAGATCTGGCGCGAGACGAGACGGCCAGTGCCGGAGCCAGCGCGCGCAGCTGCAATAGCGCCGGTTCTCACGGGCGGATAACTGAACAACAAAAAGGCCGGTCTCGCGACCGGCCTTTCCTTTTTTTCGATATGCGGAGCGTCAGGTGCGCTTTTTGAAGGCGACCCAGAGACCGGAGACGGTCATGGCGGCGAAGGCCATCTTGAGGGCGTCCCACAAAATGAACGGCTTCACGGCGCCGTTGAAGGCGGTCGCCATGAGGTTGTCGCCCTGGAGCCATTTGGGCAGTTCGGCGCCGCTACTGACGATCGAGTTGGCGACGGCATAGAGCCAGCCGAAGCCGAAGGTGAAGGCAACGGCGTCGCCAACCAGCATGACGGCGAAGAACAGCGCTACATTGCCCGCGGCGCCGCGATCGGCCGCGCGGCCGATGATCCAGGCCATCGGCAGATAGCCGACGAGGAAGCCGAAGGTCGGCGACATGACGTAAGCGAGGCCGCCGCCATTGGCGAAGACCGGCAGACCGGCAAGACCCTCGACGAGATAGAGCGCCACAGTCGCGACGCCAATGCGCCAGCCGGCGCCGGCAGCGATCATCGCGACGGCCAGTGTCTGGAGCGTAATCGGGACCGGCAGCACCGGGATCTTGAACTTGGCCGAGGCCGTGAGGATCAGCGCGCCGAGCACGACCAGAACGATGTTGGTCAGGAGCTTTGCAGCGTCGGATTTCGGTTGAAGCGTGCCCACAAGCGTATTGGGAGTGGTCAGCGTGACGGCCATTGCGTTACCTTCTTTCAGGGGCGCGGAATGCTGCCCATTTCTAGACTTTCACCCCCTTGAGCGCAATGGCCGACGCCCCTCCCCCTTTGGTCTATGACACTGCTTTTGCCCCGAAACATGGGCAGGCCGTGGAAGTCTTGCCCGCTGTCCTGCGGGTGACGGCGCCCAATGCCGGACCCTACACATTCACCGGCACCAACAGTTTCATCATCGGTCGGGATCGCGTCGCTATATTGGACCCCGGACCTGCCGATGAGGGACATCGCCAAGCGCTTCTGGCGGCGATCGCCGGGCGGCCGGTCGAGGCGATACTCTTGACCCACACGCACAAGGATCATTCGGCCGGTGTCGCTTCGCTCAAGGCGGCGACCGGCGCGCCCATCTGGTTCGAAGGCGCGCATCGGTTGAGCCGGTCGCGCCGGGCGTTCGAGGTGAATGTCCTCGCCGGCGACTGCGATTGGGCATTGCAACCCGACCGCATTCTCCATGATGGCGAAGTCTTCACGGCCGGCGGCGTGGAGATGCTGGCCGTCGCCACGCCGGGTCATTGCGCCAATCACATGGCCTATGGGCTGGCTGGCGAAGACTGGCTGTTCAGCGGCGACCACATCATGGGCTGGAACTCCACTCTCGTCGCGGTGCCCGATGGGTCGATGGCGGCCTATCTCGACTCGCTGCGCAAAATGATCGCCCTGCCCTATCGATCCTATCTGCCGGCGCATGGCGGACCGATCGCCGATGGACGCGCCTACGCACGCGCCCTCCTCGCGCATCGCATGCTGCGCAATCAGCAGATCATCGACGCCGTCGGCGGCGGCGCTCGCACGGTGGAACAGTTGCTGGCGCGGATCTACCCGACGCTATCAATCGCACTGCGGCCAGCGGCGGCTATGACACTCAAGGCGCACATCGAG
Organism: Devosia sp.; assembly: GCA_039918675.1. Taxonomy (GTDB): domain Bacteria; phylum Pseudomonadota; class Alphaproteobacteria; order Rhizobiales; family Devosiaceae; genus Devosia_A. The sequence continues at coordinate 8,833 of JBDSHC010000085.1, forward strand.
TATCTCGACACACAGGGAGCGATCCACGCACACCGCACACTCTTCGGTCTCAGGCTCGCGCCGCGCTAGTTGTCGGCCGCAGGCTGCGCCGGCGCATTGCGCAGCATCAGCGTTACCTGATTGTCGAGCTCCAGCAAGAACCCCTCGACGCGCTGACCGTTCTCGCCGAAATCTGGGAAGCTCGACAGCGATGCCGAGCGCATCGCAATGGTAGTTCCATCGGCGCCGCCCGAAATGCGGAATGCTACCTCTTGGCCGAAGCCGAGCAAGGTGGTGACGACAGCATTGATCTGCCCGCTATCGACCGCAGAGAGCGGAGCTCGCCGCGCGCGAATGTCCCAGCCATGGGCATCGACAAGCGTCTCGACCACATCGAACATCTGCGGGGCTTCGATGGGATAGGAGCGCGAGCGCGCATTGGGATAGGCGGCTTCGATGCGCTGACGTTCTTCGGGTCCGACAAAGTGCGATTCGACGAAGCTCACCAGCGTCGGCGGATTGGCGAAGTCTGTCGACACATCCGGCGAAGCGGGGATGCGTGCCGCCTGCCAGGCGAAGAAGGCCGCCGGGAGCAGGCAGAGGATGCCGAAGACGAAAGCGAGCGTCGCCCGCGACCAACCCTGATCGCCCGTGAACCAGAGCCGCATGAAGGCGATGAGCGACATTGCGACCGCCGCCACCGCAAAGCCCATGGCGACGAGTTCGACGGTGACGAAGTTTTCGCTGGTGATGATGTGTGCGTGATGGAGCGCCACTGGGATCGCGGCGAGCGGCAGCGCCAACGCGCCGAACCGGCGCGCCCACACCGCCCATTTCGAAGTTCGGATGAGGATGCGCATCAGCCGGCGGACGCCCCTGGCGTCACGATCTTGGGAAGCGGCGGCGGCGCCGGCGGCGGGCACATGTCGCGGATCGCCGACCATTCGACGGCGGTGAAGGCCGGCTTCACGCCCGGGTCGTGTGTGTCGAGAGCCTCAAGCGCATGCCGGCGCTCATCGGTCAGCGGATGGTTGGCAAAGAGCGCGGTGGCGCGCGAGTAGATATCGTCCTTCGCGACGCGCTCGAGCAGATCGGCCAGCCCCGCCGGACTGAACCCCAACCGCTGCGCCGTGGTGCCGGCGAAATTGTCGGCCTGTGCCTCAGCGTTCCGCGAGAACCTGTTGTCGATCAGCGTCGCGCCCACCGCACCCGCCACGGACAGGCCGGTCAGATCCCCAAGCACAAAGCCTACAAGCAGGCCGGTGGTCGAGGTCTCGATCAGACTGCGCATACTGTGGCGGTAATAGACGTGGCCCAACTCATGAGCGAGCACTCCGGCGAACTCATCGGAGGAGCGGCTCGCCTGCAGCAGGACCGAGAGGTAATAGGTGCGGCCGCCGGGCAGGGCGAAGGCGTTGGGCACCTCTGAGCGCACCACGGAAACAGTGGGGCGGAACGGCGTGTTCAGGCCCGCAAACGTATCGCCGACAAAGCGGGAGATCGCGACGTTTGCCGGACTTTGCTCATTGGCGTCGCAGAGCACATAGCCCTTGCCGCCGGTCATCTGCTGCTCGATCTGGAGCGCCGCGGTGTCGCCGATCTTGATCTCCCACTCGGGCGGCACGAGCGGCACAAGCCGGTCGGCGACCAGTGGGATGCCATAGAGATAAGCGACGATGACCGAAGCCAGCGCCGCGGTGGCGAGTGTCAGTATCCGCGCCTGCCGCCAGGTGTCAGAGCGCTGGTTCTTGTGAAGGTCCGGCAACACGCCGAGCGCGCGGCGCATGCTGTCGATGCCCGTGACGGCAAGGCGAGCACCGGGCGCGCGCTGCCGGTTGCCGATGCGCAACTCCATCATGCGCGAGTGGCGCAGGAAGCAATCTTCGGCCGGCCAACGATCGACAATCTCGCGCGTCGTCGCATCGAGGATCGCCAGCATCACCGGATCGGAGGCAAGATCGATAATGCAGATGACATCGCGGACAATGGCGACGGCACCGTCCTGATAGCGGCCGGTGAACTCCATCAATAGGCCCCCACATTGAGAGCGTCCGCGAGGCCCTGCCCGATCAGGGCGCGATCTTCCGGCGAGGACTTGGCCGCCTGCACGCTGTCGGGGTTGATGATCGTCGTGCTGGTGGCAATGAGCTTCCACCAGCCGAGCGCGAGAATGACCTCCGCCAGAAGCCCGAGGGTCCCAAGCACGACAAGATAGACGACGATCAGCATCACCACATTCAGCGTGCCGGATTGGAGGAACGCAAACATCGCGGCCGCGTCGGGCTCTTGCCCATTCGCAGCAGCGGCTGCGAAGGCGCTCGCGAGGCCGATCAGCGCAGCGGCGGCCAGCACCGCGAGAAGCAGCACGACGGCTATCACATAGAAGACGAACTGCCAGAACAACGCTCCAGTCCCGATGCGGACGGATAGCTTCGCGTCGCCCATCGAGACCGTTGAGAGCATGCGAGAGGCAGAGCGGGCGCGGTAGAGCGCCATCGTGAAGCCGAAGATCACCAGACAGGCGGCCGACAGCGCGAGTCCGATAGGTCCGGGCACCGCGCCGGCGCCGACACGCACGAAGTCCTTGGCCGAGACGATCCAGATCAGCGTGCTGCCGATAGTCAGCAGATTGATGAAATAGGCGCCGTAGTAAGGCGCAGCAAAAGCCCGCCAAGTCCCGGCGACATCAAACTTGCGGTCGCCATACCAGGTGTTGCGCCACCGATAGCGCCAGAGGCTCGAGGCCATCCAAGGATAAATGAGGCCCAGCGTAGCGAGCATGGCCAGCGACCAAAGGAAGCGTCGTAAGGCATACGCCAATGCGAAGCCGCGGAGGTCGAAGCGGATGCCGCGCCAGAGTGTGCGTGAGAGCCGGAAGTCGCGCGCCCGATAGATCGCGTATCCCATCAGAAACCAGACGATGGCCGCTATCGCGACGTATCCGAGCAGCAGATAGTCGACGTCCTGCATCGAGAGAACGAAGAAGGCGATGTAGATCGGCAGGAAGAAAGCCAACGCGAAGAAGAAGCCGAGCAGCAGCTGGCTAGCCGTGCCGGTGTATTCGAGCGGCTCGCCGTCGATCACCGTGTTCTGCCAATAGAAGCGGCGCTTCCAGGTGGCCTGCCAGAAGCGATAGAGCCCGATGGTGGGCAGCATAAGCAGATAGCCGCGCAGGATGATGCCCAGCATCTCGTGGCGCGAGCCGGTGAATACGACCCGCCCGACCTTCGGCTCTTCGGTGATTTCCGCCATGACTCGTGCCGCCAACCCAAACTTACGATTTCATGCGAAACCGGCTCCGGCAAGCCTCAGGGGTAGAGCCGTTGACGTGTCCACACAGCATCCGGTGCGGCGCGGGTGAAGCGGACGCGATCGTGGAGGCGATACGCGCCGTCCTGCCAGAATTCGATCTCGAGCGGGATGATTCGAAAACCCGACCAATGCGGCGGCCGGGCCACCGGATCTTCATCACCGAGCGACGACTTCAGCGTTTCGACCGCCTCCATCAGGACCGATTTGCGGGCCAGCTGGCGCGACTGCTTGCTGGCGTGAGCGCCGAGCTGCGAGGTCCGTGACCGGCTGGCGAAATACGCGTCGGCCTCGCCGGGCTGGACAATCTCCACCGGGCCGCGTGCCCGGACCTGACGGCGCAGCGATTTCCAGTGAAAGACCAGCGCGGCTTTGGGGTTGGCCTTCAGTTCCTCGCCCTTGCGGCTCTCGAAATTGGTAAAAAAAACGAAGCCGCGATGGTCACGCGCGTTCAGCAGCACCATGCGGACATCGGGCAAACCGGCAGCATCGACCGTGGCTACGGCCATGGCATGCGGATCGTTCGGTTCGCTCGCCTCGGCCTCGGCATACCAGTCCTCGAACAGCGAAAACGGCTCGATCTGGTTCTTGTCGTCATCGTCAAACAGGCGCTCGGTGAGGCTGCTGGCGGTCATTTCGGGCTCTGCCTCGGTCTGGACAAGCGGGGGTCGCGTGGCCATATAGATTGGCAAATGGCGGTCTTACAACCGTCCCCTAGTTTCGAAGGAACCCATGCGCGATCCCTATAGCGTGCTCGGGGTTTCTCGTTCTGTGAGCGAGAAGGACCTGAAGTCGGCCTATCGCAGGCTGGCCAAGGCCAATCACCCCGACCAGAACCAGGACGACCCCAAGGCGCAGGCCAAATTCGCCGAGATTTCGGCTGCCTATGATTTTCTCACCGATTCCGAGAAAAAGGGCGCCTATGACCGCGGCGAGATCGATGCCGATGGCAGCCCGAAGTTCGCTGGATTCGGTGGTGCTGGTGGTGCCCGTCGTGGCGGCGCGCAGCAGCCGGGCGGATTTTCGGCCGAGGACATTCTCAAGGAATTCATGAGCGGCTTTGGCGGCGCGCAGCAGCGCGGTCCGCGGCCGACCGGCGCTGGCGGCTGGGACCCCTTCACGGGCACGATGGGTGGCGCACCGGGCGGCGGCAGGCAGGCCGGCACCAAGGGCGAAGACGCCAGTGTAACGCTCGCGGTCAGCCTCGAGGATGCCCACAAGGGCGGCTCCGTGCCACTGCGCCTACCGACCAACAAGGTCGTCAACGTCAAGCTGCCCGAGAAGGTAGAAGACGGCCAGCAGATCCGCCTCAAGGGCCAGGGCATGCCCTCACCCATGGGCGGCGAAGCGGGCGACGCGATCGTCACCGTGAAATTCGAGCGGCACCGGCAGTTTCGCCGCGATGGCGCAGACCTCCGCGTCGATGTGCCGATCACGCTTTACGAGGGGGTGCTCGGCGGCAAGGTTCGCGTACCGACGCTCGACGGTTCGGCCGAGCTGACGCTGCCGCCCAACATCAACACATCCAAGGCGCTGCGCCTCAAGGGCAAGGGTCTGCATGGAACCGGCGACCTCTACGCCAGTCTCAAGATCGTCCTGCCCGACAATGGCGACCCCGACCTCGAGAGCCTGATGCGGTTCTGGCGCGACCAGAAGCCATACAGGGTTCGCGACTAGACGACGGTCTCCAACTGGTCCGTCGTCAGGACAGTCGCGCCGGCCGCGGCGAACTCAACGTTGTTCTGGCGAATGATCGCAGCGGCCGTATCGCCGCCAGTGCTGTGCGCATCGCCGATCACAGTCACCTGCAATCCGAGGTCCATCGCTCCGGCGATCGTTGCCGCGATGCAGTGATTGGTCGCAGCTCCGATTACCACGACTTCGCCGGCGCCTTGCGCCCTCACCCAATCGAGCAGTTCCGGATTGCTGAAGGCGTTGGTGACGGTTTTGTTGAAAGTCGGCTCATCGGCCGCCTGCCCCAATGCCGGCAAGATGGCCCAGCCGGGCGCACCCCGTTCGAGTTGGTCGCCAGGCGGACCATCCTGTTGCACGAAGGCCACCGCACGCCCCGCGCGACGCGCCCAGGTCAGGACCGTTCGCACGCGAGTCGTGAGTCCGTCGGCATCAAACAGCGGCGGCGAGGCGACACCGTCGAACATGCCGGTCTGCAGATCGACGACCACAATGGGAGCTTTTTCGGCAGATCTGCTTGTACTCATGCCGTCACCGTAGCCAGGCCGCGCAGCAATACAACCCGCCCTAGTTTCGCGGCGCCGCCGCCCGCTTCAACCGATCGTTGATGGCTTCGCCCAGCCCCTGCTGCGGGATCGGGGCTACTGCGATCCGGTGCGCCGTGACATCCAGCTCATGCAACATAGCGAACAGATTGCGCGCCGCCTCGTGCAGGTCACCGGCGGGGGAGAGATTGAGCGTCCCCTGTCCTGGACCAAAAGCGAGATAGGCCTCGCCTTGCTCAGCGGATTTCGCATTTAGGCGGAGCACGGCGTTAGGGGCATAGTGACTGGCGAGCATGCCGGGGGCGGTAATAGTGCTGCCCTGCTCGGCCACATGAACCGGCCGGCCGATGGCCCGCTCGATGCCCTCGCGCGGCAGTGCACCGGCGCGGAGTTGGGTGATCGTGTCGCCGTCGACCGCAACTATCGTCGACTCAACGCCCGACTGGCTCGGCCCGCCATCGAGCACAGGAACTACACCCTTGAACGCGCGCGTGACCTGTTCCGCCGTCGTGGGCGACAGCCTGCCGGAAGGATTGGCCGATGGTGCCGCAAGCGGGAGACCGGTGGCTCGGATCAGCTCAAGCGCCAACGGATGCGCGGGGATGCGGACGCCGACAGTCTCTAGTCCGGCCGTTACTAGATCGCTGAGACCCGAGTCCGGGCGCTTCGGCAGCACCAGCGTCAGCGGGCCAGGCCAGAATTTCGCGAGCTTTTCGGCCAGCGGCGAGAACTCGACCAGCTTTCGAGCCATGTCGAGATCGGCGACATGGACGATCAGTGGGTTGAAGCGAGGGCGTCCCTTGGTCTCATAAATCTTGAGGACAGCATCGGAGTTCGTCGCGTCCGCACCGAGCCCGTAGACGGTCTCGGTCGGGAAGGCGACGATTTCCCCCGCGCGCAAAAGGGCAGCAAATCGGGCTAAATCTTGGCTGTGCGGAACGCCGGCGGACATGCCGGGGTGTTTGACAAGAGCGGCGGGGGCCGTCAAGAAATCCCTGCATGGCCACCCTTCTCGTCAGTCAGCGGAACTTCGAGAGCCACAAGACGCCGGCGGGGCATCCCGAGCGGCCGGACCGCATCCGGGCCATCGAAGAGGCACTGAGCTCCGACCGCTTCCCCGCTCTGTGGCGCAAGGACGCGCCGTTTGGTGACCTCTCCTTGGCCGAGATCGTCCACGCGCCCGGCTATCTGCAGGCGCTGGCGCAATCACGGCCGGCCGAGGGAATCGGCCAGATCGACGAGGACACGTTCATTTCGTCCGGGTCGCTCGATGCCATTGGAACGGCACTGGGTGCAGGGCTCACCGCACTCGAAGCCGTGGCCTTAGGTGAGGTCGAGAACGCGTTCTGCGCCGTTCGACCGCCGGGCCACCATGCCGAACGCGAGCGGCCGATGGGCTTTTGCCTCATCAACACGATTGCCATTGTGGCGCGCGAAGCGCAGCGCAAATTCGGCGCCGAGCGCGTGGCCGTCATCGATTTCGACGTCCATCACGGCAATGGCACGCAGGACATCTTCTACAACGATCCGAGCGTGTTCTACGGCTCGACTCACCAGATGCCGCTGTTTCCCGGCACGGGCGCAGCCAACGAGACCGGCGTCGGCAATATCTGCAACGCCCCCCTCGCCGCGCGGACGGGAACCGACGAGATGCGCGAAGCCTATGAGCAGAAGGTGCTGCCGGCGCTTGAGGCGTTCCGACCAGACTTCCTCCTGATCTCTGCCGGATTCGATGCCGATTATCGCGACCCGCTGGCGCAGCTCAACTGGCGGCCACAGGATTTTGCCTGGGTGACGCTGAAGCTGCGCGAAGTCGCCGACCGCCGCTGTGGCGGGCGCATTGTTTCGATGCTCGAAGGCGGTTATGACCGCGAAGGGCTGGCGACGGGCGTTGCCGCCCATGTCACTGCATTGATGAGCTGAGATTTTGGCCGACGCACCCACCGACGACGTGAAAGCAATGACTTTCGAGGCGGCGCTGGCCGAACTCGAGGGCATCGTGGCGCGGCTCGAGGGCGGTAAGGCGCCGCTGGCCGAATCGATTGCCATCTATGAACGCGGTGAGGCGCTTAAGTCGCATTGCGAGGGCCTCCTTAAGGCGGCAGAAGCGCGGATCGAAAAGATCACGCTCAAGAACGGCAAGCCCGTGGGGACCGAGCCGCTCGATCCGTAAAGGTTTGATATGGCCAGTTCGCCGGCGATTGCCCGCTTTCGTATGATCCTGTGGACGCTGGTCGTCGTTGCCGCGCTCGGCGCGACGGCGCTGTTCTTCTTTCGCCCACCGGCGACGCCGGTGGGCGTAACGGGAACGCCGTTCAGCCTCGAATCGACAGCCGGCGGCACCTTCACGCAGGACAGCCTCAAGGGCACGCCAAGCCTCGTCTTCTTCGGCTACACCTTCTGCCCCGACGTCTGCCCCACTACGATGGCCGAAAGCGTCGAATGGCGCGACGAGCTGGGCCTAACCTATGACCAGTTGCGGACGATCTTCGTGACGGTCGATCCGGCGCGCGACACCAAGCAGACGCTCACCGAATATATCGGCGCGTTCGACAAGAACATCATCGGGCTCGTGGGCACGCCGGAACAGACCGAGGCGGCGAAAGCATCGTTCGGCGTGTTGGCCGAGAAGAAGGCGCCGGACGCCAATGGCGACTATCTCGTCAACCACACCGCAAGCGTGTTCCTGATCGGCAAGGATGGTTCGTTCAAGGGCACCATCGCCTATGGCGAGGACAAGGCCAGCGCCATCGCCAAGATCAAACGCCTGGTCAATAGCTGAGCCATGGCGGAGCGCATCCGCCTCGATCTGGCTCTGGAGCAGCGTGGCCTTGTGCCAAGCCGGGCGCGGGCCCGCGACGCAGTCCTGCGCGGCACCGTGCAGGTAAACGGCGTTCCAGCGGTGAAGCCAAGCCAGATGGTTGGGCGCGATGATCGGATCGAGCTTGACGATCCGGCCCGCGGCTATGTCTCAAGGGCGGCGCTGAAGCTCATCGCCGGGCTCGACGCGGGCGAGATCGCCGTCGACGGCAAGATCTGCCTCGATCTGGGCGCCTCGACGGGAGGCTTTACGCAGGTGCTGGCCGAGCGTGGCGCGGCAAAGATCTATGCCGTCGATGTCGGGCGCGACCAGTTGCATGAGGCGGTGCGCAGGCTGCGGGCGCTCGTCTCGATGGAGGGCGTCAACGTCAAGGATCTGACGCGAGAGACAATCCCCGAGTCGATCGATCTGGTCGTCTGTGACATCAGCTTTGTGTCGGTGACCAAGGTGCTCGCGGCGCCGCTATCGTTGTGCCGGGCCGGTGCGGACGCCGTGATCCTGATCAAGCCGCAATTCGAGGTCGGCCGGGACAATGTCGGCAAGGGTGGAATTGTCACCGATGCCGACGCCATCGCTACTGCCGTCGCGGCTGTTCTCGACTTCATGTCGCTTCACGGCTGGACCCATCGCCTCTCCCTGCCCTCACCGATTTCTGGCGGCGACGGCAACAAGGAAGTCGTGGCGCTTTTCCGGCTTATCGGCTAACATCGGCGAATGACGATTGATGCCGCAACATGCGGCGCTGGCCTCCCGGCTGGTTTGCGGTCGTTTCACACAACAACAGAATCAGCAGGTGATGCG
>JBDSHC010000086.1:0-34537 GCA_039918675.1 Devosia sp.
CCCCCTTCGCACGTCCATGAGGAAAGCACAAGTTTCACTGCAGCCATAGTTCGCGGATGCAGCCCTCTTGCCACTTGCCGTCAGCCAGATGGCACGAGCCGGAGGGCCCCACGGGCATGTCCACGCAGTCCCGAGGCTACGGCAGGACGGCTCGCGTCATCAGAACGCCACGCTTTTTCCGGTGTTGATGGCCTCGAGCAGGGATCGCTGATCAAGCTTCCCGCACTCGGCAATTCCAGCAAGTCCCTGCCGATAGAAGACGAGGACGCGGCTGCACATGCCCAGCAGTTCGCCGAGTTCTGTCGAGCGCATTAGAACGATCTTGCCTTCGAGCTGCAGCCTGCGAACCAGCAGAAACAATTCGCGCTTGGCGCCCACATCGATGCCCCGCGTTGGGTCATCGAGAAGGATCAAACCGGGGTTGGTTTCTAGCCATTTGCCGACGACGATTTTTTGCTGATTGCCCCCGGACAAATGGTGCACGATTGTCCGTTCGGACTGAGCTTTCACACCAAGATCGGAAATGACGCGCCGGGCCCTGCTCGTAAGGACTGAAGTGGTGACGGCCTCCCACCATCGCGCTCGCGCGCCGAGGGCCACATGCGCCGTGTTTGTCGCGATCGATTTTTGCAGCATCAGGCCCTCGCGCCGTCGATCGGCGGGCACGAGTGCGATGCCGCGCAAAGCCGCCGCGTGCGGGCTGGCAGGTGGGCCGCTTCCATCGGGGTAAATCGATAGGCCAGATGCTTTACCACGCGCGCCGAACAGCATGGGCAACAGCTTGTCGCCGCCCGAGCCGTCGAGGCCGGCAACACCAAGAATTTCGCCGGGCGCAACGTCGAAACTGAACAATTGCCCGTCATGTTGGAAGCTCATGTCGACGACCCGCAGGGGCGGCGTCCCGAAGGATCGCCGCGGCACCTCGGCCGGGTACTGGTCCTCTGCGCGCTGGCCCAGCATGGCGTCGATGACCTCCGGTATCGACAAATCCTGACGCGGTCGGGTCCAGACCAATTCGCCGTTGCGCATGACAGAGACGGTGTCGGCAATCTCGAAGACTTCCTCGAGCCGATGCGAAACGTAAAGCACGGTGACGCCCGTTTCGCAGAGCTTCCGTATGATGGCAAACAGCCGGGCCGTCTCGCGCTGGTTCAGCGCGGAATTCGGCTCGTCCAGCAGGATGAGGCGAGGGTGGGCCAAGAGCGCGCGCGCGATCTCGAGCAACTGCCGGTCCGCAACCGGCAGATCGCCTGCACGGTCGTCGAATTTGATCGCCAGACCGAGTTGCTCCAGCACCGGAGTGGCCTCTGCCATCATCTTTTGACGGGAGACAAATCCGAAGCGGGTCGGTTCCCGATTGGCGAAGAGATTGGCCAGCACGTCCCGCGTCGGGAACGTGCTCAGCTCCTGATACACAATGCCCACACCGGCGCGGCCGGCATCGAGCGGACCGGCAAAGCTGACCGGTTTGCCATCCAGCGCTAAGGTCCCTGCATCAGGGGTGATCGCGCCGGCGATGATTTTCATCAGTGTCGATTTGCCGGCGCCATTTTCGCCGACCACTGCGTGCACACTGCCACGCTTCACTTCGAGCGACGCACCGACCAGTGCCCGCACACCGCCATACTGCTTGGTTAGCCCGCTCACGGTGAGGGCTGGCAAGGTGTCTGCCGGAGCTTGCGCCCCGACAGACAGGTTCGCGGGAGGTAGACTCACTTGTTCTGGTTCTCGAGCGGCTGCAGGAGGCTCTTCCAGTCTTTCAACTGGCCGTTTTCCAGCGACGCTTTGTAGTGCGCTGCCGTCAGCTCCGGGCTATTGGCGATCTCGACGAGTTCCTTGAACGATACGTCCTTGAGGTCGTAGGGCTCGTCGGCGTTGTCGAGAGTGACGAACTGATTGCCCGAGTCGAAGAAGCTCGGCTCGACCGCCTTCTTGCCGCTGCGGATGGCATCGACGAGCATCAGCACCGGCATGTAGCCCTGCAGGAACTCCGACTGGCCTTCCGCCATCCAGGCCGTACCCGCCTCGACTGCGGCCAAATTCTCCGGGGTCGTGTCGGCGCCGGCGATCAGCCAGTTGTAGCCGCCGGACGTCTTGAGCTTGGACAGCGAGACGATACCGGGCGCGCACAGATCGAGCATCGCCACGGCGTTCGGATGGGCCAGAGCCAGGGCTTCCCATGCGGCGTAGTTCTCGGTGGCCGAGAGCTTCACGTCGAACGGACCGAGCACCGTCAGACCGGGACCGGCCTCCTTCAGACCCGCGATCGTGCCATCGGCACGATGGGCAAGGATTTCGAGGTCGGCGCTGCAATAGCCCACCAGCACTTCACCCTTGGCATCGGCACCAAGCTTGGTCGCGACGCGTTTGCCGAACTCTTTCCAGGTCGGGAATGTCCGTTCGCCGACAAAGGGTGCGCGAATGTTGGGGCTGTTCAAGAGGAAGGTCACCACCGGCGTGCCGCCGTCGATGATCGCGTTCAACGGTGCCACCAGCGATTCGCTGGTCGCCGGAGTGGCAATGCCACTAACGCCCGAGTTCACGAGGCTCTGCACGATGGCGAGTTGGGCTTCTGGATCGACGTTGTCGGGCGCCGCCAGCTTGAGTTCGACGCCGAGATCGGCTGCCGCAGTTCGCGCGCCCTGCCAGATGCGTTCCTGGAACTGATCGAGATGGTGATGGGTGACAAACCCGATGACGATCTTGTCCTCGGCCAGGCTCGCGCCGAACCAGCTTGCGGTGATAGCGACCACACCCGTCGCCACAATACTATTCAGCCGTTTCCGGCTGCCTGCTCGCGATGCCAAATTCATGGTTTCCTCCCTGTTGACATCAACTCCCGACACGGCGCGCTCATGCTCCCCGTGCGAAACTCAATTTTCTCTGTTGCGGTTACGCGACCGGTCCCGCTGCACGCGCAGGGCCTTGTCGATTGCCACCGCCAGCAAAATGACCGCGCCGGTGACGAAGGTGCTCCAGCGTGCATCGACGCCGAGAAAGATCACCCCCGAACGAATCGTCGAAATGATCAGCGCGCCGATCAGGGCCCCGACGATAGTGCCCATGCCGCCGGTAACCGGCGTGCCGCCGATCACCGCTGCAGCGATCGCCACCAGCAGAAACTCGCCGCCGGTCGTTGGGTCGATCGCCTGCCGCACCCCGACGAAGGTGGCACCGGCGAGACCGCACAACGCCCCCATCAGGACGAGCGCGACGACGCGCGTGCGATTGATCGGAATGCCCGCCAGCTTGGCCGCCTCGGCGTTCGACCCGATCGCCTGCACGCGATAGCCGAAGCGGGACTTGTGAAAAACCAGATGGAGGACGATGGCCGCAAAAACGAATCCATAGACGACGAACGGAATACCGAAGAGCCGCGAATTGGTCACCGCGAAGAACGAGCTCGACAGGTCCGGGGGGATGATCGCGCGCGACTTCGTCACGACCAGCGACAGTCCTTGGAACACCGAGAGGGTCCCAAGCGTCACAATGATCGACGGCAGGCCGAGGGCCACCGTCATCACGCCGTTCAGCAGGCCCAAAGCGGCACCGAAACCGATCCCGCAGGCTGCAGCGATCCACGGATCGACGCCGAACAGCATGAGTTCGGCAGTGAGCACGGCCGAGAAATTGAAGTTCCAGCCGACTGAAAGGTCGATCTCGCCGAGTGCCAGAAGGAACACCATTCCGAGGGCAATCACCCCGAAATAGGCACTGTTGCTGACGAGCTGGATAAGGTTGTTGGCGGATAGGAAGTTTGGCTGCACCACCCCGACAGCCAGCACCAGAACGACCAGTGCCGCGACCACGCCGATCTCGTCCGGCAAGGCGTGAAGCAGCCTTCTGACTGGTGTCGGCGGACGCAGAGTCACGTCGTCGGAGCTATTCACGTCCGTGGGTCCCTTCAAGGTTTTGCTCGGCCAGATCATCCAGATCGACAATGTCCGGATTGCTGCGCGGGGACGCCATCTGCACGCGTTCAAAGTTCGCAAGCGTATCCACTCGCGACGCATCTATGAGTTGCGCCATGGCCTGATGTGCGCCCTTGGCATTCTGCGATGTGATGTTCTCGAACACCTTGGTGTAATCTGCGACCGGATCCTGAAGCAGCTCGAGCGTCGGCAGCATCATCTGCAGTTTCACAGACCATCGAACGGTGGTGTTGATGACCGGCCAGATGGCAACGAAAACGTCGTTCTTGGACGCCAGCAGGATCGATTGATGGAATGCGATTACAGCGTTCAGCCATGCACCGCTGTAGGGGCTCGACCGCGCCATTCGCGCCAGAGAGTCCGTGAGCTTGCTCACATTTGCCTCGTCCCGCCGGGTGGCCGCCAGTGCGACCGCATTGGATTCGATTGTGGCGCGCAATTCGAATAGATTGTTGATCAGCACCTCGGTCGGACCAGCCTCGAAATGCCAGGCCAGAACGTCCGGATCGAGAAGATGCCAGTCGGCACGCGGGGCAATTCTCGTGCCGATCTTTGGCGAGGCGGTGACCAGTCCCTTGGCGGCCAGCGTGCGGATTGCCTCACGATAGGCACTGCGGGACACACCGAAGGATGCGCTCGCCTTGTCTTCGCTCGGCATGAGTCCGCCAGGCCGCAGCTTCCCCGTAATGATGTCTCGCGCAATGGCGTGGGAGACCGAGCCGTGCAGGCGCGACCGGCTCGTGAGGAAGAGGGCCTCTACATCCAGAAGCGGTCCGTGAGACCGAAGCGCTGTCGCTGCGGCACTCGGAATGGAAGCGCCTGGCCGCGGGGCAACGGGCGTTAGAATAGACCGCGCTGGTCCTTCGGAAAGGCGGCTTTGAGCCTCGATGAAATTGATGATCGAGGAAGCCGCCAGCGTGACACTTTCGACCGACCCGACAAAGACCAGACACCCATGGGCAAGGCTCGGCCACAGCGAGAGCGAAACGTCGACCTGTGCGCCGGCAAGGCGGCTGTAAAAGGCCAGCGTGTCGTCCAGCAGGAGATCGCACTCGGTTCCGACGCAAAGCGTCGGCGGAAAATCCGTAAGGTCCGCGTTGAGCGGGGTAAGCTGATCGCGCTCGAACGGCGAGAGATGGGGAGCATAGAGGTTCCAGAACCACCGCATCTGCAGTTCGGACAGCCCGAACCGTCCGTCGCCGTAAAGCTTGTGCGAGGAGAGGTTCAGATCGGGAGAATAGACCCCATAGACCGAAATGAATCCGTTGATCGCGGCTCGGTCGTCTTTCTCCAATCGGAGGATCGACATCGCGCCGATATTGGCGCCCGCTGAATCGCCGCAGACATAGAGCTTGCTGCCCTGTCCGCGCTGCGCCGCGATCAGTTTCCGAATAACCCCCGCGCACTCACTGACCGCTCGAGGGAAGGGGTGCTCGGGGGCAAGGCTGTAACCGATGGACACCACCCGTGCCCCCGTCTCGGCAGCCAGCCAGCGCGCGACGACATCATGAGTATCGAGGCTGCCAAAGACCCACCCACCGCCGTGGATGAACACCACGGTCATTTCATTTGAATCGGGATTGTACGTCCGGATGGGGACGGAGCCGATGTCGAGCTCTATCGTCTCATCCGTTGGCTGCACTTCCGGCCATAGGCCGTGGGCGGCGACAACCTTGCCGAGCCCTTCCATCCACGCGCGCGCCCGGCCCAGTTCCAGAACGGAACCGTCACTCTGCGTGCCGATCAACAGATTTGCCCGGTCCATTTCCTCAGACAAATCGGTCGTAATCACGCCCTGAGGGCGTCCGGATGACGAGCTATCTAGCCAAAGCCCCATAAATTTCTCCTCCTGAGTACCAAACTGGATTATTACTCTGAGGAGTCAACGCAAAACAGGTCGGACGCCTCTCTGTGCTGTCTGAGTAATAGCAGCACTGGTGACACTGGGTCAGGCGCTAGCGAACAATAAAAGGGAGGTCAGCCCGAGGCCCCTACCGGCATCGTGGGTAACGCCAGCGCTCTCGATAAATCACTTCTCATCTGCGGCAGTGAGGAGTTCGGAGGTCGGTCGCCACCGTCCGGCAACCACGATCTAGGAGAACGTGTGCCCGCCGTTTACGACGATGTTCTGGCCAGTGATGTAACTTGCCGCGTCTGAGGCAAGGAAAGTGACCATGGCTGAGACATCTTCCGGCCTGCCCATCCGCCCGAGAGGTACACGCGACATGTGACGGTCGATCTCCTCGGGTGGGGTCGACGCATGACGTTCGACTGGCGTCCAACCGGGCGACACCATGTTGACGTTGATACCTTCCGGGCCAAGCTCGCTTGCCCAGGATCGTGTGAGACCAAGCATGGCGGATTTCGCAGCGACGTAGTGGGCATCATAAGCATTGCCGACCTGCGTCACCTCGCTCCCGATATTGATCACACGGCCCGATCGCCTTGCTCGCCAGTCCGGCAGAGCAACCTGCAGCAAGAGGAGAGGGGCGCGAACGAAGTATTCGAGGTGCATGAGATAGGTTGCCCAGTCCTGGTCCGCTATCACAGCGGCACCCTGCGGGCCCGTCGCATTGTTTACGATCAGATCGACGGGACCGAGCTTGGTTCGAATGTCTTGAAACGCATCCGTGATCTGGCTGCTCTCGCGAATATCGAAACGGAAAATGTCCGCCCGTCCATTGTTCGACGCGATATCACCGGCCACACGGTCAGCGCCTTGCGCGTCTTTCGAGTAATTTATGGCGACAGCCCATCCAGCGCGCGCCAGGGACGCCGCCATCGCGGCACCAAGCCCTCGCGAGGCGCCGGTGACCAGAGCGACCTTCATCACGAAGCGTCCTTTCGTTTCCGCATCTGAGGATCGCTCTCTCCGGGCACGAGTTCGAGCGGCCAGACCTTTTGGCGCGGCAAATCTTTGTAGTGCTCGGCAAGGCTCGGCAATTGCGACAACAGCACTTCGCCCAGCGCCGTGCCGAGGTCACGAAGCGACGTGGAATAGCTGGTGAGATGCGGCGACAGATGCCGGTTCTGCGAGCTCTCGCGGAAGCCGATTATCGCCATGTCGCGACCCGGTCGAACTCCGGCCTCGCTAAGGCTCCGATAGAGGCCGGCCGCCACAAGCTCATAGCTCAGGATGATCGCGCTAGGACGACGCTCTAAAAACAGTAGCGTCGTGCCCAGCGTGTAGCCACCGCGGTCGCTCGACTCCGAGCGTATGGCGTAGTCGGGACGATAGGGAATGCCATGGCGCTTGAGTGCTCTCCGGTAGCCCGAAAGGAACAGATTGCCGAGGTTGAGACCCGTCGCGGGCAGGGCGACAGCGATGTCGGTGTGGCCCCGGGCGACGAGGCGGTCAACCGACTGCTCCGCCACGCCCTCGAAGTCGAGATCGACCCAGCAGTGCTGATCCTCGCCCGATCGACCGAGCGCCACAAACGGTATGCCTGCCTTCAAAAGCATGGCAACGCGAGGATCCTTCTTTCTCGTAGCGGAGATGATGAAAGCATCGACGAAACCCCGTCCGACCATGCGCGTGAGGTAATCGACCGGATCCTCGTCGCTCGCGCATGGCAGCACGACAAGGTCCAGATGGTGCCCCCGCAGTACCGACTGCACACCGTCGAAGACCGCCATGAAGAAGTTGTCGCTGTCGGTTGGGCTCGCCTGATTGGACTCGATCACGAACCCGACCGTCCGCGTGGTTCCCTGCCTGAGGCTGCGTCCGGATTGGTTGGCGACGTAACCGAGCTCGGCGGCCGCTTGCAGCACGCGCTTGCGGGTTTCGGGGTTGATGTCGAAGCGATTGTTGAGCGCCTTCGATACCGTACCGATCGAGATATCGAGATGGCGCGCAAGTGCGCGAATGCCCTTCATTGTCGCTCGTCTTCCACCGGTTCGCCTGCCTCTTGACACGCCTCGCCTTGAATATATAGGCTTCGAAAACGTTTTCGAGAAACATTCTGTTTGTTGCCTCGAAAATCGGATTTGAGGGCATTTGACCTGGCAAGAGTTCCCAAACTGGGGGCGGCGAAGCTATGTCAATGAGGTCGGAAACACGCGCACTCACGTCGCGACCGGCGTCTGCCCTCCGAGGAGCATCGACTGGATCACCAGTCTAACAGGAGGACGAAGACTATGATCAAAACAGGAATTGGCTTTGCACCGAGCCGTCGGGCAATACTGCAAGGCATGGCTGCCGCGGCCACGCTGGGATTGCCCGCGATGAAGGCGATGGCGGCCACGATCCCCACCAGCGGCAAGCTCACGGTTACCGTGCTCGACTTCCTTGAGGCGCCCCTCAAGCCGGTCTTCGAAGCGTACAAGGCAGCGCGCCCCGGCGTGGAGATTGCCTACGAAGTCGCTCCGTCGCACGACACGGAACTCATTCCCCTGATGCTTGCGCGGGCGCTGGCGGGCAAGCTCACCGATATCGTGTTCCTCTTCGACGAACTCGCCGCCCTCTACGCCGATGCTGGCATCACGGCCGACCTTCGTCCCTACTTCGAGTCAGGCGGCGCCGTAACGGCATCTTACTTTGCCAAGCCCTTCCTCGATCAGTATCTGATGACCAGCGGCGACAAGAAGGGCGGCTACTACGGCCTGCCTTATGGCGCCGACACGGTCGTGCAATTCTACAATAAGAAGCACTTCGACGATGCCGGTATCCCCTATCCGACGGGCGACTGGACGTTCGACGAAATGATTGCCGTCGCCGAAAAGCTGACCATCAGGGATGGCGGGAAGACAACGCGCTACGGCCTCGCTGCGCAGATCCCGTGGCAGGCTACGTACGTGCCTGGCATCGAGGCCTGGGGTGGTCACATTCTGCGCGATGACGGTACGGTTGATCTCACCAGCGATGCAGCCCTCAAGACGTTCAACATGTATTGGGACCAGGCAAAGAAGGGCGTCATCGCGAGCTACACCCAGAGCCCCAATGGCGACATCTGGTCCGCCTTCAGCTCCGGGTTTGCGTCGATGACGCAGACGGTGCGCGCCCTCGTGCCGAGCTTCCGGTCCTCGATGAAGGACGATTGGGACGTGTGTTTCACCCCCAAGATCAACGGCGTCCACAAAACGGGAATGGGTTCGCTGGCCCTTGATGCAACGCCGTCGGGTGTCGCCAACAATGCCGACCTCGTCTATGATTTCCTCACCTGGTACTACTCGGGTGATGGCGCCATGGGCATTCTGTCATCCACCTATGCGATCGTGCCGCCGGTCGAGAGCCTCTACGAGAGTCCGGTGTGGCGCAATCTTCCGGGACCGCCGTCCAATACGAGCGTGTTCTCGGATTCGATTGCGTTCGGTGCCATCAATCCAAACACCATTCCTCACGCCGTCCAGTCGATCATCAACAAGGAACTCCGCGACGCCGAAGATGCGGTTGTTCTCAACGGCGCCGACCCCGCGGAAATGCTCGCGAACGCCGAGGCGGCGGTCAATCAGGCGCTGGCCGAAGAACTCGCCAAGTGAAGGCTAACTCTTAGCCGCTCCCGTTTGGCGAAGGTGCCGGCCACGATGTGGTCGGCACCAGTCCTCAATGCAGTTACAATGACACTAGAAGCAGTCGTCTCGAACCCGATAATGTCATTGACCCCTCAACGCACCAACTCGCAAGTGACGCGCGTCCCATGGGGATGGCTCACCCTCTTCGTCGCTCCGAACGTCTTGCTGTTCACCCTGTTTCTCATAGTGCCGATGGTCGTGGCCCTCGGCTTGAGCTTCTACTCGTGGGACCTGATCTCCGCCCCTCGCTTCGTCGGCTTCGACAACTTCATTGCCATCCCGCGTGATGCGCGTGCCGTCAACTCCATCGTCAAAACCGCCTACCTGATCTTGATCGGGGTCGTGCCAACGGTCATCGTCAGCTTCCTCGTTGCCGTCCTCGCCAATACCAAATTTCCCGGCATACGGATTATCCGCACGATCTATTTGATGCCGTTGGTGATCTCCTTTGTGGCGTCGGCGGTCCTCTGGCGCTTCGTTTTCGATGCGCGCTTCGGTCCCATCAACACGATCCTTTCCTGGGTCGGCATCGATGGCCCAAACTGGCTGCAATCGACCTCTTGGGCCATGCCGGCCGTTGCCATCGTCATCGTCTGGCTGCGCTTTCCGCTGGGCATGTTGCTCTACCTGGCGGCCTTGCAATCCATCAATCCGTCCCTACTTGAAGCAGCGCAACTCGACGGGGCCAACACATGGCAGCGCATTCGGCATGTCATCTGGCCCAGCGTCAGGCCGGTGACGTTTCTCGTCACCATCGTCACGCTTCGCGGGGTGCTCTTTGATAGCTTCGATGTGATCCAGGTTATGACCGGCGGCGGGCCGGTCAAGAGCACCGAGATCCTCATCAAATACATATTCGACGTCGCCTTCTCGCAACTCAAGCTGGGATACGCCAGCGCGCTCGCCACAGCCTTGCTGGTGATCGTCACGATCCTCGCCTTGCTGCTGTCTCCTCCGAGGGCAGGGGGCCGGGCATGAACGTCGTTACGCCCCTTTGGCAACAGGCTCTGCGTATTGCCGGCGTGGTGCTCGTTGCGGCACTGGTCGGACTGCCATTCTACTGGCTTGTGATCAGCGCCCTCAAAACGCCGATCGAGGTTGCCGCCTACCCTCCGACATGGATACCGACCGCGATCCGCGGCGAGAACGTCCAGGAGGCACTCGCCATGCTCACGATCAACGCTCTGGCAAACTCGGTCATCTTCACCGTCAGCGTTACGGTCTTGCAGCTGATCCTCTGCATTACGACGGGCTTTGCGATCGCCAAGATGCCGTTCCCAGGTCGGCGGGCGCTGCTGTGGGTCTTCATTGTTACCCTGTTCGTCCCGTTTCACGTCCTGCTGATCCCGACCTTCCTGATCGTCCGTCAGCTCAACTGGATCGACACCTGGCCCGGCGTGGTGCTGCCCATCGTGGCGCAAACGAGCTTTGGGGTCTTCGTCTTCCGCCAGTTCTACGTCGATCTGTCGGACGAACTTCTCGATGCAGCGCGGATCGACGGCGCCAATTGGGGCCAGATCTTCGCGCTCATCGTCATCCCCATGTCGGGCCCGGCAATCGCCGCTTACGTGTCGATCACCGTGCTGACGGCTTGGAACATGTACATCTGGCCGTTGGTCGCGACCACCACGATCGACCTGCGTGTGTTGCCCGTAGCCCTGTCTGCGATGATCACGCAACGGGCCCAGATTACCCCCAATGTCGCGATGATGGGTGTGCTGGTTACGACGCTTCCGATCATCGCAATATTCGTTCTGCTGCAACGCTACTTCGTCAATGGCCTGGTGGGGGGCGTCAAAGAGTGAGCCCCCTTCGCAGCCCAGTTCTACGCACCACGCGCTCATAGAGCCGATCCGCCGAGTCGGGCTGACCCCTCGTCAGTCCGAAGAGTGGCCCCGTATCAAAGGAACACACCAGCATGAAGACGCGCGACCTCGAAGGGCTCAAAGCACGTTGGCGCACCCTTGATGAGGCCATTCGCAACGGCTGGGACTCCGATATGCGCACGGCACAGGAGCAGGACATCAATGACAAGGGTCCGGACTGGACCTGGACAGAAACGATTTCCAAGATCAGCGGCCAGCAGCACGAACCCCGGGACAATTCGCAAACGCTTCTGTTTCTGCCGTTCCCGTTCAGGCCAGGCGCAGGCAAGGGCGCGTTTCCCGAGATGTTCGCCTGGGACAGCTACTTCGTCATCATCGGCATGCTTTCCCACGGTCGCCACGATCTGGCGCGGGGCATGCTTCTCAATCAGCTGTTCATGATCATGCGGCACGGCAAGGTCCTGAATGCAAACCGAACGTATTTTCTCGGACGATCGCAGCCGCCCCTTCACGCGGACGCGATCTGGCGATATTTCGAGGCAACGGGTGATCACGAGTTGCTGCTGCTTAGCTATCCCTTGTTGTGCCAGGAGTATCGGCAGCACTGGCTGGATGAAGATCACTCGACGCCAACGGGCCTGACGACGCACAACGACACAAAGGACATCTACCTGAGGCCGGAGCTCGCAGCCGAGGCAGAATCTGGTCTGGATTTCTGCGCCCTGTTCGAGGGCGACATTCGGAAGTGCGTTCCAATCGCCTTGAACTGTCAACTCGTCAGGTACTGCGAAGTGCTGGGGCTAATCGCAGACAAACTCGGATGCGAGGAGGATGCCGACGAATGGCGATACGTGGCTCAGGCGAGGGCGCGGCGCATACGTGATCTATGCTGGGATGAAGAGGAGGGGTTCTTCTTCGAGTATGACTTTGTGAACGATCGGCAGATCCCCGTGTGGTCGCTGTGCGCCTACTGGGCCGTCTGGGCAAAGGTGGCGACTGAAACGCAGACGCTTCGCCTGGCGGAACATCTTTCCCGCTTCGAGCAACCGAGGGGACTCACGGTCACGGATAAGCTCTATCCCAGTCCTCACCCAGAGTTCCCGGTTCTGCAATGGGCGTATCCATACTGCTGGCCACCGCTCATAACGATGGTGCTCGTGGCGCTCAGCAAGACCCCGGCCGCCGCCCACGTTGAGGCCATCGGTATGAACTATTTGAATTGGGTCATCGAGCGATATGAGGAGACGGGTACTGTCTGGGAGAAATATCTTGCAGTGCCAGACGCTGCCGAACAAGACGAGCGATACGGCACCGTCAGCTTTTACGGATGGTCCTGCGCCTCGGTTGTCGAGATCGGTCGGCTGGTCGGGCTCGATCGCTAGAGCGACTACCGGGTTCGCGCTCGCGAGGGTCTCTGCTCACAAAAGGCAAGAGACCGGCGGCATGTCTTATCTTAATGCCGTCGATCTCGTGGACCGTCTTGACTCACCGCCAAATTCGGCGAGCGCTGCGCCTCAATAGGCACGCGCGAGGTGGAACGTCACGGAATCATTGAAACCCATCTTGCCGGCGGTGCTCAGGGCATCGCGGATCTTGAAGGCTCCCGGTCCGGTCGCCGTATTGCCCTGCGCGCCGAGCTCCGGATCACCGTAGATACCCGTCGCTATGTCGAAGCCGAGCCAGTAGAAGACATCGCGATCGGCCTTGCGAGCGTCCTGCACTTCTTCGTCGAGCTTCGCGATCTTGGCGCCGACTGCGGCAAGCTTCGCGTTGGCATTGCGCTCGAAAGAGTATTTCAGGGCCAGGTCGAAGCCCTGCCGTTCTGTCGAGCTGAGCGCGTCGCCGATACGGTCCTTACCGGGACCGGGCAGGGTGTCGGTCTTCGCAACGCCGATGCCCACATCGAAGCCGAATTGGCCGGCTCCCTTACTCTGCCGGCGGCGCAGCTCTGCGGCCCGGTCATCCTTTTTCTCGATTGATCTGCCGAGGGCCGCAAAGTCCTCGATTTCATCGACGCTGACATTGGCGGCGAGGGCGACGGTAGGAAGCGCCGCGGCGACGACGCCAAGCAGGAAGGCAGTGGCGGCAGCGCGGCGGGTGAACAAGACGTGCGATTGGGTCATTTTAAGCTCCTGTAGGGGCGGCGTGGCGCCCATGGGGTCACGATCACGCGCAATCTGGCGCGTGCGGCGAAGGCCGATGCGAAAGAGGAGGTCGGGCGAAGCTAGATCGACGATTTAGAAAGTGGAAGTCAGATGATTCGACCTCCGCTGCAGTTCATGCGATCAAGCTTGCGTATCGTCTCTGAGCCATGGGTGACGGCCGGGTTCAGATCGCGTTCATCCGGCGCGATCAGCTTCGGTCCACCTCAACCCGGAACAACAAGAGTGGGGCTTCCTGATGAAATGGCTTAGCGATCAGCTCAGCGGGCCGCCTGCGCGGAAGTATCTCGTCGGTGCCATTGTCATAGTGGCGATAGCCATCGCTCTGACCCTGATGCAGGGCTGGGACCTCTAGCGCCCTGCCGACAACTGACCCGCGCTGACGGGTCGCCTTGGGCTAGCCGCAGCGACCCTTCACGCCACGCGACCCGGTGTCGTCTCGAACGACGGGCACCTTGCCTTGATCCAGCGTTCCAGCTCCAGCGCCGGCATCGGTCTTGCGAACGCGTAGCCCTGCAGGAAGTCGCACCCGATCTCGCCGAGGATCCGCGCCTGCTCCAATGTCTCAACGCCCTCCGCCACCACCTTGATGCCGAGCGTTCGGCCGATATCGACGATCGACGCAACGAGCCGGCGTTGACCTTCGTTCGTCGCGATCGGAGCAATCAGTTGGCGATCGATCTTGAAGCGGCGGGGCATCAAGCGCAGCAGGCTCACGAACGACGTATGGCCAGTGCCGAAATCGTCGACGTCGATGCCGATACCCATCTCCTTGATGGCGTCGATGTTCCACGCAACCCTCTCGTCGAATTCGTCGAGAAAGATCGATTCGAGAAACTCGAATGAAATTGTTCCCGGCCGGATTGCCAGCCTGCGCAGGGACGGGATGAGGTCCTCATCGCTGAGGCGCCGGAACGACACATTGACCGACACCGATGGAACCGACACCCCATTGCGCTCCCATCGCTCGAGGTCCTCGATCGCGGTCGCCAGAATGCCCCCATCGATGGCGGCGAGCACGTTGAGGTCCTCGGCCACCTTCAGGAACCGGTCCGGGGTAAGGATACCCTCCGTCGGATGCCGCCAACGCACCAGCGCCTCGGCGCCGATCATTTCGTGCGTCCGCGCATCGACCAGCGGCTGGTAGTAGGGGGTGAACTCGGCCTGTTCGATCGCCCGAAGAATGTCGTCGGCGATGCGCTTGTTGGATTCGAGCTCGTCCTGCAAATCCTTCGAAAAGAACTCATGGCGGTTCCGGCCGCGCTCCTTGGCGCGGTAGAGCGCCATGTCGCCATTGATCAATATCCGCCTGGGATCGATCCTCGCGCCCTTGTCGATCGAGATGCCGATGCTCGCGCCGACGCGGCAGAAATGGCCCTCATAAGGTACTGGCTGCTGGACCGCTGCAATGATCCGGTCGGCAAGAGCCGCGAGTGCATCCGGATCGGTCTCGCTCAGGCAGAGCACCACGAACTCGTCGCCGCCGACACGGGCGACGAAATTGCCGATCCCCGCCGCCTCGACAAGGAGCTTCGCCACGTGCCGCAGCACCGTATCGCCAGCCGTGTGGCCCAGCGTATCGTTGATCTGCTTGAAGCGATCCAGATCGATGTGCAGGACCGATAGCCCGGATGATGCGCTATCGCGATTCTGCTGGGCAAATCTGGCGATGACGTCGTCGAGGTAGCGCCGGTTCGGCAAACCCGTCAGCGCATCGTGCAGCGCCTGGTTTTCAATCCGGGCCTTGGCGATCTCCAGCTCGGCGTTGCGCGCCTCGGCCAGAATATTCGCCCGTCTCAGGCTTTCCGCGAGCTCGACCTCTTCGGTCACGTCGGCGTTGGCGCCAATGACCCTGGGCGACCCGTCGTGCCCGTCGAAGAACGTCGCATCGGACGCAATGGTCCGGATCGCCCCGTCGGATCGAATGATCCGGTATCGTTGCCGAAACGTCTCATTCTGCGCCGCAGCCTGCTCCAATGCCAGCAACGCGCCTGCAGAATCGTCGGGATGCAGCGCCTGCTTCCAGTCCGCCGCAGTCAAAGCCTCGCGACCCGAGGCGACACCAAAAATCTCGCGGATCCGATCGTCCCAAAACAGCTCGCCGGTTGCCAGATTGCCTTCGAAAACGCCGATCCTTGAAACCCGCAGCGCCAGTTCCAGCCGATGCGACAATTCAGCGACGCGCTGTTCGTCCAGCTTCCGCTTGGTGATGTCGGTGTCGGTGCCGATCATCCGGATCGGACTGCCATCGGGGCCCCATGCATCAGGAGCGCCGTTACTGGAGATCCAGATGTAGTGGCCTTGCTTGTGCCGCTCCCGATACTCGAATGCATTTCTTGGTATCAGGCCGGCGTTCTGCTTCGCGATAATGTCCCGAATGCGGTCGCGGTCACCGGGATGGACGCGCAACAGCCAGGCCTCGGCGCTGCTGTCGATCTGCTCATCGGCCGCATAGCCGCGTAAACGCTTCCACATCGGCGAGTAATAGACGCTGTTGCTGGCGATGTCGGCTTCCCACACACCTTGGCCAGCGCTCTCGAGGGCAAACGCCCAACGCCGCTCGCTGGTCGCCAGCGCCATCTCCGCCTGCTTCTGCTCGGTGATATCTTCCGACATCGCCAGCAGATATTGGGGCTCGCCGGCTTCGTCGAGCACCGGCATCTTCACGGTTCGCAGCGTGCGAATCCCTTTGTGCCGCGTCGAGATCTGCTCTTCGGGGGTGATCTGGATATCACCTGAAGCAAGCACCTCCCGATCGCGCGAAATGAAGAATTCCGCCTGATCTTTGGGAAAGAGCTCAAAGTCGTTTTTTCCGAGCGATTCTTGCCGGAGCACGCCGGTCAGTTCCTCACCGGCGCGGTTCATGAGCACGAACCGAAGTTCCCGCGCCTCCTTCACGGCGACCATGGCCGGAATGTTATCGATGACCATGCTGAGGAAGGTCGGCGTGCGGTACAGCCGGTCCGACCGCTCATTCGCCTCCGCCTGCGACATCGCCGGTCGGACGGTTATGATCTTCGCCGCGGGGGGACGTTTCTCCTTCGTCATGGCACGCTCCGGTGCCGAGCGCGGCATGGCATGGCGGCGGAATCCGCAAAGGTCGACCTAAGGAGATGCCACATCTTTGTTTCTCTCTCGGCAAGCATGCAGCATCAGCCGAAAAAGTGAACGGGCGGCAAACGAGGCTCTACTCGGTTGGGTCGACGAGCCCGAAATGTCTGCGAGCGGCCAAATAAGCGCCGGCGGCGAGGCCTACGACAACCACTAACGCCCCGTTATGCCTCAGGAAAACGCGGTCGGCGGTCGCCCCTCAAAATGCGAGTTTGGTCCGGCTTTTCTGCGACATAGAAGCTGTCGCCGGCGCGTTCTTGGCTCGCCCCACTATCGGATTTGCAATTTCGTGTGACAAGAATTAGCAACATTTCAGTCGACCGGACCCCGGCGCTCGCTACGTGAAAGACGAAATTGGATCCTCATAAATCCGGCGACCGCAGGCGACCGACGATGATGGACGTTGCGGCCGTCGCAGGCGTGTCCCAGGCCACCGTCTCGCTCGTTCTCAACAGTGGCAGCGACGCGAAACTGTCTCATGCGACCCGCCAGCGCGTGCAGCAGGCAGCGCAGGATCTCGGCTATGAGTTCGTGCGCAGGACCTCCTCACGGTCCGCGATGCACGGCAATGCGACGATCGTCTTTATCGCCGATGAGGTGACCACCGATCCCTGGATGGCCCTGGCTTTCGAGGGCGCTCGCGACAAAGCGCTCGAGGCTGGCGTCGGCGTTGTGCTCTCGATCTCGCATGGTCAGGCCGCTTCCGAAACGATGATCGTCGCGCAGATGGAGAGGCTGAATGTGCTTGGCTTCATCTACGGCACCGTTCTGACCCGATCGGTCGAATTGCCGCCTGAGCTGCTCGAACGGAGGACCGTTCTAGTCAATTGCTACGAGCGAAGCCGCACGCTGCTCTCTATCCTGCCTGGGGATCTGCAGGGTGGGCGAACGGCCACCGAAACACTGCTCAAAGCTGGACGAACGCGCATCGGGTTCATCAACGGACAGGACGGCGTCGACGCCTCGCGGGATCGGCTCAAGGGCTACAAGCAGGCCCTTGCGACGTCCGATCTGCCATTCGATCCCGATCTCGTGCGCCCCGGAAATTGGGAGCCGTCGGCCGGCTACGAAATGACTCTCGAACTGATGCAACTCAACGATCCGCCCGATGCAATTTTCTGCGCCAACGACATGATGGCTCTGGGCTGTCTCGATGCGCTGACCGCGCTTGGCCGCAAGGTACCGCGCGATGTGTCGATCATCGGCTTCGACGATCGTGAGGTCGCCCAGTTCACCCATCCTCCCTTGTCCACCCTCGTCCTGCCTCACTATGAAATGGGCGAAATCGCCGCTCAGGAATTGATCGATGGCGTCGGTACCACGCCGCGCCGGCTCAATCACATCAAGGTCGAGTGCCGGCTGATCGAACGCGGCTCGGTTCGCGCCGAAACGCCGGCCCGCCGGCGCAAACGCAGCAGCTGAATCCCGGTCCGGCTGCCGCTGGCGGCCCTGACGCCCACACTCCGAGCAACCTGACTTCACCAGGCAGAGCGCGCGCGACTTCCCGCGCCCTCAATCATTAATATTGCTAGAGCGTCAGAAATCATTAATATCAATAATATCTCGACCGATTATGCGTCATCGAGAGAGGGTCACTTCAGGATCAGCCTTGTGCTGCTTCCAAGGATTCTGGGAAAAATGCCCAACGCATGGAGGAGCGCGGTGATCCAGGTCACACGCGAATGAGGGAGAGCTACGTGAAACATCTATTTATGAGTTTATTGGCGACGACGACACTGGTCGTTGGCTCCGGCGCAGCGCTGGCGCAGTCCGGTTCCATCGACAAGGCTGTGGGTGGCTACAGCTTCGAGGAAGCCGCAAAGGAAGATCCCGCGACCAAGGATTTCCACTCGGCCGATGGCCATCTGACCTTTGCCATCGTCACGCACACCGCCGGCAACGGCTTCTTCGATCCCGTCTATGTCGGCGCGACCATGGCCGCCAATCTGATTGGCGCGAAGATCCTGCTGCTCGGCTCCGAGAACCCGGTTGACGATCCGGCCCGCGAAATCGAAATCCTCAACCAGATCGTGCAGGATCCTTCGATCGACGGCCTGATCATGACCACGCCGCAGGCTGGAGCCTATGACGATATCGTCAAGACCGCCGAGAAGAACGGAATTCCGGTGGCCACGACGAACTCGTTTGATGGCGGCATCTACCATCGTCTGGAGATCAGCCATACGGGTCAGGACGCATCGGCAGCCGCGATTGCCGGCAATGCCATGGCCGCCTGTCTCGCTGAAAAGGGCGTCACTGCCGGTTCCATCCTGTTCCCCAACAGCACGGCGATGGGCAACGTCGAAGTCAACAACCGCGTTACGGCGGCTTACAACGCCGTTGTTGCGGCTTTGAAGACGGCAGGCACGCTCGACGGCTTCAAGGTTGACGCCGGCCCAGAAAATGTCGGCATCGACACCGATCCGAACGATCCGGTGCCTGCCATTGTCAGCCTCATCGAGTCGCGCGGCGACGTGGTGGGTATCTTCACGCCCAATGGCGTGTTCACCCCGGCTCTCGCCAAAGCGGTCGCTCAGGCCAAGCTGACGGGCAAGCTCTGCTCGTACGGTTTCGACCTCGGCCCGGCCCAGCAGGCCGGCCTCAAGAGCGGCGATCTGACCGGCTCGCTCGGCCAGCAGCCGTTCCTTCAGGGCTTCTGGCCCGTCATGCAGCTCTACCTGCAGATCGACCGCGGCATTTCCGGAGCTAACCTCGACACGCGCGCTCAGCTCGTGACGAAAGACAGCGTCGGTAACGTCGGCAAGCGTTTCGAAAACTAGTCCAACCCGGCGAAACGCTTGACCGAGTACGGAAGGGGATATCCCCTTCCGTACTTTTGACGAGAACGCGCGGAAAAGCGCGCAGCAAATGAACGAGGCTCCGCTCATGACCACTCGCCGCGCGCCGGCACAATTGATCGGCGGCTGGGAGGTCGGCCTCTTGGTGCTGATGGTGCTGCTCTATGCAGCGGGCGCGTCCATCAATCCGAAATTCTTCGGCTCTTTCGACGCGTTCAACGCGCTGCTGCGCGACAGCGCGCGCTACGCCGTGATGGCAGTGGGCATGACTTTCGTCATCGCTAACAAGGACCTCGATCTGTCGGTGGGGTCGACCTTCGGCCTCGTCGGCGTCACCTTCGCCATCGTCTTCGATCCCAACCACTATGACCTCGGCGTCATCCCCGCGATCCTTGTCTGCCTAGCGCTCGGCACAATCATCGGCGTGGTCAACGGCCTCCTCGTTACGACGCTGAGAGTGCCGGCCTTCATCGCCACCTTGACGGTACTCCTGATCGGACGCGGGCTTGTCCTCGGACTCACCGGCGGCCAGTCGATCCTCTTTCCCGACAAGGCCGCCAGCTTTGCGTGGTTCTTCCAGCTCGGCGAAACCAATGCCTGGGGCTTCAACAACCAGATCATCCTGTGCCTGCTGATCGTCGCCCTTGGCGCGCTGGTCCTGGCCAAGACCCGTTGGGGCTATGAGACCTTGGCGACCGGCGGCAACGAGCAGGCGGCAATCTATGCCGGCATCCCCACGCGTTGGGTGCGCATCCGCGCCTATCTGCTGTGTTCGCTCTGCACCACAATCGCGAGCCTCATGGGCATGGCGCAGGACAAGGGCGTGTCGCCCCAGAACGGGCTCAATGCGGAACTGATCGTCATCGCTGCGGTGATCATCGGCGGTGCTTCCATCCTCGGCGGACGCGGCCGCGTCCTTGGCAGTTTCATCGGCGCCCTCCTCACGGTGTTGCTCAACAAAGTGCTCCGCGAGGGCCTGCCGATCACCCGCACCACGATCATCAATGGCGAGCCCACACAGGTGCAGGCGGTCTACTCCCTGCCGGCCGGTGCGGTTCCCGCCTTCATCGGCGTCTTCCTCGTCATCGCGGTCCTCATCGAACCGCTCATCGTGCGGAAGCGCATTCTAGCCCGCCTCTGGGCGCGGCTCACCAAACAGCCGATGCCGCCCGCGCTCGAGAGCGGCGGCGTCGCCATCGAGGGGGTGCAAACCCGCGGCAGCATTGCCACCGACCGGGCGTTGGGCGCTCGCGGCTTTGGCAAATTCCTGGCGCGCCGCGATGCGCTCGCCATCATCCTGACGATTGTGCTGTGGCTGGCCGGTCTGGCGCTGCGGCCCGACTATTGGTGGAACCTGCCCAACACATTCGCGATTCTGCTCAACTATACCGAGGTCGCGCTCATCGCGGTCGGCCTCACTTACGTCATGGCGGCCGGCGAGATCGATCTGTCGGTCGGCGCCGTGCTCGCCCTCGCCGGCAGCTCCGCCGCCTATTCGCTCAAGGTACTCGGCGTCGATCCGGGCTCGGCCATGATGATCGGCCTCGGGGCCGGCCTCGCCGCCGGCGCCATCAACGGCTTGCTCACGGTCGTTTTGGGCCTTCCCTCCTTCATCGCCACGCTGGGCATGTTCTACTTCGCCCGCGGCGCCGCCGCCTGGATCGTCGCCGGGCAGCAGCTCACGGGCTTCAAGGAGGGCTACAACCTCATCGGCCGCAAGGTCGGCGACATCCTCGCCTACTTCAAGATCCCACACCCATCCGGCTTTCTAGGCGCGGTGCTGGAGGTGGTGAGTATCCAGACAATCTGGATGGTCCTCGTCGCCATCATCGCAGGTATCGTACTCGCCTACATGCCCTTCGGACAACGCATCTACGCCACCGGCGGCAACCGCCGCGCGGCCGACTATGCTGGCATCAACACGCGCCGGGTGCGCTACACGGCGTTCCTGTTCTGCGCGCTGTGTGCCACCATGGCTGGCCTCATTAACATCGCCTATTTCCGCAGCTTCAATCCGGTCGCCGGCCAGTTCCGCGAGCTTGACGGCATCGCGGCGGTAATCATCGGCGGCGGATCGATTTTTGGCGGCTTCGGCACCATCATCGGCGCCCTTGCCGGCGCCGCGGTGATTGCGCTGGTCCGCGCCCTGTTGCAGCTCAATGTGAGCGGCTTCACCATGCCGCAGCATTGGATCAACGTTTTTATCGGCACCATTCTGATCGTCGCGGTGCTCATCGATATCTGGGTGCGCCAGGCGGGCATCTTTGGTCAAATCCGAAGCAAGCTCTTCGGCAAGAAAGTCGCGTAGGAGGTCACCATGTCAGTCGCAACACCGGGCCAAATTCCGCTCATCCAGATGCATGGCATCAACAAATCGTTCGGCGCCGTGAACGCGCTCAACAATGTCAATCTGACGCTCATGCCGGGCGAAATTCTCGGCCTCGTCGGCGACAATTCCGCTGGCAAGTCGACCCTGATGAAGGTGCTCACCGGCGCTTATCAGCGCGATTCGGGGCAGGTTCTGGTCGATGGCCAGGAGACGCATTTCCACAGCCCGCAGGAGAGCCGCGATGTGGGGATCGAGATGATCTACCAGGACTTCGCCTTGTGCGGAAACATGGATGTCGGACAGAACATCTTCCTCGGCCGCTGGCCGCGCCGGGGGCTGTTCGTTGATCGCAAGCGGATGTACCGCGAGGCCGGCGACGTGCTGAAGCGCCTCAAGGTCGACGTCAACTCGGTCTACCAGAAGGTCGAGAGCCTGTCGGGCGGACGGCAGCAATCGGTCGCCATTGCACGGGCGATTTCCTTCAATCCCAAACTCATCATCCTCGACGAACCGACAGCTAACCTCTCGGTCATGGCGACCGAGCGGCTGCTCGAAACCATGCTTGAGCTGAAGGCTGCCGGCGTCGCCCAGATCATCATCTCGCACCGTCTCCAGGATATCTTCCAGGTCGGCGACCGCGTGATGGTGCTGAAGCGCGGCGAGAATGTCGGCGACCGCTACGTCAAGCAGACCGACGAGCATCAGATACTCGGTCTCATCGTCACCGGCACTCAGGAAACTGCAACCACCGCCGACGGGCTCGCCTTGTCGGGCTGACGACTGCGATCCGCTCGCCGATGAACGCCTTGCCCGCGGCCCGCTGCGGACGCTGCCGAGACCCTTGCCGTTGCCCTCCCGTAGCCCCTACGCTCGCGCGTAGGTGAGGGGGACTTTCGACGATGCTGGGGACGGCGATCATTCACGACCGCCGCTTTCTGCGGCTCTGGCCGCGGAAGCCGTGGGCGCGGCTGCTGCACAATCACGGTGTGTTCACCGAAGGGCCGGTTTGGTTTGCCGACCACGAGTGCCTGTTGTGGAGCGACATCCCCGCCAATCGCATCAGGCGGCTGGCGGCAGATGGATCGGTGACTGTCTTCCGGCTCGACTCGAACCACACCAACGGCAATAGTCGCGACCGGCAGGGCCGGCTCGTCAGCTGCGAGCATAGCGGCCGGCGCGTGACGCGGACCGAGATCGATGGCACGATCACCGTGCTTGCCGACAGCTTCGACGGCAAGCCGCTGAACTCACCCAACGACGTCGTGGTCAAATCCGACGGCTCCGTGTGGTTCACCGATCCCGACTACGGCTTGCGCCTCCACGTCCCGGGTGGGATCAAGCATCAGGCCGGCGACTTCGTGTTCCGCATCGATCCGGTGAGCGGTGCGGTGACTGTGGTGGCCCGCGACTTCGACAAGCCCAACGGACTCGCCTTCTCGCCCGATGAGCAGACGCTCTACATCGCGGATTCGGCGATCACAGATGGTCCCGGCCGAAACTCGCATATCCGGCGTTTCGATGTCGAAGCGGATGGCACACTCAGCGGTGGTGAGGTGTTCGCAACGACCCTCGGCACGCCCGATGGGATGCGGGTCGATGTCGAGGGCAATGTGTGGACGAGCGCTGGCCCCAAGATCGATGTCTACGCGCCGAGCGGCACGCTGCTGGGCCAGATCGTCGACTTCCCCGCCAACGTCACCAATCTCACTTTTGGTGGCCGGGATCGCGATCGGATTTTCGTCACCGCGGGCGCTTCGCTGTTTGCCATTGGCGTGGCCGTCTCAGGCGCGCAAACCCCCTGAAACCCTCACGCAATCCTGTGCACTATTTTCCAGCGGCACAATGTGAACGCATGCGTGACATTGCTACCCTAGGCTTTGATCGTGGGGCATGGGGACATCGCCCACAAGGGAGGACGAATATGAAATTCAGCATCGCTCGCAACGCGTTTCTTGCCGGCTGCCTATTGGCCGCGGCCGCTGTCGCGCCGGCTTTGGCCGAGGACAAGACCTACACGATCTATTTGTCGAACGGCCTGATCGGCAATGATTGGCTGCAGCAGATGCAGCGTTCCGCCGAAGTCGCGGTCAAGAAGCCGCCGCTGGCTGGCCGCGTCGATCTGCATATCGAAACGGTCGAGAATTCTGCGCAGGCGCAGATCAACTCGCTCAACAACATCATCGCCGCCAAGCCCGATGCGATCATCGTGCACGCAGCGTCGATTGATGCTCTGAACCCGACCATCGAGGCCGCCTGCGCCGCCGGCATCCTCGTCATCAGCTTCAGCCAGGTGGTCACCGCGCCGTGCCCTTATAAGCTCAACACCAATTGGGAGAGCGTCAATCACGATATCCCGGTCTGGCTCGCCAATGTGCTGGGCGGCAAGGGCAAGATCATCGTCGATCGCGGCCTGCCGGGTTCGCCGATCTCCGAAGCCTCCAACAAGGAAATCGAGCGCGTCATGGCGCAGTTCCCCGGCATCGAGATCGTCGGCTGGTACACTTCGAACTACGCATTGGGCGACGAGCAGTCCGGTGTGGCCTCGCTGCTTGCGGCCAACCCGCAGATCGACGGCATCCTGACTGCCGGTTACGGCACCGGCGCCATCCAGGCGCTCAAGGACGCTGGCCGCCCGCTCGTGCCGATCGTGGCATTCTCCTACAATGGCACCGCCACCGAATGCGCCACCGAGACCGAACCCGGGCTCAAATGCTTCATCTACACGCACCCGCCTTATCTTTCGGCGGAAGCCATCAAGCTGGCAGTCGACATTCTCGACGGACACCCGCCGGCATCGAAGACCGTTCTGGGCGACTATCCCCGCCTGACCACGGACATCGTCACGGGCGACTTCTCGCCGGGGACTGATTTGCGCAAGCTCGAGATTGGCGTCAACGTCTTCCCAGACCTGCCTCCCGGTCTGGTGTTGCCTGCCAGCCCCGACTGGGTGAACATCACTGCCGAAGAAGCCGCAGGCACCGGCGGCTAACGCCGATGCACTGCAGCCAGGGTAGGAGAGTGACGTGCCTTTGCTGGAAGCCGTTGGGGTCAGCAAGCGCTATGGCGGCATCCTTGCCCTGAACAAAATGCACTTCGCCGCAAACAGTGGCGAAGTGCATGCGATCCTCGGCGAGAACGGCGCCGGGAAATCCACCTTCATCCAGATCCTGGCCGGCGCCGTCGCTTCAGATGAGGGCGTGCTCAAAATGGACGGCGCGCCCTATGCGCCTCGCCATCCCGGCGAAGCGCGCCGGGTGGGCATCAGCCCGGTCTTTCAGGAACTCTCCATCATCCCCGACCTGACGGTCGCCGAGAACATCTTCTTCGGCAGAGAGCGCCTGTCGGCGCTGGGGACCATCTCGCAGCGCGACCTCAACCACAAAACCGAGGCACTGTTTCACGCGCTTGGCCTCACTCCCATATTGCCACACGCGCCTGCGCGCACGCTCTCGATCGGCGACCGGCAACTCATCGAAATCGTCAAGGGTCTCGCGACGGACCCGACCATTCTTATCCTCGACGAGGCCACATCGGCGTTGTTGCCGCGCGAAGTGGATTGGCTCCTGGGCAAGGCCCGTGAGCGTGCCGCCGCCGGCAAGCTCGTGCTCTACATCTCGCATCGCATGGATGAAGTCCGCCGCGTCGCCGACCGCATCACGGTCCTGCGCAATGGCGAGACGGTCGGCACTGAAGCGACATCCGCGCTCTCGGATGGCGACATCGTCTCGATGATGCTCGGACGAAAGCTCGAACGGCTGTTTCCCGAACGGAAATCGACGGCCACCGAGACCGTCGCGCTCAAAGTCACCGAACTCAAAGTCGGACATCAATTGCGCGGCGTCAGTTTTGCGCTGCGCGAGGGCGAGGTGCTCGGCGTCGCTGGCCTGCAGGGGCATGGGCAGCGGGAGCTCTTCATGGCGCTGTTTGGTGCCGAACGCTCCGAAGGTCAGATCGAGCTGCGCGGCCGCAAGATCGTTATTCGCGGACCCGGACATGCGCTGTCGCCCGAGATCGGCATGGCGCTCCTCCCGGAGGACCGGCGCAGTCAGGGACTGTTGCTCGGCAAGTCGATCCGCGAGAACATCGTTCTTGGCGCATTCAAGCGCATCGTCCGGCATGGGCTGGTCGATCGTCGCGCCGAGCGCGCCCTTGTCGATCAGGCTGCGGTGCAGTTGCGGATCAAGGCGGATTCAATCGAGCAGCCGGCGGGCACATTGTCGGGCGGCAATCAGCAGAAAGTGGTCTTGGCCAAGCTCCTTGCCACCGAGGCGAGAATCTTGCTGTTCTTTGATCCGACGCGCGGTGTCGATGTCGGCACCAAGGCTGAAATCTTCACGCTCATGCGCGACCTCGTCTCGCGCGGATTCTCCATACTGTTCTTTTCGACTGACCTCGCCGAGTTGGCGCATGTCGCCGATCGCACGCTGGTCATGAGCTATGGCCGGATCGCTGCCACGCTGGAGGGCGAGGCGATGACTGAGGACGCCATTCTGAGTGCGACCCTGTCGCAAGGAGCCGCACCGTGAACACCATCGCTCTCCTGGCGCGCCGCCACCTCTGGCTGTCGCCGCTGATCGTGCTCCTCTTGCTCGGCGCGGCCATCGGGATCATGCGCCCCAGCACATTCGCCATGGACCAGATCAACATCAAGATCGCTGCGGCGATGACGTTGATCCTCATCGCCACGGGTGAGACGATTGTCGTCTCGCGCGGCGGGATCGATTTGTCGGTCGGCGGCATTCTCAGTCTCACCACGGCCATTTGCGCGACGCGCGGCGATCCGGGCCTGACCGAGTCCATCTTCTGGATCAGCCTCGTCCTGCTGCTCGGCGCAGCGGTGGGGATCATCAACGGCTTGATCATCAGCCTCGGCAAGCTGCAGCCCTTCGTCGTCACTCTCGCCACCTGGTCGATCCTCGAAGGCTGTGCGCTGACCATCCTGCCAGCCGAGACCAGTGGCGTTCCCAAAAGCTGGGTCGATTTCGAACACGCGATGCCGGGCGGCATCGGGATGCCGATGCTCCTTCTGGCGGCATTGATCGTGCTGTGGGCGTGGTTTAGCCGCACGCCCATCCACAACGCCATTCGCGCCGCCGGCTCGAACGAGCGTAGCGCCTTCCTCAATCGGGTCTCGGTGCTCGGCAGCAATGCATGGGCCTACGGCCTGTCCGGCTTCTTCGCCGCCGCTGCCGGCCTCTATTTCAGCACGCAGACCGGGGCGGGCCACCCCACAGTCGGCACGCAATATGTGCTCCCCGCCATCGCCGCCGTCGTCATCGGCGGCACCAGCCTCATGGGTGGACGTGCCACACTCGCGGGAACCATCGTCGGCGCCTTCATCCTGACGCTTATCGGCGACGTCGTGTTCCTGCTTAAGCTTCAGAGCTACTGGCAGTGGGTGATGTCAGGCTTCATCCTGATGCTCGTCGTCATCCTCACCGGGCTGACCGAGTCCCGCTCGCAAAGCGGAGGACCGTGATGCGCTGGCTGACCTCGCCAAGCCCCATTCTTCTCGCCTACGCCGCGGCCCTTCTGCTGTTCGTCCTGGTCAGCCTCTATTCGCCCGGCTTCGCCAATCCGGCGCATGTGGCAACGCTCATCACCCTCGCCGCCTTCACCGGCATCGTCGCCATCGGCCAGACCACGGTCATCATTGGCGGCGGCATCGATCTGAGTGTCCCCTGGATTATGAACAGCGCGGCCATATTGGTGACCGCTCTCGCCCATGGTCAGAACTTGCCATTGCTGTGGATCGTGCCGCTGATCCTGATGGTCGGTTGCACGGTTGGAATCATCAACGGTGTCGGCATCGCTTTGCTGCGTGTCCCACCCATCGTCATGACCATGTCTGTCAACGTTATCACGCAGGGCCTGCTGCTCATCGTCACGCGCGGCTTTCCACCCCCGCTCGCCCCGCCGGCCCTAACTTTCGTGGCCGCCGGCAAGCTGGGCCCGGTCCCCGTCATCCTGCTGCTCTGGGTCGTGCTGGCCGCCATTGTAGTGGTCATCGAGCGCCGCACCGCCTTCGGCCGCTACCTCTACGCCCTCGGCTCCAATCGCACAGTCGCCACACTCTCGGGTGTGCCCGTAACCCGCACGACCATCACCGCCTACGCAATCAGCGGCACCACAGCCGCCTTCGCCGGTATTCTGCTCTGCGGCTACAGCCGCCAGGCCTATCTCGGCATGGGCGACCCTTACCTCTTCACCTCGATCGCCGCCGTCGCCATTGGCGGCGCGTCGATCCTCGGCGGTACCGGCTCCTACCTCGGCACGATTGCTGGGGCTCTCGTGCTGACCATACTCAACGGCCTGCTGCCGATCTTTCGGCTCGAGGCGGGAGCCCTCAAGATTATCTACGGCATCGTCATTCTGCTTGCCGTTTTCATTGCAGCGCCCGCGCTGCGCGATCTGTTCCGCCGACGATAGGTGTGTGCACTTTTTTCCAGTGGCGTCCTCTGAACGTGACGCTGCGGAGGCTGGGTTAGCCTCGACGCCAAGCCCCGGCGTCGGGTGCAAGTGGAGGAAGTCTAGCTATGCCGATGACGGCGCCCTTTGTGTATGAAGGCGAAAGCACGCGCGAAATCTCGTTCCCGCTGGGCGGCATCGGCACCGGCTCGATCGGGCTGAGCGGCGCTGGCCGTCTGATCGACTGGGAGATCCAGAACCGTCCGGCCAAAGGCATCACCAATGGCCTTAGTCATTTCGCTGTTCGTGCCGAGCAGGACGGCAAGGTTCTGGACGCGCGCATTCTGAACGGTCCGTATCTCGGCAACCGCACTGGCGATTTTCCTGCCGACACCTCGCGCAATTTCGGCTTCGGCGCCCGCCGGGATTCACTCGCGGGCATGCCGCATTTTGCCACCAACTCTTTCGAGGGCCGCTTCCCGGTCGCCCGTCTCAATTTCGAAAGCCCGCAATTTCCCGGTGCGGTCGGACTGACGGCGTTCAATCCATTCATCCCACTGAATGATCGCGACTCGAGCATCCCGGCGGCAATGTTCGAGATCGCCTTCAGCAACCCCACAGACGCGCCGATCACCTACACGGCCGTGGGCGTTGTCGGACATGGGCTGCAGCCGCCGACCAAAGCGAACCGCATCAACCGCAAGGGTGTCGCTGGCGTCAAAGTGATGACGGACGAGCCCGACAGCGGCGCCCCGCATTATGCCGAAATCGTCCTCGCCACAGACAGCCCGGTCACCAGCCGGCAGACGCATCTCTATCGCGGCCACTGGTTCGATGCGCTTGAGGTCTACTGGAAGGAACTCAATCAGCCCGGCGTCTTCAAGGACCGCGACTACGGTACTGCCGATGTCGCGGGAGGCATGGGCCGCAATCGCGATTCGAGCCTCGTCGCGGGTCACGTCGTCGTCGGTCCGGGCGAGACGAAGAGCGTGCGCTTCGCCCTCACCTGGTACGCGCCCAACTTCCGCAAATA
Organism: Devosia sp.; assembly: GCA_039918675.1. GTDB lineage: Bacteria > Pseudomonadota > Alphaproteobacteria > Rhizobiales > Devosiaceae > Devosia_A. Next base: position 29,111 of record JBDSHC010000086.1, read on the forward strand.
CTGGATCACGCCCGTCTGGCACTTCCGCAATCCATCGCCGGCCAATGGCCAGTGGAAGAACTGGTACGCCACCGAGTGGACCGGCGCCGAGACCGTCGCCAAGGAAGTACTCGAACGCTGGACGACGCTGCGCGACGAAACCTTCTCGTTCCGCGACGCGGTCTATGATTCAACGCTCCCGGTCTCGGTTCTCGATGCCGCAGGGGCCAATCTCTCGATCCTCAAATCGCCCACGACGGTGCGGCTGGAGGACGGGACTTTCTACGGTTGGGAAGGTTGTCATCCTGCAGCCGGTTCGTGCGAAGGCAGCTGCACGCATGTGTGGAACTATCAGCAGGCGCTGCCCTTCCTGTTTCCCGCGCTCGAGCGATCGATGCGGACCGCCGATTACAGATACAATCTCGGTGCTGCGGGAGGCATGAGCTTCCGTCTGACCCTGCCGCTCGGAACCACCAACGAGACGGAGCGCCCCTGCGCCGACGGCCAGTTCGGCAATGTGATGAAGACCTATCGCGATTGGAAGCTGAGCGGCGACAATGCCTGGCTGCGCAGTCTCTGGCCGTCGGTCAAACGCAGCATCGACTACGCCTGGAGCGCCGACAATGTTGATCGCTGGGACCCTGAGCAGACGGGTGTCCTCTGGGGAAGACAGCATCATACACTGGACATGGAACTGTTCGGGCCGAACTCATGGCTCACCGGCTTCTATCTTGGCGCACTCGCTGCGGCGGCCGAGATGGCGGAAGCGTTGGGGGAACCGGAGACGGCGCAGCTCTATAGCGGCATCTATGCGCGCGGCCGCGCCTGGGTCGATCAGAGCCTCTTCAACGGCTCGCATTTCACCCAGCAGGTAGACATTAAGGACAAGTCCGTGCTCGCGCCCTTCATCAAGGGGGAGAAGGCGCTTGGTGTGCTCGGCGATACGGTCGAGCAGCTCTATTGGAGCGAAGAGCATAAGGAACTGAAGTATCAGATCGGCGGCGGCTGCATCATCGACCAGGCGCTGGGCCAGTGGCACGCGACGCTCTATGGACTCGGCGATGTGCTGGACCGGCAGAAGGTGACTACCAGCCTAGAGACGATCTACGCCAACAATTTCAAGCAGCGGCTGGGCGACATCTACAACCCATGCCGCGTCTTCGGCCTCGACGACGAGGCAGGCGCCGTGATCACGACATGGCTGGAAGGTGCCGTGAAGCCAGCGGTGCCCGTCCCCTACGCGCAGGAGACGATGCACGGCATGGAGTACGCCCTGGCGCAGCTGCTGATGGCCTATGGCATGGTCTATGAGGGTATCGCCGTGACCGCCGGCGTGCGTAACCGCTATGATGGCGGCAAGCGCAACCCCTGGAACGAAATCGAGTGTGGATCGAACTATGCGCGCTCGATGGCGAGTTGGGGCGCCATGATCGTCCTTGCAGGGTTCACCTTCGACGCCACCCGCGGCCACATTGGCTTCGCCCCGCGCGTGCAGCGAGCGGGAGCGTTCCGCAGCTTCTGGTCCGGCGCCAATGCATATGGCACGGTCGAACTTGCCAGCGGTGTCGCGCGGCTGGAGATCCTCGGCGGCGATCTTCATCTCAACAATCTGGGGCTGCCACTTGACGGCGGCGGCGCGACGGCGACGCTGAATGGAAAGAGCGTCCCCGCGACCAGCCGCGCCGACGGCCTCGATTTCGCGGCAATGGTCCTGTCCGGCGGCGATGTCCTCGAGCTCAAGGCTCCGGCGCTCAGTTTGCGGGCTCTTCCCGATCTTGCTACGGTCTGACCGAAGGCGGGGGAGCGTCATGCACGGGGCACCGTCGCGGAAGTCCGAGATCGAGCGGGGCGGGGCATGATCGGGTCGAATCTGCTGGGCCAGCAGCCAACCTTCACGGGCGCCGATTTCGGCATCCCTGAAATTGCGTTCTTCGGCTACTACCAGTTTCGCAGCGCCGTACCGACGTCGGATTCTTGGGAAGAGCATGGCGGCATCGAGATTGTCTTCATGCAATCGGGCGAGGCCTGCTGGGATTTGCCTGAGGATCATTTCTCGATGACCACTGGTAGCCAGGCGTTGATCATTCCCGCCGGCCGCCGCCACCGCATTGCCAACGGCGTCTATACGCCTTGCCGTCTCCTCTGGCTGGTCTTCAAGCCGGTCGAGGATGCGGTCGACAAGGCGCGGCTGTTCCTTGGCTCCGAAGTCGAGGCTCTGTTTCAGATGGCCGAAGGGCATGAGCGGCCGGTCGATCTGCCCGAGAGCAGCCATCGTATGCTGGGGGAACTCTGCGCGCGCCTTGTGGACGAACGTCTCCTCATCGGCTCGGCGCCCATCATGGCCGAGGTGCGCTCGCGCGTGTACTCGCTCGTTACTTCACTGTGGGAAGTCTGCAGCTCGGGCCGCGATTCCGGGGCGCAGAGCCGTCTCGTGCGAAGAGCCGCAGCGATGCTGCGTGAAACAGCCGATGACGATGCCGATCGTGACGAGAACATCGAAGAGGTCGCGCGTCGGCTCGGCTATGGCAAGAGCCGGCTCTACAGTCTCTTCACGCATGAAGTGGGTATGGCACCCAACGACTACCGCCAGCGTGTGCGCATAAAGCGCTGCTGCGAACGGCTGACAAAGACGGCGGATTCAATCACCGCCATCGGCATCGACAACGGGTTCCATTCGTCGCAATACTTCTCGCGCGTGTTCAAGAAGTATGTCGGTCTAACCCCGACAGACTATCGGACGCTGTTCCGGGTCCAATAGCCGGCGATCCCGCCGCTAGATCGAGGCGCGCGAGACGAGCGAGACGAGCGGCATCGCAACCAGAACCTCTCCCGCTTCTCTATGCAGGCTCGATGCTGATCCTCGCGCCGACGATCGCACGGTTCTTGGTCCTCCAAAGCAGTTCGTACCGCTCTGCTGCAAGGGGCCGTCAAGGGCTAGCAACTCGGCACGAATGGCGTCAGCCGCTATCGCCCGAGCGCAACTGCAGCGCCGCCAGCTTCCGGATTGGCGGCGGCGACGATGGATCGTTCGGATTGGCGATCCGGGCGAGCAGGGCACTCGCAAGGTCCTCGCCAAGGTCGTGCAGGGGCGCGCTGAAGCAGGTCAGCGACGGCGTCAGCGACCGCACCGCCGGTTCATCGCGAAAGCCGATAATCGCAAGGTCGCGTCCCGGGTGCCGACCAAGCTCGGCAAGCCTCCGATAGATCCCGATTGCGATGGTCTCAAAGATTAGCAGCACCGCTGTCGGCGGGTCGGGTGTGGCCAACAGCTCATCGACGAGACCATAGCCCGCCACATCGCTGCGTTTGGTGCGGAAGGTCAAAGCAGGGTCGAACGCAATGCCATTGCGCTCGAGCGCCTGCCGGTACGCGGCCTCGAAGATGGGACCGAAATTGATGTTGTCGACCGGCAGCGTGATGGCGATGCGCTTGTGTCCCGCCGCGACGAAGCGGTCCACGGCCGCATGTGCCACGCCCTCGAAATCGAGATCGATCCAGGGATAGTCGCTGCCCGACTGGCTCCGGCCGAGCGTGACGAAAGGTATTCCAGCCGATTGCAGCAACTCGATGCGAAAATCCGTGCGCTGGGTTGCGGCAAGGATCATTCCATCGAACACACCACGCGCGACATAGCGCTGGAGGTAGCTGACCGAGTCTTCCTTGGTTGGCCGCGGCAGCACCAGCAGATCGAAATTGTGTTGGGTGAGGACGGATTGCACCCCGTCGAACACGCCCATGAAGAAGTACTCGCTGCTGGCCGCCGTCTCGAGGTCGAGATCCATCATGAAACCGACCGAGCGCGTGGCCCCCAGGGCAAGGGCGCGTGCCGCCTGATTGGGAGCGTATCCGAGTTTCTTGGCCGCCTTTATCACTCGTTCCCGAGTGGCTTCGCTAACCTCGGGTCTGCCGTTCAAGGCGCGCGAAACTGTTCCGGGGGACATGCCCAGCTCTTTGGCCAGACGAGCCAGACCTCGCATTGTGACATCTCCCTCACTGCGACGCTATTGACACGTCCTTGAGAGAAATCATAGCGTCGCAACCGCTTGCGGAGAAATCGCAAGCGCTTGCGCTTAAGCCGAAAGCGCTTGCGAACAAAAAATGAATGCTGGGGGATTTCGTGAGACGTGCCGTTTTGGTGGGATGCGGAAGCATGGCCCGAGGCTGGGTGCAGGCCTTGAGCGGGCCGGCGCTTGCCAATGAGCTCACGATCGCCGCCCTTGTCGACACCAATGCCAATGCGGCGATCCGCCTGCGGGACGATGCCGAGCTCAAGGGCGTGCAGATCAGCACTGACTTGGGTTCGATCCTGTCCATCGTGAAACCCGATATTGTCCTCGACGTCGTCGTCCCCAGCGCGCGGTTCGGTGTGGTTACGGCGGCGCTCGAATACGGCGCTCACGTCCTTTCCGAGAAGCCGATGGCGTCGTCGCTCAAGGAAGCCCGGCAACTTGTTCAACTCGCCAGCGACACCGGCAAGGTGCATGCGGTCGTACAAAACCGCCGATACGTGTCCGGCGTTCGGCGCATCCGGCGGATGATCGAGAGCGGAGCGCTTGGCGAACTGACCGCGCTCCACGCAGACTTCTTCATCGGCGCACATTTCGGCGGCTTCCGCGACGAGATGCGGAATGTGCTGCTGCTCGATATGGCCATCCACACCTTCGATGCGGCACGGTTCATGTCAGGCAAAGACCCGCGCGCCGTCTACAGTCACGAGGGCAATCCGCGCGGCTCGTGGTACGCGCATGGCGCGGCGGCCAATGCGATCTTCGAATTCAGCGACGATGTCGTGTTCACCTATCGCGGTTCATGGGCCGCCGAGGGCGCCAACACCAGTTGGGAAAGCATGTGGCGCATTGTCGGGACCCGCGGCACGCTGCTCTGGGACGGCGCGGACCGCTTCGACGCGCACATCGTGAACGGCCATGAAGGTTTCCACCGGCCGTTGGCCGCGCTCGAAGTGCTCCCGCCGGCCGACGATAGCCAGATCGGGGGCCACGAGAGCGTCATCGGTGAGTTCATCAACGCCATCGATACAGGGCGTCAGCCGGAAACGGCCGGCGCCGACAACATCAAAAGCCTTGCGATGGTGTTCGCCGCGATCGAGAGCGCACGCACACAGACCCGGCAGGCGATAGGCCCCGAGGTCCTCATATGATCGACAGTGCGAAGTCCATCCGCATCGGCACGATGATCAATGCCAATGGTGGCGCTGCCTCGTCTCGGATTGGCGAGATCGCTGATTTGGGTTTTGAGAGTTTTGAGCCCTATTTCTGGCAGACGACGGAAGGTCAGGATTTGGCTGAGCTGGGCAAGCGCTCGCTCGATGCGATTGGCAATAGAGACATCACCATCTCGACCCTCGGCATGTTCGGCAATCCGCTCGAAGACCAGGACATGGATCGCGAGACGCTCAAGGGCTGGATGGACTGCATCGACAACGCCCAT
>JBDSHC010000087.1:0-11111 GCA_039918675.1 Devosia sp.
AAAGCCTTCGTCGCCGGCATTTCGAACGGGGCGATTGGGACGGCGGTCATTGACCACATCATCGAACTCGGAACCGAGCGCGGTCTAAAGGTTATTGCGGAAGGCGTGGAGCAGGACGAGCAGCGACGGGCGCTGGTGTCACGCGGCGTAGCTTTTGGGCAGGGTTGGCTGTTCGGCAAACCCGTCGCGGCACTCGCCTTCGCCACGGCCTATGCAGAGAACCGGGCAGCGCAATCCGAGGTCCGACCGCTCGCCAGAATTGCCTGACGGCAGTAGGCTAAGCGGCGCTCCGCGCACGCTCGCTCTCCTTGACAATCTCCGTCGACGATCAGACTCTAATTCACCTCGATATCGGCGTTCTGTATGGTCTCAATGAACCCCTCGAGGAACAGGCCGATCGTATGTTTAGAGGCCATGACGTCCGACAATGCGAGCGCTACGGAGCTAACGGCACGACCTCGTGCGGCCGGCTCGCTTCATCAAGAATTCGACTGGCCCATACGCTTGGATCGCGATCTTGCTCGGAGCTTAGGCATTAGCCGGCAACATTGTGGCAGGCGATCGTGCGCTCGCCCAACGGTCTCAATTGCGGTACCTCGGCGCGGCATATTTCGGTCGCGAGCGGGCAGCGAGTTGCGTAGGCGCAGCCGGAGCCGCGGTTGAACTGGCTCGGCGGTTCGCCGGTGGGGATCGCTCCCTCGATCCGCAGCGATGGGTCGGGGCGCGGCACCGCCGCCATCAGAGCTAGCGTGTAGGGATGAAGCGGGCGCTCGAGGATGGTGCGGGCGTGGGCCATCTCGACGATGCGGCCCATATACATCACGGCGACGCGGTCGCTGACGCAACTGATAACGCCCATATCGTGCGAGATGAAGATCATCGAGAGCTTGAGCCTGGCCCTGAGATCCATAAGCAGGTTCAGCACCTGGGCTTGCACCGACACATCGAGGGCCGAGACCGGCTCGTCGGCGATGACGATGGAAGGCACCGGCAGAATCGCCCGCGCGATGCCGACGCGCTGACGCTGGCCACCGCTCAGCTCGTGCGGATAGCGCGACGCAAGACTTGGATCGAGCCCGACGGCGAACAGACTCTCGGCCAACTGCCGCGCGCGGTCGACCCTATCAGTGAAGGCGCCGTTGATGTCGCCGGCCTCAGCGATTGAATCGCCGATCATGCGGCGAGGATTGAGCGAGGCGTAAGGGTCCTGGAACACCATGCGGATGCTGAGCCGCAGATCTCTCAGGCCCTTGTCGTCGGCCTGAAGCACATCGGTGCCGCGGAACATCACGCGACCGCCCTGGGGACGTGACAGGCGCATGATCGAGCGGCCGACGGTGGTCTTGCCGCAGCCGGACTCGCCGACGATGCCGAGAACTTCGCCCTCCGCGAGGGTAAGGCTGACATCGTCGACGGCCTGCACATGCTGGCGCTTTCCGCCGCGCCTGACGTCGAAGCCCATCTGCAGGCCTTCGACCGCGAGGATCGTATTGGCGCTCATAGCGGCCTCCCATCGCTGACAGGGAACGCGCAGAGCGCATTGTGGCCTGTCATGATCTCCTGACGCGGCGGTGCAGCCTGGTGGCAGATATCTCGGGCGTCAGGGCAGCGCGGAGCGAAGGCACAGCCGATCTTGATGCTACCCGGCCGCGGGGCCCGCCCCGGGATGGTCCGCAGCTTACCAGTGCCAGTGCCACGAATAGGCATGCAGGCCATGAGGCTGCGCGTGTAAGGATGAGCCGGACGACCGAACAGCTCTTTGGCAGGAGCGGTCTCGACGATGCGTCCGGCATACATGACGGCGACGCGATCGGCGAGTTGGGCGATGACGCCCATGTCGTGCGTGATGAAGAGTATCGCCATGTTGAGCTTGTTGCAAAGCTCGCGCAGCAGGCCCAGAATTTGAAACTGCACGGTGACGTCGAGCGCGGTGGTCGGCTCATCGGCGATCAACACTGTCGGCCGACAGGCAAGGGCGATGGCGATCATCACGCGCTGGCGCATGCCGCCAGAGAGCTGATGCGGGAAGGCAGCGAGCTGTAACGCAGCATCGGGGATGCGGACGAGCTCGAGCAATTCACGCGCCCGGCCTGCGGCGGCTGCGGCCGAAACCTTCTCGCGCACCAGCACGGCCTCGGTGATCTGGTCGCCGATGCGACGCACCGGGTTGAGCGAGGTCATCGGCTCCTGAAAGATCATCGCCATCGCGCCATGTCCGCCCTCGACCCGCCGCCACGGCTCGAGCTGCGTGACGTCGGCGCCGGCGAGCGAAATGCGGCCCGATCGAATGCGCGGACCGGGCCTGGGCAGGAGGCCCATCGCGGCGAGCGAGGTCATGCTTTTGCCGCATCCGGATTCGCCGACGAGGCCGAGGATTTCGCCGGGCGCGATCGCGAAGGATACGCCGCTGACGAGGTCGACGGGCGCCGCGTCTGGACCGATCGAAACAGTTAGGTCGGAGACGTTTAGCATTACGCTTCACCCCGCAGCATCTCGCGAAAGCGCGGATCGAGCCGGTCGCGCAAGGAGTCGCCGACGATGTTGAGGGCGAACGCCGTCAGCACGATCATCATGCCAGGAAAAAACAGCAGCCAGGGCGCCCGCGTGATGAACTGCCGCGACTCCGCCAGCATGTTGCCCCAGCTGGGAATGGCCGGCGGGGCGCCGAGGCCGAGGAAATCAAGCGACGCCGCGGCGAGCTGCGCGAAGGCGAAGATGAAACTCGCCTGCACCAGTAGCGGCGATATGAGATTGGGGAGGACGTGCTTGGTGATCAGCCAAAGAGTGCGCGAGCCCATGCTGCGTGCTGCCTCGACATAGGTTTCCGAACGGATGCGCAGTGTTAGGCCGTAAACGATGCGCGTCGTGGTCGTGAGGAAGCCGAATCCGACTGCGAGGATTGAATTGGCGACGCTTGGCCCGAGGATGACGATGAGGCCGAGCGCAAGGAGGAGTGACGGAAAGGCCATCAGCACGTCGACCAGGCGCATTAGGACCTGACCGAGCCGCGGGAACAGCGCCGACAGGACGCCGATCGGCACGCCAGTGATGAGGGCGAACACCACGACGCCGACGCCCACGAGCAGCGCCATGCGCGAAGCGTAGATCACGCGCGACAGCGTATCCCGGCCGTATTGGTCGGTGCCGAACCAGTGAGCACCGCCGGGCGGGCTGAGGCGGATGATCGGGTCCATCGAATCCGGATCGAAGGGCGCGATCCAAGGCGCAAAAATTGCGCCGAGCAGGACGATCAGCAGCAGCAGCAGTCCGGCCAGCGCAATGGGCCGTGCAAGAAAAGGGACGAGCAAGGAGCGGACGAGCTTCATTGCATCTCCACCCGCGGATCGAGGAGCCCGTAGGAGATATCGACGATGAGGTTGACCACGAGGTAGATGACCACCACCACGAGGACGATCCCCTGAATGACGGGGTAGTCGCGGTTGAGGATGGACTGGACGACCAGTCGGCCGATGCCCGGCAGGGCGAACACCGTTTCAGTCACCACGGCTTCCGACAGCAGGGCAGCAAAGGTAAACCCGAAGGCGGAGACCACGGCGAGGAGCGCATTGCGGAAGATGTGTCTTGTGGTAACGCGCCAGGGCCGGATGCCTTTGGCGCGGGCGGTGCGCACGAAATCCTCACGCGATACATCGAGCATGCTGGCGCGCGTCAGCCGCAGGATCAATGCCGCGTTCGGTGCCGCCAGCGTGAGGCTGGGGAGCAGAAGATAACGCAGGTTGGCTATGCCGCCCTCGTCGAAAATTGAGGGATAGCCGGAGCTCGGCAGCCAGCCGAGCCACGCGGCGAAGATGAGGATGAAATAGAGGCCGACCCAAAAAGTGGGGACAGACGCCAGGAGCATTGCGGCGCCAGACAGGGTCTGGTCGAGCCACGAGCCGTGACGCATCGCGGCGATCATGCCGATAGGAACACCGATGAGAAGGACCCAGACCATGGTGATCGAGGCGAGGAGAATGCTGGTCTCGGCACCATCGGCAATCGCTTCTAGGACGGGTGCCTGATAGAAGATCGAGCGGCCGAGATCCCCAGTCAGGGCGCGCCGGGCCCATTGCAGATATTGGACGATGATCGGCTGATCGAGGCCGAGGCTATGGCGGACTTTTTCCGCCTGCTCCGGTGTCGCCGTATCGCCGAGCATGACGTAGATGGGGTCGCCCGGGATCACATGGATGAAACCGAAGATGATGATCGACGCGAAAAAGAGCGTCAGCAGCATCGCCGTGACGCGCTTCAGAACAAAGAACGACATTCGCGGACTTCCGATGCAGGTCGGGCGGCAGTCGCCGAGGTCCGGACGCACACGAGGCGCGTCCGGACCATCGGGGACTAGGGCTTAAACGAGGCATTCCAGAAGGTCGGCCAGAACATCGAGGGGCCCATGCCCTCGAGTTTCGGCGACATCAGATCGTATGCGTAACCGTCGCCGACCTTGATCGCCGGAACCTGCTCGTAGAACAGGGCCTGGATCTTGTCCCATACGGCCTTGCGCTTATCGAGGTCTGCCGTGCTGGTGAATTCCTTCTTGAGCGCCGTGATCTCCGGGCTCGCCCACCAGCCGGGATAGCCGTCATTGAGGAACGTCATCAGGATCGGGTCGGGGGCTACGCCGTGATGGGTCACAAAGATGTCCCACTGCTCGGGCTCGGCGCGCATCTTGAGGAGCGTCGCCCAATCGACGACGATCATCTGGACATTGATGCCGGCCTCGGCGAGTTGCTTCACGAACACGGTCGCCTGGTCGAAGTGCGTCTGGTAGTTCGTCGACGTCAGGAGGCGGATCGGCGTGCCGTCATAACCGGCAGCGACCGCCATCTCCTTGGCCTTGGCGGCGTCATGCGTATTGTAGGCATCGACGCCGGCATCGGAGTGCCAGAAATTGCCCTCCGGGAAGAGAGAGCCCTGGGCATTCCAGAGGGCTTCGGGACCGAATGAGACGCGAAGCGCCGCATCCTTGCCGAGAGCTTCCTGTACCGCACGGCGCAGCGGGTAATTGTCCTTGAATATGCCGGCCTTGGAGTTCATGAAGAACAGGCCGAACAGCGGCGCGCCGCTCTTGCGGACGACGACCGATGGGTCGCCGCTGAGCTGGTCGTAGAGGTCGCCGGAGATGGTCTCTGCATAATCGTAGTCGCCGGCCTGGATGCCGCTCACGCGAGTACCGACGTCGGGCACCGGGATGAAGCGGATGGTGTCGAAATTGGCAACGCGTTTGCCGGCATAGCCGTCGGATGCGTCATCGCGGGCATTATAGCCATCGAAGCGCACCAGCTCGACATAGCGATTCGGCCGCCAATCCGAGAATTTATAGGGACCGGTGCCGATGTAATCGACCTGCTCGATCGGCGTCTCCGTGGCCTTGCTGGCGATCTCGGACGGGTAGATGGCTCCGCCACCCTCGAGCTGGCCGAGTAGATTCTTCCACGCGCCATTCGGCTCAGGCAGCGTGATCGTGATTTCATAGGGACCGCTCGCCGCGACAGTCGCACCCTCGGTGAAGAGCAACTTGCCGCGCACGCCATATTTCGCCCAGCGGGTGAGGGACGCGACGACGTCGTCGGAGGTCATCTCCTTGCCATTGTGGAAATGCACCCCCTTGCGCAGGGTGATGACGATCGTCTTGCCGCCATCCGAAAGCGTCTCGCCCTCGGCCAGCATCGGCTGTGCCTCATTGTGCGCGTCCATCGTATAGAGGCCTTCGAACACATGCATGCCGATCGTCAGCGTCACGGTCGCAGTCGTCAGCATCACATCGAGCGGCGCCGGCTCGCTCACAGCTGCATAGCGCAGCGTGCCAGCAGCATTGGCGCTCGAAACTAAAATCAAGGCCATGGCCGCTGCTGCGGCCCCACGCATTATTTGTCTCATCCAAGACGTCATTTCTGTTCCCCTCCCGTTGCTCGCCGGCTGCACCGGCAGCGCTCTTTTCAAGAGCTCGCGGACAATTTCCTCCGCATGTCGGAAAGTTTCATGCATTCCTCAAAGTTGCAAGAGTGGTGCAGCGATCTTTTGAATTGGCCCTGAACACTTGACTTTGCGGACGGGCCCAAGTTTGGTTGTTTCTTACACGGAACGTGAATTGTCGCGTGTCCGGCATCAGCAAGGGCCCTGACTTGGCACCGGCACTCAAGCCAAAAACCTCCGAACCTACTCGCCGCAGGCAACCGGAGCCGGTGCCCGAAAGCGGCAACCGCTCTGACGACATCATCGCGGCGATCAAGCAGGCGATGTCCTCGCTGCGGCCGGCCGAATTGCGCGTCGCCAGCGCTGTACTCGCCGATGTCAGCTTCGCCGTTCATTCGAGCAGCGGCGAACTCGCACGCGAAGCTGGCGTCAGCGAGCCAACGGTGACGCGCTTCAGCCGCGCCGTCGGGTGCAAGGGTCTGCGCGACCTCAAGGTGAAGCTTGCCCAAAGCCTCGTCGTGGGTAGGATCTATCTCGAGCCGCTTCCCCATGCCGGTACGGATCTGGCTCAACCGGCGATGTGGCGCTCGGTCTTTCAGGAAATCCGGCGGGCAGTCTCCGCGGTCGAGGGACAGCTCCGCAAGGAGGATGTGGAAAGAGCGGCAGACGCCATCGCAGCCTGCGGCAGGCTTGCGGCCTTCGGCGTTGGTGGCGGCTCCAGCGTTGCGGTCGCCGAAATAGAACATCGCTTTTTTCGTCTGGGCGTCGCGGTGTCGCACACCTCCGACCCTCAATTGATGCGAATGGTCGCCTCGACGCTTGAAAAGGGGGATGTCGTTATTGCAGTTTCGACGACGGGCAATGCCACCGACGTCGTCGATGCTGCCAATATCGCCAAGGGCTACGGCGCGCTCATCGTGGCCATCACCAAGCCCAAAAGCCGCCTCGCCAAGCTGGCCGATATTGCGCTGGAGGTTCATGTCCCCGAAGCGCCTAACGCGCTGAAGCCCACGGCCTCGCGATACGCCCTGCTCACGACGGTCGATCTGCTTGCGGCAGCCACGGCCTACAGCCGCCCGCGCGAATCGCAAGAGCGGATGCGGCGGATCAAGCTCGAGTTGCTGCGCTCGACCATCGGCAATGCCGACGAACCGCTCGGCGACTGAGGGGCGGCCTGTGACCTACGATTTGATCCTCAAGGGCGGCCGCGTGCTCGACCCGTCGCAGAGTATCGATGCGGTGGCCGACGTTGCGTTCGCCGGGGGCAAAGTGGCCGCCATCGGGCCTGCTCTTACATCATCCGGCGCGGAGGTCCATGACCTTGCGGGCAAGATCGTCTCGCCTGGATTCATCGATTTGCATACCCACGTCTATTGGGGTGGCACATCGCTAGGTGTCGATGCGAGCGAACTGGCACGGCGCAGTGGCGTGACCACTTTCGTCGATGCCGGCAGCGCGGGACCCGGTAACTACAAAGGCTTCCTGAAGCACGTCATAGAGCGCAGCGAGCCCCGCATCCTGGCTTATCTTCATGTTTCCTTCGCCGGCATCTTTGCCTTTTCGCGACGTCTCATGATCGGCGAGAGCACCGACATGCGCATGATTAGTCCGGTTGATGCAGTCGAGGTGGCCCGAGCCAATCCCGACACGATCGTCGGCATCAAGGTCCGCGTCGGCCGTATCGCCAGCGGAGGCTCCGGCATCGCGCCGCTCGACGTCGCACTGCTGGTCGCCGAGGAGACCGGACTGCCGTTGATGGTCCACATAGACGAGCCACCCCCAACCTATGAGGCGGTCGTCTCGCGCCTGCGACCGGGTGACGTGCTGACCCATTGCTTCCGGCCGTTTCCCAACTCGCCCCTCACTGCCGACCGCCGTCCTAGACCCGCCATTCTCGAGGCACGCGAACGCGGCGTGCTGTTCGATGTCGGCCATGGAATGGGTTCGTTTTCGTTCGAGGTCGCCCGCGCCATGCTCGCTGCCGGCTTCGCACCCGACACGATTTCGTCGGACATCCACGATCTAAACATCGATGGTCCGGTCTTCGATCAAGCGACGACCTTGTCCAAATTTCTTGCGCTCGGTATGCCACTCACGGAAATAATTCGAGCAACCACGGAGGCTCCAGCAGCGGCTATCCGGCGGCTGGAGCTGGGTACGCTTCGGCCCGGCGCCGAGGCCGATGCGTCGATATTCTCCCTACAATCGGGACGTTATGAACTGACTGACTCGACTGGCATGATGAACGTCGCGAGTTCGCGCATCACCATGCACGCGGTCGTTCTGCGCGGTCGATACTCGGACTCATCGTAGCGCACAAGCCGCCATTGATCCGAGGTCTAGAAGAGCGCATCGCTTAGTCTTGCCGTCATAGATGCTCGGCACCCCGGCCACTTGCGCCCGGGGCGAGCCAACCGATGCGGCGAGCCCCACCCTGGATGCCTCTGAAATCTTGCGCAGCATCGGTATCGAGTGCAGCCATGGTCCCCGCCCGTAGTGTTTATGCAGGATACCGACATCGGTAAAGCCCAGCGATTGCTGGTCAGACAGCAGCGGTTGCTCGGTCAGGTCCAGACGATCTTCTTGTTGCTCACCGAAACGACCTTCAAGACCCTGCGTTAGGCCGTCATTTCCGTTTGTCGGCGGATGGTGCGGAGTGGGAAGAAGAACGGTATTCTTATCGGCACTATGGGGAGACCAGCTCCCCGTAGTGGCGGTCATTGACGGAATGGTAACTGCGATGCAGCTCGATCGCCTGCCGGGCGGGACCGGTTCCTTTGCACAAGATGCCGCTCAGTTGGTATGAGATGCGGTCAACCCACAATTGCGGGGTGCTGCTCTAACGTGGGATACTGGACATGCGCCGGATCTGATCGCACGCTGCATTTTACTCGCCCGCCGACTAGGACACTTGTCTCTTCATCAGCGCAACCACATCGGCGGGAGCGATGGGCTTGCTAAACTTGAACCCCTGGACCTCGTCGCACCCATTGTCGGTGAGGAACTTGAGCTGTTCGTCAGACTCGACACCTTCGGCTATCACGCGCAGATTGAGTTTTTGACCGAGCGAAATGACGGCCGTTGCAATAGCACGATCTCCCTCGTCGCTTGAGAGGCCGGCAACAAACGAGCGATCGATCTTCAGCCGCGCGATAGGGAAACTCTTTAGGGCACTGAGGCTGGAATAGCCGGTTCCAAAATCGTCGATCGACAAACGGACACCCAAGGCCTCGAGGTCTTTCATGGTTTTGATAGCTTGACCGAGATCCTGCATGATCATGCTTTCGGTCAGTTCAAGATCCAAGTAGCTGGCTGCAAGACCACTCTGCTCGAGCGCGCGGCGGACGTCGTCCACTAGGCCGTTGTTGCCGAATTGTCGGGCAGAAACGTTTACTGAAACCGCTATCGGACGCATGCCTTCTGCTTGCCACACAGCGTTCTGAGCGCAGGCCTGTTTGATCACCCAGCGGCCAATTGGAACAATGAGGCCCGTCTCCTCCGCAAGCCCGATAAAGGCGTCGGGGCTCAATAGGCCCAGTTCTGGATGCTGCCATCGGATCAGCGCTTCGACCGCGAATATCTTGCCACTCTTGAGATCGATCTGCGGCTGGTAGTGCAACACGAACTCATCGTTTGCCAGCGCTCGTCGCAGCCCTTCGGCTAACTGCAGCCTTTTGCTTGCCGCGCTGGTCGTGACGACGGAGGAGTGGAACTGCACATTGTCGCGTCCCAACTCTTTTGCCCGATACATCGCGGCGTCGGCAGCAGTGAGCAATTCTTCGGCGGTATGGCCATTGTCAGGGAACGTCGCCACACCAATGCTTGTCGTGACGGTGAACTCCTGACCTAGGACGTCTACCCTCTCCGACAAGCTGCTCCGGACCTTCTCGATGGTACGCATCACGCCGTCCGGGCCCTCGCCGACATCGTTAAGCAGGATCACGAACTCATCCCCACCAAGTCGAGCTACAGTATCAGTTGAGCGCAAGCATCCGACCATGCGGCCGGCAGCAATTGTCAGCAGCGTATCGCCCGCCAGGTGGCCGAGGCTATCATTGACCATTTTGAAGCGATCGAGGTCGCAAAAAACTACGGCAAGGCGACCGCCATCGCGACGGGAAGCGAGGATCGCTTGGCCGAGACGGTCGGCGAAGAGGGCGCGATTGGGGAGGCCTGTAAGAAAGTCGTGATGTGCGAGAAACTGAACCCGCTCCTCGGCCTGCTTTCGCGAGGTCACATCCCTACCCACGCCCAAAAGGCCGATGACTTCATGTTTGTCGTTGCGGATGGGTACCTTGGTCATCGATACCCATTTGGACCAACCCTTGCCGTCGATGTTCTCGCGCATGTCGGTTGTGACCGGATCGCCCGACTGCATAATCTCAAGCTCGGCATCGGCGAACCTCTGCGCAATCTCAGCTGGGAAGAGGTCGAAGTCGGACTTGCCGATCAGCGCGGCGGCCGACATGGGCTGTCCATCAAGAAACGTCTTGTCGCTAACGACCGCGTTGTTGGCGACCAAGAACCGCAATGACTTGTCCTTGATAAAGAGCTGGTCCGGAACTTGGTCGATCAGAGCGTGAAGAAGGTTTCGTTCCTCAATGATCTCGCTCAAGGCCGCAAGGCGATCACCCAGTTCGCCTTGCACCCGGTCGCTGGCGGTCAAAAGCTTCTCGAAATCGTCACGGAGGGAGGTATAGCCCGACTCTGCGCCGATCGATTTCATAGGCGCAGAAGCCGCGCGAACTTTAGACGACACAGGCCCCTCCATTGAAAGTACCAGCAAAACGCCGGACATGACCTTGGGCCGGGGTAGTTCACATCCTATTAAGTGCAGCGGTCGCTGCGCCCTTCCTTCGCGGGCTTTCGGATCAAGTTTCACCTGCACCTGTTCCGGGCCATCAGGCCAAAAAACCGCCTGGCTGTTGATTGCCACTGAGATCTGACCCTCTAGGGGCAGCATTTTTCACTGAGATTTGCCCCATGTTTTGATCCTCCCTTGGCTGTTGGCCGGGGGATAGAGGAGTGATCGACATGGCGCTATTGAGCGTCATCCGGCGCCGGCATTTTCGTGAGGGGATGCCGATCCGGGAGATCGAGCGGCGCACGGGATTGTCGCGCAACACCATCCGCAAGTATCTGTCGGGCCGACACGGTGGAGCCCAAGTTCAAGGTTCCTGCGCGGCCGA